>DASPWW010000177.1:0-13460 GCA_035637595.1 Solirubrobacterales bacterium | reverse complement strand
CATGTCGACGCAGTAGGCGCAGCCGTTGACGATCGAGGCGCGAAGGCAGACGAGGTCGCGGAGCGATGCGTCCAGCTCGACCGCGTCGTCGAGGGCCGCCATCGCTCGATAGGGCACACGCGCCGCTCGTGCGATGCTCATCCGGGGCGCCTCGAAGGCGCTGATCGTGTCGATCACGATTCTCCTTTCTCACTTGCTCGCCTCCGCAGTGTCGAGCAGGCGGTTGATGCTGGCGGCGATCGGAATGCCCGGGCGCAGACCGGCTGAGGGTTCGGGTTCCCCGAACGACGTGACGATCGGAACCACTCCGGCCCAGGTGTCGATCGCGGCATCGGCGGAATCGTCGTCGTCCGGGGGGCCCGACCGAATCTTCGCGGACGCCTCGTCGATCGGCATGGCGAGGATCGTCGTCGCCTTGAGCTCCTTCCGGCTCGGCCCGCGAACCTCGTTCCACCGGCCGGGCAGGAGCTTCTCCGTGAACGCTTCGAAGGCGGCGAGCCGCTCGGCCGCGTCCTCGACGGGCTGGAACCGGCCGAGGGCGACGATCGACTCGTAGTTGGCGGAGTGCTCGAATGCCGAACGTGCGAGGACGAGTCCCCGGACGATCGTCACCGTCAAGCAGGCCGCCGCTCCATCGGCGAGCGTCCGCATTGCCCGGCTTGCCGTCGAACCGTGGATGTAGACCCGGTCGCCGACGCGGGCGTACAGCATCGGGATGCAGTACGGCTGCTCCCCGTCCACGAACGCCACATGGACGACAAGCCCCCGGTCGAGCACGGCGTCGATCGAGGCGCGGTCGTAGCGGCCCTTGCGGGGGGCCCGGCGCACCCTGACGCGATCGGCGGCTCTCCTGTTCGCCACATCGGCTAGTCTCGCGGACGAACTGGCGCTATGGCAAGGGCCACTACAGCATCATTTGATGAGGCCAGTTGGCTGCGCCTCGATCGGACGCCGGGCGAGACCCTGCGGGCCGCACTCGAGCGTGCGCTGCGGGGCGCCATCCGCGAAGGCGCCCTGCGCGCCGGCGTCCGACTCCCCTCGTCCCGGCGGTTTGCCGCGCAGGTCGGTGTCTCCCGCGGCGTGGCGAGCGACGTCTACGCGCAGCTCGAGGCACAAGGGTTCATCGAGATGCAGCCGCGCCGGGCCCCGCTCGTCGCTGCGGTTGCGACACCGCATCTGCGCCCGCCTCGCTCCGAACCGACGGCGGATCGATCACCGCGGTTCGATCTGACGCCGACCACTCCGGACGTGACCTTGTTTCCGATGCGGCACTGGCTCGCGGCTCTCAAGCGCGCCGCCGGCGACGCCCCCGTGCGCGCGCTCGATTACGGCGATCCCCGCGGGGACCTAGGTCTTCGCGAGACGCTTGCCGATCACCTCGGGCGAACGCGGGGCGTCGTCGCCGGCGCCGAGCGGATCGTGGTCGTACAGGGCACCGCCCAGGGTCTCGACCTTCTGCTGCGCGTGCTGGCCGGCCGCGGCAAGCGCCGTGTTGCGGTCGAGGATCCGTCACTGAACGGGCAGCACGACCGGATCGAGGCACTCGGGCTCGAGGTCGTGGGCTGCCACGTCGACGACGACGGGATCGTCGTCGACGATCTGTGCGCCGACGCTGCGATCGTCACGCCCGCTCATCAGTTTCCGACCGGCGTCGTCCTCAGCGGTGAACGCCGGCGCGCGCTGCTGGCGTGGTCGCGGAAGCGAGCGGGCCTCGTGATCGAGGACGACTACGACGCCGAGTTCCGCTATCGACGCGAGCCGGTCCGGGCGCTCCAGGGGCTCGATCCCGACCGGGTCGCGTATCTCGGCACCGTCTCGAAGACGCTGGCCCCGGCACTCCGACTCGGCTGGCTTGTCGCGCCTCCCGACCTGGCCGAGGAGGCGGCGCAGACGAAGCTGCTGCTCGATTTCTGCTCTCCGGTCCTCGACCAGCTCGCCCTGCGCCGCCTGATCGAAGCGGGCGACTACGACCGCCACATTCGCCGCGTCCGTGCGATCTACGAGGGGCGGCGCGACCTGCTGATCTCGGCGCTGGCCCGCCGGTTGCCCGAGCTCCGGGTCAAAGGCGTGGCGGCCGGCCTGCACGTCCTGCTCGAGCTGCCCGCGGGCGTCAGTGATCGGGCGATTGCGGACGACGCGGCGCGCGAGGGGATCCGCGTCGAGCCGGTCTCGCGTTATTCCCTCGAACGGCGGGGCCTGTCCGGCCTCGTGATCGGATATGGCCGCGTCCACGAGACAGCGCTCGAGCCCGCGGTCGCGGCCCTCGCCAGGGTGATCGGACGGGCCGCCACGATCAGTCGGTGAGCCCCTCCGGCGGGCCGATCGTCGCAGCGGGTGCGCAAGCTTCCGGGTGAACCGGAGCTGCCAGCGATCATGGTGATCTACAGGAATCAGCGGCCGAGCCTCGTCCGGCGCCGAATGCCCAGGCGCGCCTGCAGAGCCTTGTCTTCCTGCCCGTCCTTGAACGCCGCCCACACGAAGAGGACACCGACGACCACGACGGGGAGGACGACGAAGACGACGAGCAGGATCGCGACCACGCTGTTCACACCGACCTGAATTCTCGCACCAGTCAACCGTGCTCGCCGAGCAGGGTGAACAGCGTGAGTTCGCGATAGGTACTCGACGTACGCGTCCGCTTCCTCCGCGGACGTCCCTCCGCGCCAGATCCGCGCAACCATGCCGTCTCCTTTCGTTTTACGCCGCCCTCGCCGGCTCCGCCTCGAGTGCCCGTACCTCCTGGTGCTCGGCCCGTGCTGGACGGCGCGCGAGCAGGTTGTTCGCGATCAGGGCTGCGATCGTCAGCGCCGCGCCCCCCAGCTCCACCGGGCCCGGCCGGTAGCCGCGGACGATCTCGATCGCGAAGGTGGTGACCGGGATCAGGTTCCCGAACAGGAAGGCGTTCTGCGGGCCGATCAACCCGATCGCGGCGTTCCAGGTCAGCACCGCCATGAACGCTCCCGGGATGGTGAGGTAGGCGATCTGCGGGGTGACGGACCAGAGCTCGTGTCTGGACGGCAGCTGCACGAGGCCCGCGCCAACCGCGACTGCGGTCGCGACCACGAGCGTCAGCCAGCCGAGTGACGCCGTCAGCGCCGTGTAGCGGAGCGGCGAGAAGTCCGGCAGCTCGGCGGCGCCGAGTCCGTAGAGGACGAAGCTGAAGACGCCGCCGAGGACGAGCGCGTCGCCCCAGCCGATCGAGCCGTTGACGATCGTCGAGGGGTGGCCGCCGCTGATCACGAGGGCCACTCCGGCTAGCGCGATGCCGAGCAGGACGAAGGTCAGGGCGGACGGGCGGACGCGTGTCCGCCGCCAGAGGACGAGCGCGGTCAGGAGCGGCGCC
This sequence comes from Solirubrobacterales bacterium, assembly GCA_035637595.1. GTDB lineage: Bacteria > Actinomycetota > Thermoleophilia > Solirubrobacterales > 70-9 > DASPWW01. The sequence continues at coordinate 10,117 of DASPWW010000177.1, read as the reverse complement.
AGCGCGACGATCAGCGACGCGCTTTGCGGCCTCGCGTGCTCGAGCCCGGTGTAGGCGAGCAGGTTGAAGCCTGCGAACCCGAGCGAGCCGAGCCAGAACAGCCGGAGGCCGCGGCCGTCGAGACGGAGCGCCCGCGGGCCCTCGACGGCCGCGAGCACGACCAGCCAGAGCAGCGCAGCGGCCGCATAGCGAACCGTCGACAGGGGGAAGGCGTTGACGCTGCCGAGCGCCGACTTCCCGACCACGAACTGTCCGCCCCAGGCGAGGGCGGTGGCGGTCGCGAACGCCGCTCCGAGTGCCGTTGTCCTTGCCCGCACGCAGCTTCCCTCTCGACGTGATTTCGACGACAATCGAAATGAACGACGGGCCGGCAGCGTTTATTTCGACAATGATCGACACGGAGATGACAGAGGTGCTGCACGCGCTCGGCGATCCGATCAGGCTCGCGATCGTGCGTGAGCTGGCGGACGGGCAGCCGCGAGCCTGCGGAACCTTCGGCCATCTCGGCGTCTCGCACTCGACGCTCTCCCATCACTTCAAGGCGCTGCGGGAGGCGGGAGTGATCGACACGCACGCCGACGGCCAGCGCCGCCTGAACACGCTTCGCCGAGGGGAGCTCGACGCTCGGTTTCCGGGGCTGCTGGACTCCGTCCTGCGAGGAGCCTGATGCGAGCCGTCTCCGAGTCGACAGTCCTGGTTACCGGTGCGACCGACGGGCTCGGCAAAGCCGTTGCGACAGATCTGGCCCGGGCGGGCGCGAAGGTACTCCTGCACGGGCGGGACGACGCCCGCGGCGAGCAGACCCTGACCGAGATCGGCGAGGAGACCGGCAGCGACCTGCTCGGGTGGTACCGAGCCGACCTCGCCTCGCTCGGCGAGGTGCGCGATCTGGCCGAGCGCGTCAACGCCGAGCACGAGCGGATCGACGTCCTCGTCAACAACGCCGGCATCGGCACGGAGCTCCCGGGCGGAGGGCAGCGGCTCGAGAGCGAGGACGGCCACGAGCTGCGTTTCGCTGTCAACTACCTGGCCCCGTTCCTGCTCACCAGGCTGCTCGAGCCGCTGCTGGTCGACTCAGCGCCGGCGCGAATCGTCAACGTCGGCTCCGCCGGGCAGGCGCCGATCGACTTCGAAGACGTCATGCTGGAGCGCGGCTACGACGGGGTGCAGGCCTATTGCCAGAGCAAGCTGGCGCTGGTCATGTTCACCTTCGACCTGGCCGCCGAGCTCCGCGACCTCGGAGTGACCGCCAACTGTCTCCACCCCGGCACGTACATGCCGACGAAGATGGTGCTCGCCGCGGGCGTGAGCCCCCTCGACTCGCTCGAGGTCGGTGTCCGGGCAACGATGCATCTGATCTCCGCACCCGAGCTCGAAGGAACAAGCGGCCGCTACTTCAACCGGCTCGACGAGGCGAGGGCCCACCAGCAGGCCTACGACCCCGGCGCTCGGAGGCGGCTGCGCGAGCTGAGCGACCGATTGGTTGGGCTGTCGACGGTAGTGGGGGGATGAGTCCGACCGAAAGCGTCAGCGGGGTCGCAGCGGAGCTCGAGCGCGAATGATCGTGCCCCCGCCGGGAGGACTCTCCACCGAGAGCGTCCCGCCGAGTGCGTCAAGCCGGTCCGCCAGCCCGCGCAGGCCGGAGCCCGACGCCGTGGTCGCGCCGCCGACGCCATCGTCCACGACCTCGGCGACGAGCGAGCCCTCGCGGACTTCGACGTCGATCGTCGCGAGCGTGGCCTGCGCGTAGCGCACGACGTTCGTCAGCGCTTCGGCGACCGTGAAGTAGATCGCTGCTTCGACTGCGGGAGCGACGCGCTCGCGCGTCACCCGTAGCTCGACTGGAACCGGCGACCGGGCGGCGAGACCCTCGAGCGCCGTCGCGAGCCCGCGTTCGCTCAGCACCGCCGGGTGGATCCCGCGGGCCAGATCGCGCAGCTCGGCCAGACCTTCCTGGAGCTGCTCGAACGCCTCGGCGACGGGTGCCTCCGCGAGTGTGCCCGACGCCTGCAACGCGGCGTGCCTCAGCGTCAGCGACGCCACGACCAGGCGCTGCTGCGCCCCGTCGTGGAGGTCACGCTCGCGCCGTGGAGCCACGGAGTCCCGTCTGGTGCGACGATCTTCCGAGCACGGCTGAGGATCCAAGCCAGCGAGCCGTCGGCCCGGCGCACCCGGTACTCGACCTCGGCGATGGTTCCGTCCGCCGGCACGTCCAGCATCGTCTGCAGAACCCCCTCGCGGTCGTCGGGGTGAATGAGGTCGCGCCACCGCCGCTCGGGCTCGGCCCCGACGAACTCACTCGCCGGGTACCCCGCCACCGAGCCCGTCTCCTCGCTCAGGAACTCGGTGTCGAAGGGCGGCGCGAGCCGGGTGCGGTAGATCATGCCCGGGACTGTTCCGAGAAACGATTCGAGCTCGGGCGACCGGGTCGGCTCCTCGGCCATGACCCTCACTATCCCAGGCGGCAGACTGAAGGGGTGGCGCGGGAGCCGTATCGATTCGACGAGCTCGGGTGGCTGCAGTTCGAGCGGCTCTGCCTCGAGCTCCTCCACCTTTCCGCCGGCGTGTCGAGCGGGGAGTGGCGCGGCCTCGCGTCAGGACGCGCGCTCGTGCTCCCGGAGGGAGCTTCGGTGCCGGGCGATGGGCGCATGCTCGCCGGGCCGACGGTCGTCGTGATCGCCTGGATCCGGCCCGCCCGCGAAGCGATCGAGGAGCCGGGCCGCCTCCGCCTGGCCGTCCAGCAGGCCCTCGAGGAGTGGCCTCGAATCGGTGCCCGCTCCGTGCTTCTGCTGACGAACGCCAGCCCGGAAGTCACCGAGCTGCCGGGCGTCGAAGCGGTGACGTTGGCGTCGCCGGAGCTGTCGTCGCTGGTGGCCTCGTCGTGGCCCCTGCGGCTGCGGCTGCCGTCTGTCCTCGGGATCGGCGCTGCGGAGGAGCTCGTCGATCCGGCGCTGGCTGAGCGCTCGACCGCGGAGCTCGGCGCGTCGTTCGACCTGGCGCGCGTCTTCGTGCCCACCAGTGCCTACGCGGCTGCCGTCGATGTGCTCGCGCGGCACCACTTTGCCGTGCTGACCGGCCCGCCCGAGATGGGGAAGACCGCGATTGCGCGGATGATCGGCCTCGCGGCGCTGACGGGCGGCTGGCAGGTGCACGAGTGCATCCGCCCGGATGACCTCTGGGCCCGCTTCGACCGCGAGCGGCAGCAGGTGTTCATCGCCGACGACGCGTTCGGCTCGACGGAGTACCGACCGGAGGCGGCGGAGCGCTGGGCGCTGGAGCTCGACCGGATCTTGCGTGCCATGGACGAACGCCACTGGCTGATCTGGACGTCGCGGCCTGCGCCGTTGAGGGCTGGGCTGCAACGGATTCATCGCGAGCACGGCGTCGAGCGCTTTCCGCAGCCGGCGGAAGTCCAGGTCGACGCGAGCGAGCTCGACGCCGCCGAGAAGGTGCTGATCCTCGGAGCCGACACCCGGCAGAGATCGTCGATCGGCTGACCGATCACTTCCTCCGCATGGTCGATCACACGGACGTGACGTGGGTCCATCCGAGCTGGCGCGATCTCGTCATCGAGGAGCTGATCGGCGATCCCGCGCGCCGGCAGAGGTTTCTTCGGGCGAGCTCGATCGAAGGGATCCTGCTAGCCGTCTCCACCGCCGGCGGCTCGTCGGGAGAGCGTGTACTGCCGCTCCTGAGAGCTGATGAGGACTGGGATGCGCTCTCCGATCGGCTCGCCGTGCTGATGGCCGATCTCGACGAGCCGGACATCACGCGTCTGTTCGTCGCCCTCGCCGAAGCGCAGACCGCTCTGCCGAGCGACGATCGCGGCGAGCTCGACGCGCTCGCGAGCTACGCGCTGCAGCTCGTCGTGCGTCGATGGAACCGGAATCACGTCGTCATCCCGATTGGTCTACTGGCCTCGTGGTTCGAGCTCGCAGGAACACTTGCGGAAGACCCGGTCCCACCAGAGTTCGCAGCGACCTGGATCGAGCTCCTGCCCACGGACCGGATCGATCCCAACTCCCCGTCCGACCTCGCGCAGTTCGACGACTGGACCGCTCTCGCCGAGCTGCTGGGCGAGCATGCACCGGCTGCGCTGGCCGCCTTCGGCTTCCCGGACGAGCACCGTGAGGTGATCGGCGCCTTTGTCGACGATGTCCAAGTGATCGCGCCGGCCCATCAACCGCTCGCGCGCCGCGAGCTGTTGGCACGGATCCTGTGGCGACTATCCGCTCTGGCGCCCGAGTACGCCGGACGGGCCGACGAGGTCGCAAGCGGTCTGGACTCAATGCGGGAAGAGCACGAGCTCCCAACGACCTACACCCCGCGACCGATCTCGCCCGAGTTGCAGCAGATCCTCGACGCCCCCCCGGTCCTGGAACGTTCGGACGAGGCGCTGGTCGCGCGCGTTCTCCGCGATCTCTAGCAAGGCTGGAGGCCGCGATCGCCGGAACGCTGCTGTTCGTGCACGGAACCGAGGTCCGTAAGGCCGGTTACGAGCGCAACCTCGAGGCCATTCGCGTCGGCTGCGTCGACGCAGGTCTACGCTGATCCCCGTGATGCCGGCGTGGGAGAGGGTCTTGAGGTGGTGGTTTTGCTCCGACCGGCTCCGGCAAGGAGTGGGTGGACCCGAGCGACGATCGGAGGTGCCGATGCCGAGGATCGAGGAATACGATTTCGGTCGAATCGTCGTCGACGGGGTCGAGCAGACCCGGGACGTCATCGTCCTGCCGGACCGGGTGGTCACGAACTGGTGGCGCGCGGACGGGCACAGGCTCGTCCTCGCCGACATCGACGGCGTGCTCGAGGAGCTGCCGCCGCACCTGGTCGTCGGCACGGGCGCGTACGGGCAGATGCGCCCCGACCCCGAGGCGGTCGAGCGGCTGCGGGAGCGTGAGATCGAGGTCGAGGCGCTTCCGACCCCTGACGCCGTCCGCCGCTACGGCGAGCTCGACCCGCGCCGGACGGCGGCCGCGCTCCATCTCACCTGCTGATGTCCGAGTTCGCCGTCGAGAGCAGCGCCTTCGAGAACGCACAGGCGATCCCGAGCCGGTACACCTGCGACGGCGAGGATGTCTCGCCGCCGCTTCGGTGGGCGAACATCCCGGGCGAGACACGGTCGCTGGCGCTGATCGCCGACGACCCGGATGCCCCGAGCGGCGTCTTCACGCACTGGGTCGCGTGGGGACTCGATCCAGGCACGGGCGAGTTGGGCGAGGGCGAGGTCGCGCCGAGCGAAGGGCAGAACGACTTCGGATGCGCCGGCTACCGCGGCCCCTGCCCGCCGCCGGGGCACGGGCGCCACCGCTACGTTTTCCGGCTCTACGCCCTCGACCGCGAGCCCGATCTCGCCGCCGGCGCGGGAAAGCCCGAGCTGGAGCAGGCGATCGAGGGGCACGTGCTGACGATGGCCGAGCTCGTCGGCACGTACGAGCGGTAGCCCGAGCCGTTCAGAGCAGCCCGTTTCCAGACGTGCCCTGCGGGTACCGGTCCAGGGAGCTCGCATGCCCGAGAAGACGATCCTCGTCGGCTATGACGGCTCTGAGGCGGCCGAGCGGGCGCTCGCGCGGGCGGCGGAGTTCTCGCAGGCGTTCTCGGCGGTTCTGGTCGTGGTGAGCGTCACGGCACCGGAGCCCGTGCGTGCCACGGTTCCGGCGTTCGAGCCGGCGGGGCCGGTGCTCTTCCCGCCGGGGGTAGCCGGTTCGCCGGCGACCGGCGGGACGGTGCCGATGCCCGCACCTGAACCGGGGCCGTCACTGGACCCGGAGTCGCTTGCGCGGCGTCAGCTCGATCGGGCCCAGATGTCGCTTGCGAGCCGCCACGTCGAGGCCGAGTACGTGGCGGAGGTGGGCGAGCCCGCCGAGCGGCTGCTCGCCGTCGCCGAGCGGCGCGACGCCGACCTGATCGTGGTCGGCAGCCGCGAGCATGGCTTTCTCGAGCGACTCCTCGGCCATGCCGTCGATGAGGCGGTCGCGCGACGGGCTGACCGGGACGTCCTGCTGGTCCACTAGAGGCGCTCGCGGCCGACGCCGTCGTCCGTAGCTACTCGGCGGCGCCGGTCGCCGCGTCGGCCAGTAGCCCGGCCACGTACCACTCGTCCAGAGGGTCGAAGATGTCGTAGGCCTGGCCGACGACAGCGATCTCCTCCAGCACGTGCGGGCAGACGACCAGGTCAGACTCCTCCCGCAGGCGCGCGAGTCCGTCGACACGACCGACCGGCGTCGCAGCGACCAGCTGCGCGACGTGCTCCGCGCGTGCCCACCGACAGGCGGCGGCGAGCGTCAGGCCGGTGATCAGCCCATCGTCGACGACGACCGTCGTCCGCCCGCTGACGGGCAAGGTCTCGAGCTCGAGCCTCGCCTCGAGGACCTCGGCGGCCCGACGGGCTCGCTCGAGCGCCGACTCGACGTCCTCCTCCAGCACCCCGTGCCCGTCTCGCAGGTAGGGCGGCCCGTTCGCGCTCACCGCGCCAAGGCGCAGGCCGTGGGCATTGACCCGCTCGACATCGATCGCCGTCAGTGGAGCCTCGAGCGCACGGGCTACCTCGACCGCGACCGCGACGCCGCCGCGGGCCACGCCGACGACAATCGGATCCTCGAGCCCGACCGCCGCGACGGCCTCAGACAAGGCGCGCCCGGCGGCGGCGCGATCCCGAAAGAGCGGCGGGATCCACGGGACGATGCGCACGGCGTCCCTCAATCCTGAAAGAGGACGCTGATGCTCTCGCGCTGGTGGATTCGGCGGATCGCCTCTGCAAAGAGCGGGGCGACCGAGATCACGCTGACCTTTGCCGAGAGCTCCACAGGCTGCGTCTCGATCGAGTCCGTGACGATCAGGCGCTCGATCGGGCTTCGATCCAGTCGCTCCATCGATCCCTCCGCGAAGACGCCGTGCGTGACCACGGCCGTGACGGAACGCGCACCACGAGCGACGAGCTGGTCGGCCGCCTCCACGAGAGTCCCGGCGCTGATCGTGAAGTCGTCCACGACGACTGCGTCGCGGCCGGCCACCTCGCCGATGATCTCGACGAGCTCGGCACTCTCGCCGTGACCCTTACGGACCTTGTCGGCGATTGCGAGCGGTGCGTCGAGCCGACGTGCGAATCGGCGCGCGCGCTTGGCGAAGCCGGCGTCAGGTGAGACCACAACAGGATCTCGCAGGTTCGCCCGCTCGATTGCCGCACAGAGGTAGGGCAGCGCGTAGAGGTCGTCGACAGGGACCCGGAAGAAGCCCTGAATCTGTGGCGCATGCAGGTCGAGCGTCACCACTCGGTCCGCCCCTGCAACCTCGATCGCATCGGCGCAGACACGTGCCCGGATCGAGACCCGCGGCTCGTCCTTCTTGTCGCCTTTGGCGTAGCTGAAGTAGGGAAGGATCACGGTGACGGAGTCGGCGCTCGCGCGTGAGAACGCGTCGATCCAGAACAGCAACTCCATGAAGTTCGCGTTCGTTGGAAAGACGGTCGACTGCACGAGGTAGACGCTTCGGCCTCGAACGTTTTCGAGCACGCGGACGAACAGCGTGCCCTCCGAAAAGCGGATGACCTCGCTCGCGCCGACCTCGACACGCAGCTCGCGACAAATCGCCGCGGCCAGGCGAGGGCTTGCGCTCCCGGCGAAGATCAACGGGTCTTCGTCGTGAAGCCGCGCGCCTCGGCGCGCGAGACCTCGAGCGCGGCGGAACACACTCATCCCGAACGCAACCGTACGCCGCCCTACGGAGGTTTGGGGGCCGCACCAGCACGGGAAGCGCATCAGCATGGGTGAGGTGCCCGACCCGCACCCTCCGAGGCCGCCCGACGAGCCTCCGGATCCGTTGCCGCCGCCGCCACGTCCTCCCGCGCCGCCGGAGCCCGGGATCATTGGCTCAAGTGATGGGCGCTATCGCAAAGAGTGGCCTTGTCGAGGGGTTCGCACGGGGAATAACCTCTGTTCAACGGACCGTTCGGGGTTATGAGGAGGAAGAAGATGGCTCTACAGATTGGAGACACGGCACCGGATTTCGAGGCGGAGACCACGGAAGGCCGAATCCGCTTCCACGACTGGATCGGCGATTCCTGGGCCGTGCTGTTCTCGCACCCGCGGGACTTCACCCCGGTGTGCACGACCGAGCTCGGCTACATGGCCAAGATCAAGCCCGAGTTCGACGAGAGGAACGTCAAGATCATCGGGCTGTCCGTCGATCCGGTGGACAACCACTCGAAGTGGTCGAGCGACATCGAGGAGACGCAGGGGTACGCGCCGAACTATCCGATGATCGGCGACGCCGACTTCAGGGTGTCGAAGCTGTACGGCATGCTTCCTGCCGATACATCGGGCGATCCGACCGCGCGGACGCCGGCCGACAACCAGACGGTGCGCAACGTCTTCGTCGTCGGCCCGGACAAGAAGATCAAGCTCATCCTTGTCTATCCGATGACGACGGGCCGCAACTTCGACGAGGTGCTGCGGGTGATCGACTCGCTGCAACTGACCGCGAAGCACAAGGTTGCGACGCCGGTCAACTGGCAGCAGGGCGAGGACGTGATCATCGCCGGCTCGGTCTCCGACGACGAAGCCAAGGAGACGTACCCGGAAGGCTGGGAGTCACCGCGGCCGTACATCCGCATCGTGCCGCAGCCGCGCGAGACAGTTCACGCGTAAACAGGCGACGGTCAGGCGCGCCGGGTAGCGCGCCTGACCGTACTAGTAGGCGCTAGTGAGTCCCCGTCGCTTGCCGGCGGTCCTGTGAAGCTGAGCCGCGGCAGTAGGAGCGCGGGGAGGAGGGCTGCGGCGACCAGGCCGAACGCGACCCAGAACGCGGTTCCAAAGGCTTCGGCGACCGCGGATGTCGCGTGCGCTCGCCCTCCCTCGGAGAACGAGGCTAGGGCGCCGATGCCGCCCTCGAACCCGGGCAGGTTGGACGCGATCGACCGCTGCAGGACGACCGCGAGCAGGGCGGTGCCGACCGAGGCGGCGATGCGTTGGATCACGTTGATGGTGCTCGTCGCCTGCGCCACCAGCTCGCGCGGCACCGCCTGGTAGGCGACCGCCATCGAGGGCATGATCGTGCTGCCGAGCCCCAGGCCGATCACGAACAGCGCGCCGGCGAGGAGCACATACGACGTGTCCGCGGCGATCTGCGTGTACGCGGCCGTTCCGGCCAGGGCGAGCAGGATCCCGACCGGGATCACGGCGCGCGCGCCGATCTCGTCGGTCAGACGTCCCGCGATCGGCATCGCCAGCGCGGCTCCGACGCCCTGCGGGACGAGCAGCAGACCCGTCGCGAGCGGGCTCTCGCCGTGGACGGTCTGGTAGTAGAGCGGCAGCAGGATCAGCGCGCCGAAGAGCGCGATCCCAACCAGCAGGTTCGTGCCGGCGGCAGCGGCAAAGCCGCGTCGCGCGAAGAGCGAGACGTCGATCAACGCCGCACGTCCGCTGCTCCATGCGTGCCAGACGAAGAGGGCGAGCAGCGCGAGACCGATGACGATGCTCGCGAGCGCGCGGCTCGAGCCGAAGCCGCCGGTCGTGCCGGTCTCGGACATGCCGTACACGAAGGTCGCGATGCCCGGCGAGAGCAGCGCGAGGCCGCGCAGGTCGAGGCGGTTTCCGTTCCGCGGCTCGGCTTCCGGCAGGAGCCGCCATGCGAGGAGAACCGCGAACAGGCCGATCGGCAGGTTGACGAAGAAGATCCAGCGCCAGCTGACCTGGTCGACGATGGCACCACCGATGACCGGCCCGAACACGGGCGCCAGGAGCATCGGGACGCCGATCACGCTCATGACGCGGCCGATGCGCTGCGGGCCGGCGGCTCGGGCGAGGATCGTCTGACCGACCGGCATCAGCAGCCCGCCGCCGAAGCCCTGGAGGACGCGGAAGACGATCAGCGCCTCGATCGACACGCCGCGCCGGCGAGGGCGGATCCCGCCATGAAGAGGAGCAGCGAGGTGAGCCAGACCCGCTTGGCGCCGAAGCGCTCGCTCGCCCAGCCGGTGAGGGGGATCACGCTCGCGAACGCGAGCAGGTAGCCGGTCATGACCCACTGGATCGTCGAGATCGACGTGTGGAAGTCGCGGCCGAGCGTCGGGATCGCGACGTTGACGATCGTCGCGTCGAGGATCGCCATGATCGATCCGACC
>DASPWW010000176.1:0-20349 GCA_035637595.1 Solirubrobacterales bacterium | reverse complement strand
TCCCAGTGCGCGATGCGGTCCGCGAGGCCGGCGCGCTCGCGGCTGAGGCGGGTGAACTCCTGGTCGTCGCCGCGCTCGCGCGCCGCGCCGAGGCGGTCCTCGAGCATCCGCTGCTCGAGCTGAAGCAGGTTGAGGTCCATCGCCTCGCGCGAGCCCGGCTCGCGCTCCGCCGTCATCACGAGCTGGGTGATGAGCGAGACCAGCTCCTCGTCGTCGCGCGGCAGTCCCGAGAGCGGCGCCTCGAGGTGCCCCGCGAGCCACTCCCACGCCCGCACGGCTAGCGGCGAGGACAGATGCTCCGGCGTCAGCCGCTCGAGGAACTCCCGCCCCTCGCCAGGCTCCGCGATGCACATCGCCAGCAGCGCCCGCTCCTGAAGCTCGCGCGCGCTGAGCGCCTGGCGCTTGCCGTTGCCCGCCGGCGCGCCGGCGCGCTTCGGCTCGGCCTCGCGCCGCTCTGTGGCCGCGGCCGCACCCCCTCCCCCCTCGCGCTCCAGCCTCCGCCACACCAGCCCCGGGTCCGCGTCGAGCCGATCCGCGACCCGGCGCACCAGCTCGTCGCGCGAGATCGACTCCCCCATCGCGGCGAGCACCGGCATCACCTCGTCGAGCGTGCGATCGCGACCCGCCGGCGAGCTCATGTCCGCCGCCTCGAGCGCGGTCTGGACCTCGAACACCGGCAGGTCCACCGCCCCGGCGACCAGCCCACCGAAGCGCTCCGGCGGGCCCTGCGCCAGCATGTCCGCGGGGTCCTCCCCCGCCGGCATCGCCGCGACCCGCAGCCTCATCTTCTTCGCGCCCGCGACGCGCTGGGCGCGCACCATCGCGTCGCGTCCCGCGCGGTCGGCGTCCATCGCCAGCACCGCCTCCTCGGCGTGGCCCGCCAGCAGCTGGAGCTGCTCGGGCGTGATCGCCGTTCCCATCACGGCCACCGTCTCCTCGATCCCGGCCTGGTGCAGGGCAAGCACGTCCGTGTAGCCCTCCACCACCACGGCGCGTCCGGCGCGCGCGATCGCGGCGCGCGCCCGATCGATCCCGAACAACGTGCGGCTCTTGCGATACAGCTCGCCCTCGGGCGAGTTCAGGTACTTCGGCTTCGCGTCCTCGCCCATCCCCCGCGCCCCGAAGCCCAGCACGCGCCCGCGCGGATCGCGCACCGGGAACATGATCCGCGCCCGAAAGCGGTCGTAGAACCCACCCTGGCGGCCGCGCTGCACCAGCCCTGCGTCGTGAAGCTCCTGGACCGAGAACTTCGCCCGCTGCCCGCGCGTCAGCACCTGGTCCCAGGCGCTCGGTGCGAACCCGATCGAGAACGCGCGCAGCACCTCCTCCCCCAACCCCCGCTTGGCGAGGTAGTCGCGCGCCTTCGCGGCCTTGGGCGACTCCCACAGGAAGCTGACGTAGAAGGCCGCCGTTCGCTCCAGCAGCTCCCAGAGCCGCGCCCGGCGCCGGCGCGCCTCCTCGGCGCGCGGGTCCTCAGCCTCGCGCTCGACCTCGACCCCGTAGCGCTCGCCGAGCGCCTCGACGGACTCGGCGAACCCCAGTCCCTCGCGCTCCTGGACGAACCGGAACACGTCGCCGCCCGCCTCGCACCCGAAGCAGTAGTAGAGCTTCTCGCGCGGATCCACCGAGAACGACGGCGTGCGCTCCTCGTGGAAGGGGCACAGGCCGGTGAACCGCTGCCCCTGGCGGCGCAGGTCGGTGTGCGCCGAGACGATCTCGATGATGTCCGCGGCCTCCTTGACGCGCTCGATCGTCTCGGTTGAGAAACGAGCCATCAGGTCACCTCGACAGTCAAGCCGGCCACCGGTGCGCCGCGCCCCCGCACGCCACTACAGCTTCGACTCCTCCGGCAGCGTGAGCGCCTTGAAGCGCGCGATGCAGTAGCGATCCGTCATCCCGGCGATGTAGTCGGTCACGCGCTGGGTGAGATCGGTGTCGGGGCGGCCGTCGGGGATCTCGTCGGGGTGCTCGCTGTAGTGATCGAACAACTCCCGCAGCGTGCGCTGCACGCGCTCGTGCTCGCTGCGCGCCTCGGGCCCCAGGTAGACGCGATCGAACATGAACTCGCGCAGCTGGCCCATCGCCGCCCCGACCTCCTCGCTCTGGGCGATGTCGCCGGCCTCGCGAGAGGCCTCGACCATGTCCCGCACCAATTTGTCGATCCGGCTCGCCCCGGTCGGCCCGAGTTGCTCGATCTCGGCGGCCGGCAGGTCATCGACCGCGATGATCCCGGCCCGCACCGCGTCGTCGATGTCGTGGTTGATGTAGGCGACGCGGTCGACGAGGCGCACGATCCTCCCCTCGAGAGTCCCGGGAAGGTCCGGCCCCGTGTGGTTGAGGATCCCGTCGCGGACCGCCTCGGTGAGGTTCAGCCCCGTCCCGCCGCGCTCCAGCACGTCGACGACGCGCAGCGAGTGGCGATTGTGCTGGAAGCGCCGGCCCGTGCGCTCCATCAGCGCCGCGTCGAGCGCCTCCTCCCCGATGTGGCCGAACGGCGGATGACCGAGGTCGTGGCCGAACCCGATCGCCTCGGTGAGATCCTCGTTGAGCCCCAGGGCGCGCGCCACCGTGCGCGAGATGCAGCACGCCTCGAGCGTGTGGGTGAGCCGCGTGCGGTAGTGGTCGCCCTCCGGGGCGATGAACACCTGCGTCTTGTGCTTGAGGCGCCTGAACGCCTTCGAGTGCACGATGCGGTCGCGGTCGCGCTGGAAAGGCGTCCGCACCGGGCTGTCGGGCTCGTCGTCGCGGCGGATCGCCGGGTACGACGGCGTCGCAAGCTCCCACAGGTACTCGGCCTCCCAGGCGCGCACGCGTTCCTCGAGCGGGGTGAGCGGGGGCGCTGACCGGTTGTTCTGACCGCTCGACATGACGCTGAGAGCATAGGCTTCGCCCGTGAGTGAAACCGCGCTGGTCACAGGCGCCTCCTCGGGCCTCGGCGAGCAGTTCGCTCGCCAGCTCTCCGCGCGCGGGCACGAGCTGATTCTCGTCGCGCGGCGCGCCGACCGCCTGGAGCGCCTCGCCTCCGAGCTGCCGGGCCCCGCGCACGCCGTGCCCTTCGACCTCGTCGCCGACCCCGCGGGCCTGAAGGCGAAGGTCGGCGAGCTGGGGCTGGACGTCGACCTGCTCGTCAACAACGCCGGATTCGGGACCTACGGCCGCTTCCCCGAGATCGAGGCCCAGCGCGACGCCGAGCAGGTGCGCCTCAACTGCGAGGCGGTCGTCACCCTGACTCATGCCTTCCTCCCGGCGATGCTCGAGCGCGGTCGCGGCGGGATCATCACGGTCGCCTCGACGGCCGGCATGCAGCCGCTGCCCTACGAGGCCGTGTACTCGGCCACCAAGGCCTTCGCGCTCACCTTCACCGAGGCACTGTGGGAGGAGCTGCGCGGCACCGGCATCCGCGTGCTCGCGGTCAACCCCGGCCCGGTCCCGACCGAGTGGCAGCAGGTCGCCGGTCACGACGACGTCAGCGTCGTCCCCGGCAAGATCTCGGCCGAGCAGTGCGTCGCCGAGGCGCTCGTGGCCTACGACCGCGGCCGCCGCTCGGTCATCCCCGGGCGGCGCATCCGCTGGTTCCTCCGCGTCACGAAGCCGAGCACGCGCGGCCTCCAGCTACGCATCACCGAGCGCATGTACCGCCCCGAGCAGGGCCGGCTCTCGGACTGACGCGAGTGCCGCGGCCCGACGCCTAAGCGGCGGGCCTGAGCCGCACGTGCGCGTGGTGCTCGAGAACGTCCGAGATCGCACGCTCGACCTGATGCAGCGCGCGGTCCGAGGCCTGAGGCGCGTCGGCGAGCGGGCGCCCCAGCGCCTCGACCATGAATGCGTGCGCCTCGTCGGAGAGCTCGAACGACCCGCCCTCGCACGAGAAGCACACGACGCCCCCCGCCGCTCCCGAGAACCCGCTCAGCCCGTCGCCCTCGCCGCAGCGCGCGCACGAGGCAAGCTCGGGTGAGAACCCCGCCGCGAGCGCCAGCTTGAGCCTGAAGGCAAGCCCGGTCGCGAGATCGGCGGCCGGCGCCACCGGCCCTCCCTCGCCGTCGAGCAGCTCGAGGTAGCGGCAAAGCAGGCTGTAGGCATGCGGATTGGGCTCCGCCGCGTCGCACAGCCGCAGCACGGCGTCGCAGGCCCGCGCAGCGGCGTTCAGCGCCGGCCCGCTGTCCCGCAGGCGTGGATGCCCCGCGACCGTCGAGGCGCCGGTCACCGTGGCGAGCTCGCCGCGGCCCTCGTAGAGCACCATGTCGAGCCGGAAGAAGGGCTCCAGCCGGCCCCCGAAGCGCGACCTCGGACGCCGCGACCCCTTGGCGATCGCCCCGATCCGCCCCCGGGTCGCGCTGTAGAGGTGAAGCACGCGATCCGCCTCGCCGAAGCGGATGCTGCGCAGCACGACAGCCTGCGTCTTGAAGCTCCCGGCCAAGGGCTAGAGCCAACAGGAAGGGCCGGACGGAGTGGCCGGCCGGGCCGCGCTACGCAGCCTGGCGCACCGCGTCGCGGATCGCCGCGGCGGTCAGCGTCGCGGCGAGCGTGCCGACCACCGCCCGCGCGAAGCGATCGGAAGGGCCGGTCCCCGAGGCGAGGCAGAAGACGACGTCCCCGTCGACGTCGGAGAACACCGGATCGATCGCGCGCGCCACGCCGCCGCTCGCCATCCGCGCGACGCGCGAGCACGCCGGCTTGTCGAGCGCCGCGTCGGTCATCACGCAGATGAGCGTCGTGTTGCGCTCCCGCATCCCGGTCCACTCCGGCGGCGCCTCCATCCCGACGATCAGCTCGGCGGTCGAGACCATCTCGCCGTCGTCGCCGCGCGGGCCGGCGAGCACCGTGGCGTCCTCGGCGAGCACGTCGCCGAACGCGTTGACGACCGCCAGCACGGCAACGGTCTCCCCGCCGCCCGCGCGTTCCGCCGCGTAGCCGACCCCCGACGCGACGCCGCGCTCGCGCCCCAGGATCTTTCCCACCGCCGCCCCGCTGCCCGCGCCGACCCGCCCGCGCTCCGGCACGCCCCCGGCCGCCGCCTCGCAGGCCGAATAGCCCGCGTCGGGGCCCGGACGCGCGCGAGGATCGCCCTCCCCGAGGTCGTACAGCGCCGCCGCGGGGACGATCGGGACGAGCCCGCGCGGGGTCGCGTAGCCCCTCCCCCGCTCCTCGAACCAGCGAGCCGCGCCGTCCGCGGCCGCGAGGCCGAACGCGCTGCCGCCCGCGAGCACGACCCCGGTGACCTCAGCCGTGCCGGCGAGCGGACCGATCGCCTCGGTCTCGCGCGTCGCCGGGCCGCCGCCGCGCACGTCGATCCCTCCACGCGTCCCCGGCGGGGCCAGCACCGCGGTGGCACCCGTCCGGCCCTCGGCGTCGCTCCAGTGGCCGACCTCGAAGCCCTCGGGAAGCGGAGCCGGATCGCTCATCCGGGCGTCCTCAGCGCGCCGCGACGCCTGCGGCGCAGCCGCGTCTGGCAGCCGGGGCAGAAGTACGTCGAGCGCCCGGAGACGACGATGCGCCGGATCGCCTCACCGCAGCGCGGGCACGGCAGCCCCTCGCGCGCATGGACCAGGAACTCGTCCTGCATCGTCCCCTGCTCGCCGCGCGCGTCGCGGTAGTCGTCGACCGACGCCCCGCCGTTGGCCAAACCGGCCTCGAGCGTCTCGACGATCCCGGCGCGAAGGGCCTCCCAGTGCTCGGGGCGCATCGAGCCGGCGGGGGACATGGGATGCAGCCCCGCCCGGTGCAGCGCCTCGTCGGCGTAGATGTTCCCGATCCCCGCGATTCCGGCCTGGACCATCAGAAACGACTTCAGCGGAGCGCGGCGGGCGGCGGCCAGCTCCCCGAGCGCCTCCGCGGTGAGCGCCTCCGAAAGCGGCTCGATGCCGGCGCGCGGGCCAAGGTAATCCTCGAGCTCGGCGTCCTCGAGCACGACCCCGGTCCCGAAGCGCCGCGCGTCGGTGAACAGCAGCCGCCGTCCGTCGTCGAGCTGGATCGTGACGCGCAGGAAGCGCGCCTCGCCCGGCCCGTCGGCGAGCACGAGGTTGCCCGTCATCCGCAGGTGCATGACCAGCGAGCGTCCGCCCTCGAGGCCAAGCAGCAGGTACTTGCCGCGTCGCCCGACCGCCTCGATCAGCCGGCCGGCGCAAGCCTCCTCGACCCGTCGCACCGGCACGGGCTCGGTCCAGCGCGGATCGAGGACGTCGAGCGACTCGATTCGCCGCCCGACGATCTCGGGCTCGAGCTGGCGGCGGATCGTCTCGACCTCGGGGAGCTCGGGCATGCCCTCCGTTCTAGCAGCCGCCCCACACCGGGCGAGCGGCAGCTCGAGCTACGACTTGACCAGGTGGTGGAGCTCGGAGAACTCGTAGGTCGGCGGCCCCGCCGGGGTGATCCCCTTCTCGGAGAGCACGGCCTGGAGCGCGGGCATCAGCCGCTCGTCGCGGAACTTCTCGAACGCCTCCTGCGACTCCCAGACATCGACGATGCGCACTCCGCCACCCTCCATGGCGCTCGCAGTGTGGACGATCATTCCGGCGGGTGGATCATTTTCGACGTCCAGCTTCGCCGCCACCGCGTCGTAGATCTCCGGAGTCGACTGCTCGACCCGGTTCTCCATCAGCACTGCCATCCCGCTCCTCCTTTTGCTCGCTTGCGCCGCGAGCATATCCCCCGATCCGCGTTACCTGGAGACCGCCCGCGGGTGGGACTTGAAGTACACGCTCTTGATCTCCTCGCCCGACAGGTGTGTGTACATCTGGGTGGTCGAGATGTCGGCGTGGCCGAGCATCTCCTGCACCGAGCGCAGGTCGCAGCCGCCCGACAGCAGATGCGTCGCGAAGGTGTGGCGCAGGGTGTGGGGGCTCATCCTTCCGTCGAGCCCCACGGCCCGAGCGTGGCCGCGGATGATCTTGTAGAGGCCCTGGCGGGTCAGCCCCCCGCCGCGCTGGTTGACGAACAGCTTGCGTTCGGTGCCCGACCCGACGAGCTTCGGGCGCCCCGATCGCAGGTAATGCATCACCGCGGTGGCGGCCTGGCTGCCCAGCGGCACGATCCGCTCCTTCGAGCCCTTGCCGATGGCGCGCACGAACCCGCGCTGGACGTCGACGTCGCCGACCTCGAGCCCGGTCGCCTCGGAGGCGCGCAGCCCGCACGCGTACATCAGCTCGAGCAGCGCGCGGTCGCGCAGCGCCGCGGGCTCCGAGCCGCGCGGCGATTCCAGCAGCCGCTTGACCTCGCCGTGGCTCAGAACGTGGGGCAGCTTCTTGCCGCGGCGCGGTGCGGTCAGCGCCGCGGTCGGATCCTCCGACACGAGGTCCTCGCGGCGCAGGTGCTTGTAGAAGGAGCGCAGGCATGCCACCTTGCGGTGGATCGTCGCCGCCGAGCACGGGGGCCTTCCGTTTCCGGATGCGAGCTCGGCCGTGAACTCCGCGACGTCGGCCGAGCTCGCCTCGATCGCGCCAACCCGGCGCTCGGCGAGGAACTCGCCGAACTGGAGCAGGTCGGTCCGGTAGGCCACGAGCGTGTTGCGGGACAGCCCACGCTCGAACTCCAGGTAGGCGAGGAAGTCGAGCACGAGCGCCTCGAAGCGGGCATCGGGACGGTTCGCGGGGACATCGTCGCTCGGGGTGATGGCTGTCGCCATGCCCCGGGGTTCGCCGCGCTCGCGGCCGATCCCTGCCGCTGGGATGATCGATTCCCAATCCGCGGGGATTGGGGATCGATCGTCCGGGCTGGCTTACGCGCCGCCGTCGCGCAGCATGTCGCGCAGAAGCAGCAAGGCGATCAGCGACTTCGAGTCCGTGCACTGCTCGATCGCCGCGTCCAGATCGTCGAGCGGCCACTCGACGACCTCGATGCGCTCCCCCTCGTCGGCCTGGGCATCGGCGTCGGACAGCTCTGTGGCCACGAACAGCTGGACCTCCTCGTCCGCGAACCCGGGACTCGTGTAGAAGCGCTTCAGCTCCCGCCAGCTCTCCGCCCGTTTGCCGATCTCCTCGGCGAGCTCGCGCTTGGCGGTCTCGAGCGGGCTCTCGCCCTCGACGTCGAGCTTCCCGGCCGGCACCTCGAGCAGGGCGTCCTCGCCGACCGGCTCGCGCGGCTGGCGAACGAGGTAGACGAAGCGCTCGTCGTGGGCCACCACCCCGACGGCGCCCGGGTGGGCGACGATCTCGCGCTTGGCCGTCTCGCCGTCGGGGTAGCGAAACTCGTCGACGCGCACCGAGGCGATCTTGCCCTCGTAGACGCGCTCGCTCGAGATCCGCTCCATACCGGTGTGCTCTCCTACCCGCCGGTCGCCCTCGCAAGCGCGCGACCGGCTGCAAGCGCCGCCGCGAAGAACAGCGCGTCGTCGGCGAGCTCGCGGCCCATCGTCGCGGTCGGCAGCCCGCTTGCGGCGTAGCCGTCGAGGTCGACGGGCTCGACCGCGAGGTCGTGGCGGTCGCGGCACACCTGGAGCAGCTCGTCGTAGGCGCCCGGCCCGTTGTCGGTCGTCGGCCACAGCTCAGCGTCCACCTCCGGCACCGGGACCCGCACCCCCGCCAGCAGCAGCCCGAGCACCGAGCGGCTGTGATGACTGAGGCCGAGATGGCGCGGGCGGGGATCGCCGCTCGACAGCCGCGGCGCCACGAGCGTCGGTGCGCCGAGCGCGAGCGCCGCGTGCGCTGTCTCGAGCGCCGCCATCCCGCCGTGGCCGAAGCGGGTCGCCGACCCGAGGATTCCCGGCCCTGGCCCGGCAATCACCGCATCCCACTCGAGCACCGAGCTCGCCGCGTCAAGCGCCCCGACGACGCTGATCGCCTCGCGCTCGCCGCCGTATGCCGGCCCGGCGGTGACGTGGCCCGCCACGAGGCCGCGCGATCGCAGCTCCGCGACGTCGCGCGACATCGCGCCCGGTAGGGCGCCGCCGGCCGTCTGCACGTAGCCGATGCTGGAGTCCGGCGCCTGCTGACGCGCCGCCCACGCTGCCGGGGCCAGATGTCCGTGCACGGGGATCACGAGCACGGGCGGTCGGGGGCCCTCACGTATCGCCCCCTCCGGCGCCTCGGTCGGCTCGACGGGGTGTTGAAGCGAGGTGTAGTTGAGCTTCATCACGTGTCCCGCCCCGGATCCGCCGCCCGCGAGCCCGCGAGTCAGGTTGACGTGCACGACGTCGAAGCCTCCCGATCCGAGACCGAGGTCCTGCGCCTCGACGTTGACGATCACCTCGTCACCGGATTCGATCTCGCCGACCAGCCCGGTGTCGGCCCACGCGCGCCGCTCGGCCCCCTCGATCTCGACCACCAGGGGGTCGACTCTGACTACGACGCCTCTGCGCAGCTTCAGCACGCCACTACCCGGCGCCCGCGCGGCCGGCCGCCTCGCCGACGATCGCCTCGGCGACCTCGAGCATCTCGACGATGCGCTGGGCGGCGACGCTCTCTTCGGGTGTGTGGTTCGCCTCGGTCCCGTTGGCGAGCAGCAGGGCCTCGAACCCCGCGGCGATCAGCGCGTTGGCGTCGCTTCCCCCGCCCGTGGAGATCTCGCGCGGCTCGTAGCCGCGAGCCTCGAGCGCCGCTAGCCCCACGGCCAGCGCCGCCGAGTCGCGCGGCATGCGATAGCCGCGAAACATCTCGAAGCTGTCGATGCTGAGATCGCAACCGTGCTCCCCTGCGGACCATGTGCAGGCGTCGATCATCGCCGCGATCGTCTCCGCGGCCCGCGACTCGTCGATGCTGCGCGCCTCTCCCTCGATGCGGCACCGCCCCGCCACCACGTTGGCCGCGGTGCCCCCCTCGATCGTGCCCACGTTCGCGGTCGTCTCGTCGTCGAGCCGCCCCAGCTTCATCTCGGCAATCGCCGCGGCGGCGGCGGCGATCGCGTTGCGTCCCGCCTCGGGGCGGATGCCGGCGTGCGCCTCCTCGCCGCTGAACTCGGCGACGAGGCGCTCGTAGGTAGGCGCGGCGACGATCAGCTCGCCGATCGGGCTCGCGTGGTCGAGCACGAAGCCGTACGCGGATCGCAGCGATTCCACGTCGAGGGCCTTGGCGCCGCGCAGCCCGTCCTCCTCGGCGACGGTGAACACCAGCTCGAGCCCGATCGGCGGCGGGTCGGCTGCGTGGCGGGCGGCGAGCTCGACGAGCACGGTCACGGCGGCCTTGTCGTCCGCCCCGAGGATGGTGTCGCCCCGGCTGCGATAGACGCCGTCGGAGAGCTCGACCTCGACCGGCCCGTCGTGCGGCACCGTGTCGAGGTGCGCGCAAAGCATCACCCACCCGTCGCTCCGGCCCGGGACTCGGGCGACAAGGTTCCCGGCGCCCGCGCGGGCCGGCCCGGCCGCCGGGTCCTCGGTCACCTCGACGCCCAGCTCCCGCAGCTCGGCGATCACCGCGTCGGCAACCTCGCGCTCGCCGCCCGTAGGGCTCGGTGTCTCGCACAGACGGACGAAGCGGTCGAGGAGGCGCCGGTGATCGCTCACGGCGGACAGGCTATGCGGTCCACTCGCTGTGGAAGGATCGCGGGCGTGTCGCCGCGAGATGCCCTGAAGATCTGCTTCAGGCGCGAGCACCTGCGAAAGACCGTGAAGATCGCGCTCGTCGTCGGCACGATCTTGACCCTGATCAACCAGGCCGACGTGATTCTGAGGGGTGACGCGACGTCCATCATCTGGGTGAAGGCGGGGCTCAACTACTGCGTTCCGTTCATCGTCTCGAACCTCGGCCTGCTCGCCGGGAAGCGAGCCGAGGCCGAGCGGGACCGGCGGGCGGCCGCGCCCCTTGACTCCCGGACGAGATCTGAATAGCGTTCCGCCGCGCCGGCGCCCTGTTACGGTGCCGCCCTGGAAAGCGATCAAGACAGGAGCGAGAGATGGCCTACCAACTCAGCGGAACGTACGTAGCCCACTGCGACTGCAAGCAGATCTGCCCCTGCGCGGTCGATGGCCCGCCGACGGGCCCGGACGGCCAGTGCCACGGGCTGCTCGTGTTCGGGATAAAGGAGGGGAACCTCGACGACACCGACCTCTCCGGCATCAACACCGCGATGTCCTACTTCGCTCCTTCGAACATCGGCGCCGGCAACCTGCGCATGGGCCTCGTGGTCGACGAGGGCGCGTCCGACGAACAGGTAGACGCCCTCGAGCGCATCTTCAGCGGCAAGGAAGGCGGCATGTTCGAGGGGATCTCCCCCCTGGTCAGCGATTGGCGAGGCGTCCAGCGGGCGCCGGTCAGCTTCTCGGACGGCGACGAGCCGTCGGCGAAGATCGGCGACACCGACATCAACTTCGAGCCCTTCCGCGATGCCGAGGGGAACCTGACCCAGTCCAGCAACGCGGCCTTCGGATTCGCGCCGGTGTTCACCATCGGCCAGTCGTCGGGAAGCTCCGGGGCGTTCGGCGACTCGTTCGAGGCCAACTACGGCGAAGCGGCTGATTTCGAGTACAGCTCGTAGCGCATAGCCGACAATTGGTCGGCACCCCGTGATGGAGTCCGGCGCAGTTCGACGAGCACCGCCGCTGCCCGAGCTGATCAGGCTCGGGCTGATCGGCTTGCTGCTCGTCCTCGCCCTCGTCGGCTGGCTGGTCACCGACGAGCGCATGGCGGGGATGGAGGCCGGGCCCGGAACCGACCCGGGGACGCTCGGCTTCTACGTCACGGTCTGGGTCGTGATGATGGGCGCGATGATGTTCCCGTCGATCGCCCCGATGGTCGTGATGTACGCGCGGATCCAGGAAGGCAACCGCGAGCGAGGGAACACGGTCCAGGCGGGTGCGACGACTCTGTTCGTCGCCGGCTACCTGGTCACGTGGACCGCGGCCGGGCTTTTCGCATACGCGATCATCGAGACCGGCAGGGCGCTCGACATCGGGGCGCTCTCCTGGGATCGCGCGGGCCCCTACGTGGCCGGCGGCGTGATCGTAGCCGCGGCGATCTACCAGCTCACCCCGCTCAAGGACGCGTGCCTGACCAGATGCCGAAACCCGCTCATGTTCGTGATGCAGGCGTGGAAGCCGGGCCGGCTCGGGGGCCTGCGGATGGGCATCGAGCACGGCGGCTGGTGCGTCGGGTGCTGCTGGGCGCTGATGGCGGCCCTGTTCGCGCTCGGCGTGATGAGCGTCGGCTGGATGGCGTTCATCGCCGCCCTGATCGCGATCGAGAAGCTGGTGCCCTGGAAGGCGGTGGCCAACCGCGGCATCGCCGTGCTGCTGCTCGTCCTCGGCCTCGTCGTCGCGTTCTCACCCCAGGACGTCCCCGGCCTCACCGTGCCCGACTCACCCGAGGCGGCGCGCGCGATGGACCCGATCGGGATGGAAGGGGGCTCGACGGAGGAGTCGGGGGCCGCGCCGGGCGCGAACACGAACGGGGGGACCATGGGCGGCGGGATGGACGAGGAAGGCATGGGCGGCGGCGGCACGGGCGGCGGCGCCCACTAACGCGGCGGCGCCCGGCGGTCGGCCGGCCTGACTACTCCGACCCCCGCGCCGGTGGCTATGCGCTGCGGGTCCTAGTAGGCGTCGTATCCCTGCTTCGAGAGGAAGAACCCGTGCCCGGTCCTGGAGTCCTCGCACGTCATCCCCTCCTCCTCGCTCGTGCAGGCGTAGGGCCCGACCTCGGAGCTGGTCCCATAGTCCAGCGTGGCTTCGCCGCCGAGCGCCGTGTCGCCGGCACAGACCAGCGCCGCGTGGCCGCGTCCCGAGATCTCGAGCCCCTGACCGAAGTCGGTCGGGCATCCGGGCGGCGGAGGCGGGGGCTCCCAGGAGCGCTCGGCGATGTCGCAGCGCACGTATTTCGGGTCCATCACGCAGCCGATGTTCCCGCTCGGCGACGAGAACGACGTCAGGGCCTCGGCCTCAGGCTCGGGCGGGTTGTCCGTCGTTACCGCACCTTCGCCCGATGGACTCACCTCGCTCTCGAAGCGGACCTGGTCCACACCGCTCTGGCAGCTGACGACGAAGAAGCTCGCGGCATTTCGATCCTCGATCGTGGTATCGCAGTCGTAGCCCTGGGCGGTGCACTCGTTGGCGCCACCAGGGGTCTCCTCGACGCAGTCGTCCCGCGACAAGACGTCACCGGCGAGCCCGGACACCACGGAGCAATCTGTCGCCTGCACGGTGGTCACGGGCCCGGCGGGGGTCGTGGAGTCCGGACAATCCTGCAGCGCGGCGCCTGTCGTGGTGACGGTCGTCGTCTCGTCCGCGCCACCGCAGCCGGCGATCGCGGCGAGCGAGGCGACAGCGATCGCGACGCATCCGAACAGCGGCCTGCCGCCCATGCCGATGCCAGCGCCCAGCGAGGGCCTACCCGCTCGGCGCCGGCGCGATCCGCAGCCGTCGCGCCCGCCACCACAGCGCGTAGAGGACGATTCCCAAAGCGGGATAGATGAAGTCCGCGTAGAGGACGATTCCCGTGTTGTCGGGGTCGTGGTTGTCGTACTCGATCGCCTGGTGGATGTGACCGTAGCCGTCGCCCCACAGCGAGATCGTCGCGACGATCAGCACGGCGAGCCAGTACAGCGGGTCGCGGATGAAGCGGGACAGGAACGCGGCGGCCCCCACCGCGATGTCGCCGAAGCCGACCTCGGTCTGAAAGCCCCCGTCGCCCCGCGTGAAGCCGATCTGCTCGGCGATGTCGGGGCCGTCGAAGAGGTGGTAGAGGCCGCCGACGATCCCCGCCAGCCCGAGGGCGATCATCAGCCAGTAGACCAGCAGCCACTCGAGCACGACCTCGCGGGTGCGCTCCTCCTTGTGCCTGACGATGTGAACGCCGGCGAACGCCAGCGCAACGACCGCCCAGAAGACGAAGATCAAGAGCGCCGGACCTCGGAGCCGCGCGAGGCCTCGACCTCGCCGAGCTCCGGCGTGGGCTCGCCCGCCCGATCGGCGGCGCGTCGCGCGGCTGCGCCGACGAAGTCGCGAAACAGCGGCTCCGGCCGAGTCGGGCGCGACTTGAACTCGGGGTGGAACTGCGAGGCGACGAAGAAGGGGTGCTCGGGCAGCTCGACGACCTCGACGAGGCGCTCGTCGGGCGAGGTGCCGCTGGCGACGAGCCCGTCGTCCTCGAGGCGCCGCCGCAGCATGTTGTTGACCTCGTAGCGGTGGCGGTGGCGCTGGTAGATCACCGGCTCGTCGTAGGTCTCGCGCGCCCGGGTGCCGTCGTGGAGCTTGACCGGGTCGGCGCCGAGCCGCATCGTGCCACCCATCTCGGTGACCTCCTTCTGCTCCGGAAGCAGGTCGATCACCGGGTACGGGGTCTCGGGATCGAACTCGGCCGAGTTGGCGCCCTCCATGCCGGTGACGTGCCGTGCGAACTCGACGACGGCCAGCTGCATCCCGAGGCAGATCCCGAGGAACGGGATCCCGCGCTCGCGTGCGACGCGAACGGCCTCGACCTTGCCCTCGATCCCGCGCTCGCCGAACCCACCCGGGATCAGGACTCCGTCGGCGGACTCGATCTCGTCGAGGTCGAGGTCCTCCGAGTTCACCAGCGCGACCTCGACGTCGGCGCCGTGGTGGTAGCCGCCATGGGCCAGCGCCTCGACGACCGACTTGTAGGCGTCGGCGAGCTTGACGTACTTGCCGACGAGGGCGATGCGGACCCGCTGCTGCGCGGCGTCGGCGCGCTTGACCAGGGCCTCCCACTCCGACAGGTCGGGCGGCTCGGACTCGATCGCGAAGTGGTCGAGCACGAGATCGTCCATCCCCTCGGCGCGGAATACCAGCGGCACCTTGTAGGTGTTGTCGACGTCGCGCGCCGAGACCACGGCCTCCTCGGGCAGGCTGGCGAACAGCGCGATCTTGCGCCGGATGTCGCGCTCCAGCCCGCCCTCCGAGCGGCAGATCAGGGCGTGGGGCTGGATCCCGATGCGGCGCAGCTCGTTCACCGAGTGCTGGGTGGGCTTCGTCTTCAGCTCGCCGGCGTGTCCGACGTAGGGCACCAGGGTGAGGTGGACGAACATGCAGCGCTTCGGCCCGAGGTCGGTGTAGAGCTGGCGGATCGCCTCGAGGAAGGGAAGCGACTCGATGTCGCCGACCGTCCCCCCGATCTCGGTGATCACGAAGTCGACGGCCTGGGACTCGGCGACGATCAGGATGCGGTGCTTGATCTCGTCGGTGACGTGCGGGATCACCTGCACGGTCGCGCCGAGGTAGTCGCCGCGCCGCTCGCGCCGGATGACCGAGTTGTAGACGGCGCCCGCCGTGACGTTCGAGGCGCGCGACGTGTTCTCGTCGGTGAAGCGCTCGTAGTGGCCGAGGTCGAGATCTGTCTCGGCCCCGTCCTCTGTTACGAAGACCTCGCCGTGCTGGAACGGGCTCATCGTGCCCGGATCGACGTTGATGTAGGGATCGAACTTCTGAAGCTGGACCCGGAAGCCCCGGCTGACCAGCAGGCGACCGATCGATGCGGCGGCGATGCCCTTGCCGAGCGACGAGACGACGCCGCCGGTCACGAATATGAAGCGCGTCTCCCCTGCCGTCATCTCGTTCCGATAACCGATTCGCTCATTCAGCTCTGCCGAGCGAGTCTAGATGGCGTAGCAGCGGAACGCGCTCGATCCCGGCGGTGATCGACCGAAACTCCCCATATAGCGTCAAACCGAGGACGATCGCGAGCGCGATCAGGCGCGCGTCGTCGCCGAGCGCCTCGAGCAGCGACACTCCAGCGAGCGCGCCGATCAGGTTCGAGCCGGTATCGCCGAGCATCGCGTGCTCGCGGAGCATGAAGGGGGTGGCGACGATCACCGGCCCGATGAAGATCCCGAGCAGCTCGAGCGGCTGAGGCGTCCAGGCGCCGATGCACAGCGCCGCGAGCAAGACGAAGAAGACCTTCTCGACGCGACCAGGGCGCAGATCGAGGAGATTGAACAGGTTGGTGGCGAGCAGCAGCAGGGCGAGGTCGGCGAGGTAGTCGAGGTTCTCGCGTCCGCGGCCCGAGACCGCGTAGGCGGCGAGGGCGAATGCGCCGACCGCCTTGATCGCGCCGGTCGAGAACCCTCCCACCGCCACGGCGCGGGCGTGCCCCCTCCAGCCGCGCGGCGAGTCCGCCTGGGCGGCGCGTCCCAGCGAGTCGTCGAGCAACCCGAGCAGCGCGACGCCGAGCACGAAGACGATCCAGCGGCGAAGCTCGGGCTCGAGCAGGTCGAGGTCGGCGCGGTCGTCGAGCAGGGCGAGTGGGGCCAGCGAGAGCAGCGAGACCGCGACCAGGACCGCCCCGGCGGGGAACGCGAGCCGGCGCCCGCGCCAGTTCTCTCGCACGAGGCCCGAGCGGCGCATGTCCCGTACCCAGGCGGGGACGAGCGCGACGGCGAGGCCGAGCGAAACGGCCAGCCCCGCCAGGGTCATCGCCCGGAGTTGGCGGGCACCAGCAGGTCGGGGAGCAGCTCATCGGCTGTGTCCTTGGTGCCGAAGTTGCCGTCCGCCCCGAGCAGCACGAACACCGCCGCGACCCGCCCCGAGACGAGGTCGATGCTGTCGGACGTCGGGATGTCGTGTGAGTCGAATAGCTGGATCGACGAATCCGCGGTGTCGCTTGCCTCCACGCCGACGACCGACGAGCCACCCGCGCGGATCCCGTCGAGCAGACCCGCCTCGAGGCGGTCGATGGCTTCCTGCTGCGCCTCGTCGACGTCGTCGGGAGCGTCCCGGACCACGATCACGTGCTCGAGCCGATTGGCTCCGCCGCTCGAGCGTGTCAGCAGCTGCTCGCGGACGTCGTCGAGCAGCCGGCCACCGGCGACGAGCTGGCGCCCGACGGCGCGGCCGAAGGCCTCGAGCTGCTCGGGGTCGTGATCGAGCTTCGCGAACGGAGTTCCCTGGAGGTTGCCCGCGAGCGCCTGCGTGTCGGGCGGCTCGCGCACCACCGCGACCTCGGCGAGCGTCGCCCCCGTGGGGCCGAGGGCCTCCTCGACGTCGTCCGAGATCTCGGACGGCAGGCCGCCGATCGCGATCAGCCCGACCCTGTCGCCCTCGAGCCGGCCGTCGACCAGCGCCGGGTAGGCCGCCTCGCCGAAGTCACGCTCCTTTCCGAGCTCGGCGTTCAGCTCGTCGACCTCGGCGCGGGCGTCCTCGAGGTCGCCCTTGAGGCTGTTCTCAAGCGAGCGGGACGTCCCCGACACGACGTCGTCTCCGAAGCCGACCCCGATCAGGATTCCGATCGCCAGGGCCAGGAAGACGGCGGCCAGGGACGCCGCGTGATAGCGCGAGCTGTAGCCCATTCAGATGCCCAGCAGGACCTGCAACTTGAGCCACAGCAGCTCGAGCAGGTTGTCGAGGGCGGGCGAGGTGAGAACGACGATCACGAGCAGCAGCAGGAAGAGCGTCAGCAGGAGCGCGAGCTGGCTTCCGCCGACGCCGGGGGTGTAGAGCCTGCTCACTCCCTTCGCGTCGACGAGGGTCTCGCCGATCCGCAGCCGGGTCAGGAAGGTCGAGGACATCCCCGCCCGGTTCTTGTCCAGGAACTCGATCAGGTTGAAGTGCGCGCCCACGCTGACGATCAGCGCCGCCCCCTTCTCGTAGGCGAGCAGCATCGCGACGTCCTGACTCGTCCCGGGCGCGGGAACGACGGTGTGGGCGAGTCCAAGCCGCTCGAGCCGGTCGCGGCCGGGCGCGCGGCCATCCGGATAGCCGTGGACGATCAGCTCGGCTCCCCCCCGCAGAGCGCGATCGCTCGCCGAGTCCATGTCGCCGAGGATCACGTCGGGTTGGAGGCCCGCCTCGAGCAGGGCGTCGGCGCCACCGTCGACGCCGACCAGCAGTGGGCGCACGTCCTGGATGTAGGCGCGCAGCGTGCGCAGGTCCTTGTGGTGAGTCGTGCCGCGGACGACGATCAGGACGTGGCGGTCGCGGAACTCGGTCCGTGTCGCGGGAAAGTCGACGCGCCCGGCGAGCAGCTCGCCCTCCTGGCGGATGTGAGTCATCGTGTTCTCGGCGAACGCGGCAAGCGCCTCGTCGATCCGCTCGCGCAGGTCCTGCATCTGCTTGACCAGCTCGGCGACTTCGAGCCGGCGGCCGGATGCGACGATCGAGCCGTTGCGGCGAATATCGCCGCCGTCGATCACGACCTCGTCGCCGTCTCGCAGATCGTCAAACAGATCGGAGCCGGGCGCGTCCACGAGGCGGACGCCGGCCTGGACGAGCAGCAAGGGGCCCGGGTTCGGATACCGGCCGGTGGACGACGGCGCGACGTTGACGACCGCTCGCACGCCGGTGGCGATCAGCTCCTCGGCCGCGATGCGGTCGATGTCCGCGTGGTCGATGATCGCGACGTCGTCGGGGCCGAGTCGTTTGACGAGGTCCTTCGTCTTGCGGCCAAGGCGAGCGCGGCCAGGGATCGCCGCGCCGGCCGGCTTCCGCCGGCGGCCGGTCCTGGGCGAGAGCAGGCTGCGCGCCCGCGTTCTGGCCGAGGAAGCCATTCCGCGCCCGCATTATCCGGGAATTTCCCGCCGCCCGCGGCCGGCTGGTTGCGTGGCTCAGGCTGCGGCCAGCAGCTCGCGCGCGTGGCGGCTCGCCGCCTCGTCCGCCCGGTCGGCCCCAAGCATGCGGCAGATCTCCTCGACCAGGGCCTCGCCGTCGACGCGCTCGACGGTGGCAAGCGCCTCCCCGCCCACGATCCGCTTCGAGATCCGGAAGTGAGTCGAGGCGAGCGAGGCGACCTGGGGCAGGTGGGTGATGCAGACGACCTGGCGCCCCGCGGCGAGCGAGCGCAGCCGCTCACCGACCGCGCGCGCCGTGTTGCCGCCGATTCCGGCGTCGATCTCGTCGAAGACGAGCGTGCGAGCGCCCGCCTCCGGCCCCAGGCCGGTGAGCGCCAGCATCACGCGCGAGAGCTCTCCCCCCGATGCCGCGTCGCGCAGCGGCGAGACCGGGATCCCGGGATTCGTCGCAAGGTTGAACGTGACGATCTCGCGACCCGTGGCCCCGAAGCCCTCCGGGTGTGGCTCGAGCGCGACCTCGAGCGCGGCCCCATCCATCGCGAGCTCCTCGAGCTCGCCGGCGACGCGCTTCGCGAGGGACCCCGACGCGCGCTTGCGCGTGCTGGCGAGCTCATCCGCGAGCGTGGCGCGGCGGCCGGTAGCGTCGGTGAGCCGCCTCTCGAGCTCCTCCGTCAGCTCCGCTGCGCCGTCCAGGCGCTCGATCTCCGCGCGGCAGCGCTCGGCGTGCTCGAGCACGGCCTCGACGGTGCCGCCGTGCTTGCGCTTCAGCCGATCGGTGACGTCGAGTCGCTCCTCGACGTCCTCGAGGCGCCCCGGCTCGGCCTCGATCCCGTCGAGGTAGGCGCGCAGGTCGCTCGCCACGTCCCCGAGCTCGACCGCCAGCCCGCGGGCGCGCTCCGCGATCGCGTCGAGCTCGTGGTCGACGCCGTCGACGGCGGCGAGCTGCGCCTCGCCCTCGGCGAGCAGCGCCCCAGCGCCGCCGGCTTCCTCGGTGCCGGCAAACCGCTCCAGGGCGCCGCCGGCGGCGATCCGCAGGCCCTCGGCATGGCGCAGCCGCTCACGCTCGATCGCCAACTCGCGCTGCTCGTCGGGATCGGGCTTCGCGGCGTCGATCTCCGCGAGCTCGAAGCGCAGCAGGTCAAGATCGCGCTCGCGTGCCCCCTCGCGGTCGCGCAGCTCGGCCAGCTCCCGCTCCAGCGCCCTGACCTCGGCGTGCGCCGCCCGATAGGCGCGGCGGCGCTCGAGCTGCTCGCCGCCCGCGAAGCCGTCGAGGATCTCGAGCTGGGCCGACGCGAGCGTCAGCTTGCGGTGCTCGTGCTGGCCGTAGAAGGCGACGAGTCGCGCCCCCAACTCCTGAAGGTCGGACGCCGAGGCGGAGCGCCCCTGGACGAAGGCGCTCGTCCGGCCCGACGTCCCGACGCGGCGGCCAAGGACCAGCTCGTCCGGCTCGCCCGGAACCCGCGCCGCGAGGTCCTCGAGCTCGGGATCGTCGAGCAGGCCCTCCGGCAGCGCGAAGACGCCCTCGACGTAAGCCTCGTCGGCGCCGGGGCGAACGATCTGGGGACGCGCCTTGCCGCCCAGCAGCAGGTCGAGAGAGTGGGCGAGGATCGTCTTGCCCGCGCCGGTCTCTCCGGTAATCGCATTCAGGCCCTTGCCGAGGCGCAACTCTGCGCGCTCGATCAGAAGCAGGTTCTCGATCCGCAGCTCGTGCAGCACGCGTCCTGTCTAGCAACGGCCACCGACGGATTCGCCCCTTCCCCGCCGCTCGCCGGGAAATGGACGATTCGGAATCGACCGTCTAGATGGAATCAGTCATCTAGTGCCGCGTCCACCAATGACGGCCCGCTTCTGGCGAGCGAAAGTCGAGCATGGCAAGGACGCAGGGAGCCGGAATAGCAGCGCTATTTCGGCGACCGAGGACGCCGCCAGGCGATGACTTGCAGCCGCCAGAACGGGGCGTTCATTGGT
>DASPWW010000175.1:0-24094 GCA_035637595.1 Solirubrobacterales bacterium | reverse complement strand
GATGCGCCGCTCGGCGGCGACGACCTCCGCAGAGTACGGCTCGATCGAGGGCGGATCGTGGAACTGGGAGGCCACCGCGCCCGACTCGCGCCGGAACAGCGTCTCCCCCGTCACCGGCTTCCACGGCTCGAGCGCATAGCCCGACAGATCCTGCACCCTGGCGGAGACGTCGCGGATGCGGTCGAGGCGCAGATTCGACTCGACGCCGTAGAGGGCGCGCAGCGTCAGGGCTACCTCGCCGAGGTTCGCGTTGCCGGCGCGCTCGCCCATCCCGTTGATCGTTCCCTGGATCCACGTCGCGCCGGCGCGCACGGCGGCGACGGCCGATGCCGTCGCGAGCCCGAAGTCGTTGTGCCCGTGGAAGTGCACCGGAACACCCGGCCCCACCCATTCCACCGTCTTGCCGACGAGGTCGGCGACCGCTTCCGGCGAGGCGATCCCGAGCGTGTCGACGACCGCCACCTCGCGCGCGCCGGCCTCGACCGCGGACTTGTAGACACGCTCGTAGAAACCCGGCTCCGCGCGCGTCGAGTCGACGCCGAAGAACGCCGCATGGATGCCGTGCTCGGCCGCGAAGCGCATCGCGTCCGTGATCCGCCCGAGCATCGTGTCGCGCTCGACGCCGATCGCCGCGAGCTTCAGGTCGGAGATCGGCGACTCGATCACCGACGCGGGCACGCCGAGCTCGACGAGCGCTTCGAGATCGGCGGGCACCGCGCGCGAGAAGCCCCAGATCTCCGCCCGGAGGCCCGCAGCCGAGATGAGCTTCACGGCGTCCCAGTCGTCCTGCGATACCCGCGGGAAGCCGGCCTCGATGCGGTCGACGCCGAGCTCGTCGAGGAGGGTCGCGATCTCGAGCTTCTGCTCCGGATCGAGCACGACGCCGACGGTCTGCTCTCCGTCGCGCAGCGTCGTGTCGTAAAGGCCGACGCTGCCGCCGACCTCGTAGGGATCGTTCAGCGAGCCGGTCCAGATCTCTCTCAACAGCGCACCACGCCGTCCGGGAAGCTCGACAGCCTCTCGAGCCCCTCGGCCGTGACGAGGAAGTTGTCCTCGACCCGGAGCCCGCCGCCGCCCTCCCAGTACGCCCCGGGCTCGATCGCGAGCACCATGTTCTCCTCGAAGACGCCGCCGCCGGCCCGGTGGGGATAGGGCGGCTCGTGCGCGCGGGCGCCGACGCCGTGACAGATCGGATGCGACGGCTGGCCCGCATATCCGAGCCGCGCCAACCCGTCACGAACGGACTTATCGAGCTCGGCCATCGGCCGGCCGGGTGAGCACGCCTCGATCGCCTGCTCGTACACCCCCATCAGCCCCTGCTCGAGCTCGGCGTACTCCGGCTTCAGGTCGCCGACGACGAGGTTCTTCGTGTGGTCGGCCCAGTAGCCGTCGGTGCACACCCAGATCTCGAAGAGGACGGGCTCGCCCTCGACGACCGGCAGGTCGCCGGTGGCCGTGAACGTCTTGATTCCCTTGCCGGCCCAGACGAGCGAGAACGGCAGTGCGAGCTCGACGTCGTCCCGCGCCGTCCCCTGGCCGTGCACGTGACCCTGCCAGAGCGCTGCGACCTCGGCCTCCTTCATCCCGGGCTGCAGCTGCCGACGCGTGGCGTGCATCGCCTGCGTCGCGACCTCGTTCGCGATGCGCAGCCGTGCCACTTCCTGCTCTGTCTTGATCATTCGAGCCCGCGCGAGAAGCGGCGCGGCATCCGCCGCGTCCGCGAACGCGTCGAACCACGCCTTCGTGAACGTCGTCGGCTCGCCGACCATCCTGTCTGTCGCCTGCGTGCCGAGCGAGAGCTCCAGGCCGACGCGTCCCCGAGCCGCGCCGAGTGCCGCCTCGAGCGTCCGGGCCGGCACCGGGCGAGGATCCGACTCGTCGTATCCGCGGACGTACCGCACCTCATCCGTCCAGGCCGTCCGCGCAGCGTCCTCCGCCGAGGCCTCGAGGCAGATGAGGACCGGCTCGCCGTCCCGCGGAAAGACGCACGCGTCGTAGCCCTTCATGCTCCAGAAGTTCGTGAGGTAGAGGACGTTGTCCGGCGCGCGGGCGACGAGCGTGTCGAGCCCTTCGTCCGCCATCAACGCGCGGACGCGCTCGAGCTTCGCGTCGTCGCGAGCCCAGCTCACAGATAGTGCTCTTCGAGCTTGCCGCGCTCGCGGTCGGCGTCGACCATCATCCGCACGAGCTCCTCGAAGCGGACAGACGGCTCCCAGCCGAGCTTCGACTTCGCCTTCGAGTAGTCGCCGATCAGCACGTCGACCTCGGCCGGGCGGAAGTAGCGCTCGTCGATTCTCACATAGTCGCGCCACTCGAGCCCCGCGTGGCCGAACGCCTCATCGAGGAACTCCTCGACCGAATGCGTCTCGCCGGTCGCGAGCACGAAGTCGTCGGGCTCGTCGAGCTGGAGCATCCGCCAGGCGCCATCCATGTAGTCCTTCGCGTAGCCCCAGTCGCGCTTCGCCTCGAGGTTTCCGAGCTTGAGGTCCTCCTGCTCGCCGCGCAGAATCGCCCCGACCGCGCGAGTGATCTTGCGCGTGACGAACGTCGGACCCCGCCGCGGCGACTCGTGGTTGAAGAGGATCCCGTTCACCGCGTACATCCCGTAGGCCTCGCGGTAGTTGCGGGTGATCCAGTAGCTGAAGACCTTGCTCACGCCGTACGGGCTCCGCGGATGGAATGGGGTCTCTTCCGTCTGCGGGATCTCGCGCGCCTTCCCGAACATCTCGCTCGACGACGCCTGGTAGAAGCGCGTATCGGGGCACGCCTCGCGGACCGCCTCGAGCATCCGCGTCACGCCGAGCCCGGTGAACTCCGCGGTCAGGCTGGGCTGGTTCCACGACGCGGCGACGAACGACATCGCCGCGAGGTTGTAGACCTCGTGGGGCTCGCAGGCGCGCAGCACGTCGACCAGCGACCGCTGGTCGAGCAGATCCCCGGGATGGAGGGTGATCCGACCCTCGATTCCGGAGAGGCGCTGGAAGCTCTCGGTCGATGCGCGGCGCACGACCCCGTGGACCTCGTAGCCCTTGTCGAGCAGGAACTCGGCCAGGTAGCTGCCGTCCTGCCCGGTTATTCCGGTTATCAGCGCTCGCGTGCTCATGGCCGTGGAGCGTAGCCGTAGATCACAGGCGAGGGGCGATCCAGTCCCTGAGCGCGCGCGCGAAGGGCGGGATCGCGTCGTGAAGGTCGAGGACCGCGCCGTGAAGCTCGCCCGGGTCGAGATCGACGTAGGCGTGCTGTAGTGCGATTCGGACGCGTTGAAGGCCAACGAGTCGCTGCGCGAGCGAGGCGCTGATGACGCCGGCGTCCCGGAGCAGCTCGAGATCCCGCCGTACCTCAGCGCGCGCCTTGCCACGCAGGCCCGCGAGCTCAGCGCCGGCGCCGGCGAGCTCGACGACGTAGTTCTGAAGCGTGGTGAGGCCCTGCTCGATCGCCTGGGCGCGGTTGTAGGCCTCGAGGTCGTCGCCCGAGAAGGCGGCGGCGAATGCCTCGCGGTCGAACTCGTCCCCGAACGACGCCATCGCGGTCTGGAGGGCCGCGTACTGGCGCGGCAGGTCCTCCAGTCGCCGCAGGATGGCCTCGCGAAGGCCCCGGGATCGCGACCCGCCCGGGGGTGTCATCTCGACTGCGTCAGCGCGTCGACCGCGTTCAGGGCGCGGCGCCTGCGGGCGCGCAGCGAGCGCTCGGCTGCCCGGCGGAGCGGCTCCCGCCGCGCCCGCAGGGCGCCGGACATCCCGTCACGGTCGATGAGGACGCGTCCGTCCTGCGCCGCAGCCGCGAGCAGCACCGGATTGCGCTCCGCATCGGAGAGCCGCAGCAGCCGCACCTCGCGACCGCATGCCGCGGAGAGACGCTCGGCGAGGCCGGCCGCCCGGGTCAGATGCTCATCGGCGAGGGCGACCAGGACGTCGACGTCGCTTTCGGGGTCGTCGTCTCCGCGCGCGGTCGAGCCGTAGAGCAGGCCGAAGCGGACGTTCGGCTCGGTGCGAAGGGCGCGACGCAGCGAGCTGAGCAGCGGCCAGTGGCGTCGAACGTAGACGATCTCCCCCGGGCTGACGGTGAGGCGGCGCGGGCCTTCGCGGTGCACGCGGATCGCCCCGTCGTTCGCCGCACGGCGCAGGGTCCTGCCGGTCGTGACGAGCTCCTCGGCAAGCTGGTCGAGCTGCGTCATGTGTCCTATATTTTAGCTGGTGTGTCCGATGCTGCCCTCCCTCCACCAGTCGAGCAGGTCGGCAAGCGTCCGCTCGAGCGGGATCTGCGGCCGCCAGCCCGTCGCCTCGCGCAAGCGCTCGGACGAGCCAAAGACCCGCGGAGCCTCGTCGGGCCGAAGGCGCTCCGCCTCGACCCGCACGTCAACCTCGAGCCGCGACTGGCGCCCGAGCTCGTCGACCACTGCCTCGAGCCTCGTAGCCTCGCCGCGGCAGACGTTGAAGGTGCCGGTGAGCTCGCGCTCGAGCACGAGCAGGTAGGCGCGCACGATGTCGCGCACGTCGCTGAAGTCGCGCTCCGGCGCGAGGTCGCCGGTTCGCAGCTCGACCCGGTCGCCGACCTCGGCCTCGGCGGTCGCGATCTGGCGCGCGAAGCTCGACGCCGCGAAGGCGTCGGACTGGCCCGGGCCGAGATGGTTGAAGGCGCGCATGACCGCGACTCGCAGCCCGGCGCTGCGCGCGTACTGGCCGCACACCAGCTCCATCGCCGCCTTGCTCGTCCCGTACGGGTTGACCGGCGCCACCGGCGCACCCTCGTCCAGGGGCAGCTCGTCCTGCCCCGGGGCTCCGTAGACCTCGCCCGACGAGACGCACAGCACGTGCGCGTCGGGGGCCACGGTCGCGACGGCCTCGAGCAGGTTGAGGGCGCCGGCGGCGTTGACCGCGAACGCGGCCGCCGGCTCGGCCCAGCTCCGTCCCACCGATGCGGCACCCGCGAGGTTGACGACTGCGTCGGGGGATGCCTCGGCGAGCGCCGAGGCCAGCGATTCGGGGTCGAGCAGGTCGCAGACGAGGTCGGCGGCGCCCTCGCTGCGCGCGGCGGTCACGACGCCGTGCCCGCCGGCCCGCGCCGCGGCGACGAAGTGCCCGCCCGCGAACCCGGTCGAGCCGAGGACCAGCACCCGCTTCGCGGGCACTACATCCGCTCCGGCGCGCTCACTCCGAGCAGGTCGAGGGTGCGCGCGATCACGCGCTTGGTCGCCACGCAGACCCCGAGTCGCGCCTCCTCGACCCCGTCGCCCTCGGCACCGACGACCTGGCAGTCGCGGTAGAAGGCGTGGAAGTCGGCCGCGGTCGCCATCGCGTAGGTGCACAGGCGGTGCGGGGCGCGCAGCTCGGCCGCGTCGCGCACCTCGGCGGGCAGCTCGAGCAGGCGCTTGATCAGGGCGCGCTCGGCGGGCTCGGCGGCGACCGCCTCCGAGCCCCCCGCCGCGAGCGCGGCCTCGACGCGCTCGTCGCCGGCCTTGCGCAGGATGCTCGCGATCCGGGCGTGCGCGTACTGGACGTAGTAGACGGGGTTGTCCTGCGACTGCGAGCGCGCCAGCTCGAGGTCGAGGTCGACCGTGGTGTCGTGGCTTCGCTGAAGCATCAGGAAGCGCGCCGCGTCGGTGCCGATGTCGTCGATCAGCTCATCGAGGGTGACGAACTCGCCGCGGCGCTTGGACATCTGGGCGCGCTCGCCGCGCTCGACGACGTGGACGAGCTGCATGATCAGCGCCTCGAAGCGGTCGGGGTCGGCGCCGACGGCGGCGAGCGCGGCGCGCATCCGCGGCACGTAGCCGTGGTGGTCGGCGCCGAGGACGTCGATCAGCCGCTCGGCGCCGCGGTCGAGCTTGTCGCGGTGGTAGGCGATGTCGGCGGCGAGGTAGGTCGGCTCGCCGCCGGAGCGCAAGAGCACGCGGTCCTTGTCATCGCCGAAATCGGTCGTTCGCAGCCACGTCGCGCCCTCGCTCTCGTAGACGTGGCCGCGCTCGCGCAGCTCGGCGAGCGCCGCCTCGACGCGCTCCGCCTCATAGAGCGAGCGCTCCGACGACCACGTGTCGAAGTGGACGCCGAAGCGCTCCAGCGTCTCGCGGATCGCGTCGCGCATCCTCGCCGCGCCGAGCTGCTCGAGCCCGTCCAGGTCCTCGGGCTTGGCGCCCTGCGCGGCCAGATCGCGCGCCAGCTCCTCGACGTAGGCGCCCTCGTAGCCGTCCTCGGGCGGCGCCTCGCCCCGCATCCGCGCCGCGATCGACTCCGCGAAGCGACGCATCTGACCGCCGACGTCGTTGAGGTAGTACTCGCGCTCGACCTCGCTGCCCGCCAGCTCCAGCGTGCGGGCGATCGAGTCGCCGTAGGCGGCGTGGCGGCCTCCGGCCGCGGTCAGCGGCCCCGTCGGGTTCGCGGACACGAACTCGACGTTGACGCGCTCGCCCCCACCGTCCGGGCTCGCGCCCAGCTCGTCGCCGGCGGCGAGGACCGCCTCGACCCCCTCGCGATGCCAGCGGTCGGCGAGAAAGAGGTTGATGAATCCCGGCCCCGCGACCTCGATGCGCTCCGCCGTTCCCTCGAGCCGCCCGCCGAGCTCGTCGCGCAGCGCCTCGGCGACGACGCGCGGCTGCTCGCCTCGGATCGGCGCCAGCAGCATCGCCGCGTTGGTCGAGTAATCGCCCAGCTCGGGGCGGGGCGGCCGCTCCAGCGTGGGGCGCGTCTCACCCTCGCCGTCGCGCAACGCCGCAACCGAGTCCTCAACCGCGGCGCGCAGCTCGCTGAGCGGATCGCTCATGCTGCGATACTAGGCGGCGCAATCGCGAACCGGGGGGAGGTCAGATGCCCGAGGAGCAACCCGAGCGCCACATCAACATCCACACCTCCCCGGAGGCGATGGCCGGCGTCTACGCGAACTTCGCCAACGTCAGCCACTCCGACTACGAGTTCACGATCACCTTCGCCCGCGTCGACCACGAGGTCGAGGACGACGAGGTCCCGGGCGTGGTCGTCGCGCGCGTCGCTCTCTCTCCGCGCTTTCTGCGCGAGCTGATCGACGCGATGGAGGACAACTACTCGAAGTGGCAGACGCGCGAGGGGATCAAGAGCTTGCCCGAGTGGTCGGGCGAGGACGAGAAGGAAACCAAGCCCGCAACGGACGAATGAGGATCCTCGTCACCGGCGGGAGCGGGTTCGTCGGCTCGCACCTGACCGACGCGCTGCTGGCGCGCGGCGATGAGGTGCTGGTGGTCGACAACCTCACGACCGGCAGGCAGGAGAACCTCGCCGGCGCGATCGACGACGGGGCCGAGCTCCTCGTCGAGGACGTCACCGACGAGCGAGCGATGGCGCGCGTGCTCGAGGAGGCAAGGCCCGAGGTGATCTTCCACCTCGCCGCCCAGCCGCACGTGCAGCGCTCGGTCACCGACCCCGTGTTCGACCTGCGCTCCAACGTCGAGGGGACCGTGAAGCTGCTCGAGCTGGCCCGCAGGTTCGAGCCGCGGCGGATCGTCTTCGCCTCGACCGGGGGAGCGATCTACGGCGAGGGCGAGGGCCGCGAGCTGCCGCTCGACGAGGACGCGGACTGCCTCCCCTACTGCCAGTACGGCCAGAGCAAGATGGCGGCCGAGCTCTACCTCTCGCTGTACGGTCGCCTACACGGGATCTCGTCGATCGCGCTGCGCCTGGCCAACGTGTACGGCCCGCGCCAGGACCCCAAGGGGGAAGCCGGGGTGGTGGCGATCTACTCGCTTGTTCTCCACAACGGCGACCAGCCGATCGTGTTCGGCAACGGCCGCCAGACTCGCGACCTGATCTACGTCGGCGACGTGGTGCGCGCCTTCGTCACCGCCGCGGGCTCCGACGCCGAGGGCGCCTACAACATCGGCACCGGAAAGGAGACGAGCGTGCTGGAGCTGGGAGAGCGCCTCGCGCCATTGTGCGGCGCGAGCTTCGAGCCTCGCACCGAGCCCGCTCGCCCCGGCGAGATCCAGCGCATCTCGATCGCCAGCGAGCGCGCCGCGGACGTCCTCGGATGGAGGGCGGAGGTCGACCTCGACGAGGGCCTGAGGCGGACCGCCGAGTCGTTTGCCCCCGAGGCCGCCGCGCCCTGAGCGGCCGACGCGGCCCGGCATGAGCATCTCCGCCGAAACCACTCGGTTGCTCTTGAGCTGTCCCGACCGGCCGGGGATCATCGCCCGCGTCGCGGGCTTTCTGGCTGCCGCGGAGCGCAACATCCTCGACGCCGACCAGCACTCCAACGCGGAGGGACGGCTGTTCATGCGGCTGGTCTTCGAAGCGGCCCCGACAGCCGAGCGCGCCGAGCTGTACCGACGCTTCGCGGCCGAGGTGGCCGAGCCGCTGGAGATGGAGTTTCGATTCGCCGAGACGCAGCGGGGCCAGCGCCTAGCGGTGATGGCCTCGCGCGAGGACCATTGCCTGCTCGACCTGCTGTGGCGATGCAGCAGCGGCGAGCTGGAGGCCGAGCCGCTGCTGGTGATCAGCAACCACCCCGACCACCGCGAGGCGGTCGAGAGCTTCGAGGTCCCCTATCACCACATCCCCGTCGCGCCGGATGACAGGGGCCAGGCCGAGGAGCAGGCGCTCGAGCTGCTCGCCGGCGAGGTCGACCTGCTGGTGCTCGCGCGCTACATGCAGGTCCTATCCGGGAGCTTCCTGGAGCGCCTCGCGGTGCCGGCGATCAACATCCACCACAGCTTCCTGCCGGCCTTTGCCGGGGCGGAGCCCTACGAACGGGCCTGGCAGCGGGGGGTCAAGCTGATCGGGGCCACCGCCCACTACGTGACCGAGGAGCTCGACGCCGGGCCGATCATCGAGCAGGACACGGCCCGGGTGAGCCACCGCGACGAGGTCGGCGACCTGATCCGGCTCGGCCGCGACCTCGAGCGGGTCGTCCTGGCACGCGCGGTACGCGCTCACATCGAG
Organism: Solirubrobacterales bacterium; assembly: GCA_035637595.1. Taxonomy (GTDB): domain Bacteria; phylum Actinomycetota; class Thermoleophilia; order Solirubrobacterales; family 70-9; genus DASPWW01. The sequence continues at coordinate 15,191 of DASPWW010000175.1, read as the reverse complement.
GACCGCGTGATCGTCGACGGCCCGCGGACCTTGGTCTTCTGACCCTAGAAGCGCCGGCTCAGCCGTCTTCCGACAGCCAGTGGACGAAACTGGGCCAGGGCGCGAAGCTGTCGAGGAAACGCTCGAGGGCATCGGTGAGGCGAGCCAGATCGCTTTGGGGAATGGTCGTATTGCTGACGAAGACAACGCCGTGATGCTCGCGGTCATCGGCGGCCCAATCGGAGACGATCGGCTGGAAGTCGACGACGTTGTAGGTGACGACGACGCGACCCATTGACTGCGCCGAGGAGAAGAGGTTGTGGTCGTCGAGCGATCGAAGCTCCAGTTCGGCGGTAACCGCGACGGCGTCCCGACCACGATCGGCCAGACGCTTCGCAACCTGGTCGGAGATCATCTCGTCGAGCAGAAGCTTCACGCCAAGGCGGCCTGCTCCCGACGCCAGGCCGCCTCAGCCGCTTCGGCTTGCTCGGCATTTCGCTTGATTCGCTCGTCGATCTCGTCGCGAAACTCGGCGTAGTAGCCAGTGGCGGCTCTGACCTGGTGGGGCCGGAGATTGAGCAACTCGGCAGCCTTCTCGATCGCAGCCTGCCCACGCTCGTCGAGGCCCTTGACGAACGAGATCAGCTCCCAAACGTCAGGACCGCCAACCAGGGCCGCTCGACGACCGGCGGGTCCGCCCCGAAAGACGATCCCCGGGTGCGCTTCCATGCGAAGGCCCTCGTCGACATAGCGCTCGGCAAGCTCGGACTTGCTCGTCCTCGCCGACTCGCTTCGCCGGTCAAGGCGCTCTACGACGTCCACACCCCAGCGGGCCGAGAACGTCTTCGTCGATCGTCTAGCGCGTGCCATTGTGTAAGACACCGTAGCACCGTGTCGTACAACCAGCCGAGAAGGGCGATGGCCTGCATCGAGCCTGGGCAGAGCTGGACCTCGGGCTCGAGGTGCAGCTCATCTGGTAACGGCTCACCGCCTGCGCTCGCCGGCGAACGCGCCTGCAGCGTCCTTTGCGGACTCCCAGCTTTCGAATCGGGCGAAGACCGTCGCTGCCCCCGGATGGGCGCTTCCCGCCCGCGCCCACTCCACGGAGGTCGGAAAGCGACCGTGGCGATCGTGAAAGGCGGCCATCGCCTCCGCGATCCGCTCCCGGGTCCAGTACGGCCGGCGGACGCGCGGCGCGAAGCTCGTCAGGCCCGCCTTTCGCCTGCCCGCGGTGAACGAGCCGAAATGCCGCCGCACCGTGCGCGCCGACGGGTATCCCCCTGGCGGTCGCTCGAGATCCGTCTTGGACGGCGCCCGGCCGAACTCCTGCGCGTAGCGGCGCAACGCATCGAGGATCTCCGCCGGTTCCCAGCTCGGGTGGTTGGGGGTCTCACCGGCGGCCTCCAGCATGGGTCCCCACCCGCCGAACATGAACTGCGCGACGCCCGCGGGCGGCCAGCGCGGGAACTCGCGCTGCCAGCGCTCCGACCCGCCGTGGCGGCGCGGCCGCCAATCAATCTGTGTCGGCGGTCGCCCCTCGAGCCTCGTCCATTCACGGATCGCGTCGAGCACTTCGTCGTCGCTCCAGCGCCGCGGGTTGCCGCGCCGGGTGCTGCAGCGATGACACAGCTCTGCGCTACGGACAACCGGCCCGCCGCACTCGCGGCAGGGATGCGCTTTGAGGTATCCGTAGACCGTCGTAAGGCTGAGCTCGAGGTGGTCGGCGATCGAGCGGACGCTGTGGCCGCTCGCCCGCATCCTTTGAGCAGCTTCCACTCGCTCCGCGAGCGGCCCGCGCGGCATGCGCAACCCAGGCGGCAGCCCGGCGGCCTCGCGGGCGTCGGACCACGAGTCGAAGAAGCGATAGACCGTCGTGTTTCCGGGCCAGCGCGGATGCTCACGCTCCCACTTGCAGGGAGCGCGTCCCATCAGGCCCGCAGAGCGGGCCGCGGACGGACACCACTCGTGCGACAGCGGCGGGGACCCGGTCTCCTCGGCCCAGTCACGGAACGCTTGGACGATCCGCTCCCGGCTCCATGTGTCCGGCGGGGTGTGGAAGCGCCGCGAGGTCGACCGTCGCGGGGTGATCAGGCGCAACGGTTCCATGCGGGCCGGATTGTCGCGCCTGGACCTGCCGCAGGCGCTCAGCGCTCGCGCTCGACCGCGGCGCCGATCCGCGCCATCGTCGGCCGGCACGGTGACCCCTCCTGGCGGGTCCCGCGGATCGTCAGGGCCCGCGCCGGACCACCTCGCAACCGCTCACGCGGTCGATCTTGCCGACCAAGGCGCGATCGTGGCCCGGCCCGCAGCGGACGAGGTCGCGGCCGTTGGCGCGCGACTCGACGAAGTCGTCCCCGGCTCCGCCGAGCACGACGTCGCTTGCCGCGCCGCCGTTCAGTCGATCGCCGTCGTCGCCGCCGCGCAGCACGTCGCTGCCGTCCTCTCCCTCCAGCAGGTCGTCCCCGCCCTCGCCGCTGAGCTGGTCGTCGCCCGCCCCGCCGAACAGGCAGTCGTCGCCCTCCCCGCCCTCGACCTGGTCGTTGCCGCCGAGCCCGAGGATGAGCTGGCTTCCCAGGGCACCGAGGATCGTGTCGGGCGCGTCGGTCCCCGTCTGAGTCTCCCCGCACTCCTGGGGCGGGTTTCCCGGCGGCACGGGCGTGGGCGGCTCGGGCTGCTCGATCGGCGGCACGACGGGCGGCTCCACGGTGGGCGGCTGGGGCGGCTCGGAGCCGAGGAACAGCGGGCCGGCCGCGGCTCCGTTGTAATTCGCCCACTCGTCCTCGACGCCGCCCACCGCGACCGATGCGATCTCGGTCTCTCCGAGCCGGCGCTGGGTCGACCAGCGGCCGTTCGGCTGCTCGGCGGCCGGGACGACGTCGATCGAGCCGTCGCTCACGTCGAGGATCCTCACCTCCGCCGCATCCGCATCGCCCGCGTCGATCCAGGGGCGGAAGCTGCACGTGAAGCAGTACCACTCGAGCTGCGCCGCATCGCCGGGGGCGGCGGGATCGCGGCGGAAGCTGCGACGCTCGCGAATGAAGGGGATCGGCGAGTCATAGCTGTCGGGATAGTCGATCGGGCCGATCTCGGCCGAGATGTCGGGGCCCCCGACTCCGAGATCGCCCCCCGTCACCTGGTAGACGTGGCGCGGGCCGATCGTGAAGCTCATCGTGTTGTCGGGCTCGAGCCGGAAGTCCTCGACGATGATGCCGCTCCACGGGCGGACCTCGAACTGCTGCGACTCGAGGTGATACGGAACCGGCTGACCGCCCTGACGGCGCATCCCGTCGACGACGAAGCGGTAGGTCCCGGCGGGCGTCGCCTGCGGCCCGGTGCCGCTGTCGGAGGGAGCCCCGGTCGGGAACGGGGACACGAAGGCCTCGAAGTGCGCCGTCCAATGCCACTCGTGGCTGCCCGTCGCATAGCTCGCGGTGTCGGGGCCTTCGGGAAACTCGAGCGTCACCGGGATCTCGCCCGACTGGTCGGCGTAGGGCTCCCACTGCGCGCCCGTGAGCCGTTCGACCCGAACCTGCGGGTTGTCGGTGAAGTTCGAGCCTCCGTTCCAGGTGAAGAACGCGGCCCCGAAGCGCTCGACGTCGGTGGGCTGCGAGATCGCGGCGGACTGCCCGCCATCGTCGGGAAGCCCCGCCTCGTAGGCCGCGATTGCGCCACCGCCGACCGTGCCGAGCGCAGCCGCCCGCGCATCGTTGAACTGGGTGTCGGCGGTCGCCTTGGCGACGAGGGGCTGCTCCTCGACCTGGTCGAGCGGCAGCACGACGCCCGGGTCCTTGAGCTGGCGGCCCATGTACACGAGCCGGGTCGCCATGTAATCGCTCGAGTGGGGGCCCCACCCGGTCAGCGCCTTGCGGTAGTGATCGCCGCGCTGGTACTCGCGATAGGTCGCGATGTAGCCGTTGTAGTCGTTCGCCATCGAGATCGGGACGGTCAGCGCGTAGCCGAGATCGGCCGACACCGGGGTCGTGCCGGGATCACAGGGCTGATCGCCGGGAGTCAGCGCGGTCGGGCCGCAGCGATCGTCGTGCGTGTAGTTGCCCTTGATCTCGTCGACCGGGTTGGGCTCGCCCTCGGCCTGGAAGATGTAGCCGATCTCGTTCCAGCCGTTGGCCGGGTTGTTGACCTGCGCTCGCATGCGCTGGTACTCGAAGTCCGTGACCGGGTCGGAGGGGTCGGCGTTGGGGCACGACCAGGTGCCCGTCCCGCTGCCGTCGGGCTCGTGCGTCCCGTCGCCGTTGGGCGTGCACTGCCACTCGTAGCCGAGATGCTCGTCGCCGACCACCGTGTCGGTCCGGCTCTCGATGTTCTCGCTCTGGTCGAACCATTGCTCGCAGGAGCAGATCGGAAGCAGGATGTCGCCGAAGCGGATCGCCTGGAGGTGGACGTCGATGTCCTCCTCGAGCCCGGTGTACGACGGCGCCGAGTAGTTCTCGGGCAGGTCGCCGCACGGCCCCGGCGGCAGCGGCACGCAGACCGTCTCGAAGTCGTCGGTGGTCAGACCCGGGTCGATCGGCGGCGGCGGGACGTCCGGCGGGTCCGGGAGCCCGAGCAGGTCTGAGAGGCTGGCGAGGCCCTCCTCGGCGGTGCTGCAGTCGGGAAGCCCGATGACCGGGAGCAGGGGATCCGCGGTTTCGAGCCCCTCGTCGACGCGGCAGTTCGACACACCCGGGTAGGGATGCGACAGCGGGCCCGGATACCAGCGGTCGATCATCGCGACGGGGAAGTCGGTGTCGAAGGGGATCTCCGAGCCCGGCTGGCCGGCCTCGTTCCAGGTGTCGAGGATCGCGCCGGCCATCAGGTGCGCCCCGTACTCCGCCTGCGCGTAGTCACGATGGCTGAACTCGAGCCGCTCGTGGATCGAGTGGTAGGTGCTGCGCTCGGGCTCCGACGTCCCGACGGCGCCCTGGGTCCAGACCATCGTCGCGTCCGTGCCGCGGTCGACCATCCGCTCGAGCGGGCCGATGTAGTCGGCGCTGATCAGGTCGTTGCCCTCGAGGAACTCCGGATGAAGGCTGAAGTTGACGAGGTTGGCGAGCGGCTCGGGGTGATCGGGATCCGAGACGTCGTCGAACCGGATCACCGTCAGCTCGTGGTCCGTGTTGCTCTGCGGGTAGCCGGCGGGGGTGCCGTCGTCGGCGGTCGCCGGCCCGAAAGAGTGGCGGTGCGTCTTGTCGAACTCCCCGACGGCGGCGCCGACCCGCACCGGGACGAGGTCGTCGCACGCCCGCTCGACCGCCTCGGCCATGCGCTCCGCCATGTAGGTGTAGAAGCGGATGTCGAAGACGTCCTGGAACGTCCACACGCCCCACGACGTCGACGAGTACATCGGCGAGGAGTGGTCGTGGCTCGCCGCCATCGTGAACGTCTCGCGCGTGATCCCGCACGGTGCTCCCTGCTCGTTCTCGCTGCCGGCCTCGAGCAGCTGCGCGGCGCGGCGGTAGACGAGGTCCTGGGGGATGTAGAAGTCGGTCTTGACGACGGCCACGCGCGCGCCGCCCGGACCCTGGACGACCAGCGCGCGGACGCTGAGCCTCGACTGGATCCCATACGAGGGCGCGCGTCGGAAGGAGTGCGTCGTCGGGTCGTAGTTGCCCTCCTCGGGGCTGATCGGCGTGCCGTCGGACGCGTACTGTCCCGCCGAGGCTCCGACGTGCCACGAAGCGTCGACTGCCGCGACGCCGGCGCTGACCTGAGCGTGACCCACGGCCGGCCACGCGAGCACGGCGGCCATGACCGCCAGTGTCGACCGAAGCACCCGTCTCCGCATACCCGCAAGCGAGCGTAACGCCGCGCCGAGCGCCAGTCCAGGCGGAACGTACGGCCGACGCGGGCTAAGACCCTTCGCCGCGCTCGTAGGCGACCGCGGCGCCGATCCGCTCGACGGTGGTGGGGTGGGTGCCGAACAGGAAGCTGACCCAGCCCGGCGGGTCGGGGTCGCCGAGGTTGGTGCGGGTGAGCTGCGTCTGAAGCCGGATCAGGCCCTCGGGGTCGCCGGTCAGCTCGAGCGCGAACGTATCGGCCGAGGCCTCGACGTCGCGGGAGAGCTGGTTTCCGACGACGTTGAGGGCGAAGACGGCCAGGGCCAGGGACAGCGCGAGCGCGGGCAGCGCCGCGGGGGTCGCGGGGTCGGCGCCGCTTCGCTCCGCCAGCCGGCGGCCCAGCTCACCGGCGAAGATCAGCGCGAACGGGGCGGCGAGCGCGACCCACGCCATCCCGCGCAGGATGTCGCGGTGCTCGACGTGGCCCAGCTCGTGCGCGACCACCGAGCGCAGCTCGGGCTCGCGCGCCTTGTCGAGCAGGGTGTCGTAGAGCACCACGCGCTTGGTCGAGCCCAGCCCGCTCACGTAGGCGTTCAGGGCGCGCGAGCGGCGGCTCGCGTCGACCTCGTAGACCTCGCCGATGTCGACCCCGGCGCGGCGCCCCAGCTCCAGCACGTCGGAGCGCGCCTCACCCGGCGGCAGGGGCTCGAAGCGATTGAAGATCGGCGCCAGCACGACGGGGGCCAGCCACGAGAACAACGCCCCGAGCGCGACCACCGCGACGGTGCCGGGAATCCACCACAGGCGCCCGAAGCGCCGCAGCATGCCGATCAGAAGCGCCGCGCCGCCGGCCGCGAACACGGCTCCGATCGCCGCCGTCTTGGCCTGGTCTCCCAGCCATCCCCCGAAGCCCTGGGTCGAGATCCCGAAGTCCACCGAGCGATCGTGCGCGATCGCAGCGGTCGGCAGCGTGGCCGCGGTCAGGGTGAGCGAGAGCGCAGCACCCGCCGCGGCGGCCCCGAGCAGCGGTCGGCGGGCCAGCCCGTCGAGGCGCCGGCGCACGAATCGCGGCCGGCCGACGGCGAGCACGACCAGTACGCCGCCCTCGATCGCCAGCGTGCCGATGAAGAGCAGCCGCTGGCCGCCGCGGTAGTCATCGGCGCGCTCGATCTGGGCCTCGCTGAAGTAGTCGCGCTCGGAGACCGGAGCGGGATCGATCGCCTCGTCGCGCGGTCGCAGCAGCCACGCCGCGGCCTCCGCGACGAGCACGGCGGCGACCGCCGCCGCCCCGACGCGCCACAGCCCCGCGTGCCGGTCGCTCGGCGACATCGCCGCCTACGATAGACCGCCCCCACCGCCGCCCCCGCAGTGCGCCTCGCGATCATCAGCGACATCCACTCCAACCTCCCCGCCCTCGAGACGGTGCTCGAGGCGTGTGACAACGCGGACGTCGAGCAGATCTGGTGCCTCGGCGACGTGGTCGGCTACGGCGCGCAGCCCGACGAGTGCGCGCGGGTGGTGTCGGAGCGCTGCGAGCTGTCGCTGGTCGGAAACCACGACCTCGCCGTGCTCGGCGAGCTGGAGATCAGCGCGTTCTCTCCCGCCGCCGCCGCGGCGGTCGAGTGGACGCAGTCCAACAGCACCTCCGAGACGCTCGACTTCCTGCGCCGGCTCGAGCCCTCCGACGAGACCCGCGAGGTCGGCCTCTACCACGCCTCGCCGCGCGACCCCGTGTGGGAGTACGTGCTGTGGATCGATCAGGCCGCCGAGTGCATCGAGCTTCAATCCGCACGCGTCAGCCTGATCGGCCACTCCCACGTGGCGCTGTTCTTCGTCTCGCCCGACGGAATGGAGGGGGAGAGCTCCGTGCGCGGCTCGCACGCCGAGGCGGGCACGAAGCTCGACCTCTCGACGGGTCGCTGGCTGGTCAACCCCGGCAGCGTCGGCCAGCCACGCGACGGCGACCCGCGCGCCGCGTGGCTGGAGCTCGACACGAACGAGTGGACGGCCACCTATCACCGCCTCGACTACGAGATCGACCGCGCCGCGGCGGCGATCAACGACGCCCATCTCCCCGACCAGCTCGCGCGGCGCCTGTACGTCGGCCAATGAGGCGCGATTCGCGTGCCGTAGGCACCGGGGACGCGTCGCTAGACTCGCCGCGCATGCCGAGATTGGCGGTTCTTCTTCTCTCTCTGACGCTCGGCGCGGGCTGCGCCGTGCTCGTGTCGTGCGGCGGCGACTCGGGTCCCGGCATCCCTTCGACCAACGCGGACCAGATCGTCGCCGAGCTCGAGCGCGCGCGGGCCGCCGAGGCGGCGGGCGACTGCGCGGCGGTAGCGGAGTCCGCATCCAAGATCCAGGCGAACATCGACGCGATCGACGATCCCATCGACCCCGAGGTCAAGGCGGGGGTGGATCAGGGAGCGCAGCACCTGGCGGAGCTCGCCAGTGACCCGTCGGCTTGTCAGGAGACGTCTTCGACTACCTCCTCCACCACAACCAAGGAGAAGGAGCCGACCACGACCGCCACGCCGACGACCACGACGACCGAGGAGGAGGAGACCACGACCACCACGGCCGAGGAGACCGAGCCCGCGGACGGCGGAGGGGGCCCCGGCCCGAGCCAGCCGCCCGGGCCTCCGGACACCGGCGGCACCGGCGGAGAACCTGGTACCGGCGGCACCGGGGACGGTCAGTAGGCGATGGCGACGGGCGCACTGATATCGGAGCGCTACGAGCTTGGCGAGCGCCTCGGGTCGGGCGGGATGTCGAGCGTCTACAAGGCGACCGACCGCGTGCTCGAGCGCACCGTCGCGGTCAAGGTGCTCGCCGAGCACCTCTCCGACGACGAGAAGTTCGTGGCTCGCTTTCGCCGCGAGGCGCTCGCGGTCGCCAAGCTCATCCACCCCAACATCGTCCAGGTCTACGACACCGGGGTCGACGCGCACCGCCACTACATCGTCATGGAGTACGTCGAGGGCCGCTCCGGCGCCCAGTTGCTGCAGACCAAGGGCTCGCTCGGACCGGCGGCCGCTGTGGGAATCGGCGTCCAGGCCTGCGCGGGGCTCGACTACGCCCACCGTCAGGGGATCATCCACCGCGACGTAAAGCCCGGGAACCTGATGGTGATCGGCGGCCCCGCGGGCGACGGAGCCGGCGCGGCCGAAGGCGAGATGGGCGTCAAGCTCGCGGACTTCGGGATCGCCCGCGCCGCCGAGCAGACGCGCATCACCCAGGTCGGCTCGGTGGTGGGCACGGCGGCCTACCTGGCGCCCGAGCAGGCGCGCGGCGAGGAGGCGGCGCCGGTCTCGGACGTATACGCGCTCGGCGTCGTGATCTACCAGCTGCTCACCGGGCGGCTTCCCTACGAGGGCTCGACGCTCGCCGAGCTGGCGATCAGGCGCGAGAACGAGCGCCCGCTGCCGCCGTCGTCCTACGACGACTCGGTCTCCGAGGAGCTGTCGACCGCCGTGCTCAAGGCGCTGGAGGGCGACCCCGCCCAGCGCTACGGCTCGGCGCGCGCGCTCTCGGAGGGCCTGCGCCGCGGGATCGCGGGCATGGACCCGACCGACTTCGACTCCGGCGCCCCGGTCACGTCGGCGACGCGCGCCCTGCCGCGCACCGAGCAGGACACGCCCGTCGTCCCAGCGCCGGCGCCGCGCCGCCCGGAGCCCTCCCCGCGGCGGCCCGTGATCCAGCCGGCGAGCGCGAAGCGCAAGCGCTCCGCGAGCAGCATCGCGCGCGGAATCTTCCTCATCCTTCTGCTGGCGCTCGTCGCCGCGATCGTCGCCGGGATCGTGATCCTGTCGACGGGTCAGAGCACCGGCGTCGACGACCTGCTCCAGGACGAGGTCAACTCCCAGATCGACAACCTCGAGCAGTACATCCAGGACCACACCGAATAGCCGCAGGCGCCGCGTGAGCATCGACTTCCTCGTAAGGCGCGACGACCTCAGCCAGTGTGGCGTCGAGGACTCGGGCGACCCCGAGCTCGAGCCCGGCCAGGTGCTGCTGGAGATCGACGCCTTCGCGCTGACCGCCAACAACGTCACCTACGGCGTGTTCGGCGACGCGCTGTCGTACTGGAACTTCTTCCCCGCCCCCGAGGGCTGGGGTCGGATCCCCGCGTTCGGGTTCGCCGACGTGGTGGCCGGCCCCGACCACGCGCTGCCCGCCGGCGCGCGGCTGTTCGGCTACCTGCCGATGTCGACCGAGCTGGTTGTGACGCCGGGCGAGATCGGCGAGCACGGGTTCGTCGACGCCGCGCCGCATCGCGCCGCGATGGCGCCCGTCTACAACCAGTACCTCAGGGTCGACAACGACCCGCGACACGAGCCGCGCTACGAGGACCGCCAGATGCTGCTGCGGCCGCTGTTTCTGACCTCGTTTCTGATCGACGACTGGCTCGAGGAAAACGACTTCTTCGGCGCCTCCACCGTCGTCGTGTCGAGCGCGTCGAGCAAGACCTCGATCGGCACCGCGTTCCAGATCCGCGACCGCGAGGAGGTCGAGACGATCGGCCTGACCTCGACCGCCAACCGCGACTTCGTCGCGGGGCTCGACGTCTACGACAGCGTCGCCACCTACGACGAGATCGACGCGCTGCCCGACGGCAGGGCCGTCTACGTCGACGTCTCGGGCAGCGGCTCGGTGCGCGGCGCGGTGCACCGCCACTTCGGCCCCGACCTCGCCCACAGCTCCGCGGTCGGAGGCGCCCACTGGGACCGGGTGGGCGAGGATCCCGGCGAGCTGCCCGGCCCGGCGCCGCAGATGTTCTTCGCGCCCGATCGCGTCAAGCGGCGCACCCTCGACTGGGGCCAGGAGGGATTCCAGGCACGGACGGCCGAGGCGTGGGCGGAGTTCGTCCCCTGGACCGAGGGCTGGCTCGAGGTCGAGCACGGCCGCGGGCCCGAGGCGGTCGAGCGCGTCTACCGGCAACTGCTCGCCGGCGAGACGAGCCCCTCGGTCGGCCACGTGCTGTCGATGTCGGCCTAGACGGTCCCCGCGGCCGACGCTTCCCATGGCGCCGCCCCGCCGAGCACCGCCTCGCGGTAGGCGGCGAAGCGGCCGTCCGCGATCGCCTCGCGCGCGCCCGCCACCAGGCGCTCGACGAAGGTCAGGTTGTGAAGCGCGAGCAGGCGCACCCCGGTCATCTCCTCGCCGCGCGCGAGGTAGTGGACGTAGGCGCGGGTGTGGCGCGCGCACGCCGGGCAGGGGCAGCCCTCGACCAGGGGGCGCTCGTCCTCGGCCATCGCGGCGAGGCGGAGGTTGAGGCGAAAGCGCTCGTCCGGCGCCGGCGCGAGCGCCATACCGTGGCGCGCATGGCGGGTCGGGATCGCGCAGTCGAACAGCTCGATCCCCCGCGCGATCCCCTCGAGCAGGTCGTCGGGCTCGCCGATCCCCAGCAGGTGGCACGGCGCCTCGTCGGGAAGGTGCGGAAGCGTGGCGTCGAGCACCCCGTACATCTCCGCCTTGTCGCGCCCCAGCGTTCCGCCGATCGCGATCCCGTCCACGCCCGCGGCCGCGACGCGCTCGGCCGACTCGCGTCGCAGGTCGGGGTGGACGCCGCCCTGGACGATCCCGAACACCGCCTGGCGCTCGGGGCCGTATCGCTCGTGCCAGGCGAGGCAGCGGTCGAGCCAGCGATGCGTGCGCTCGGTCGAGCGCGCCGTGTAGTCGCGGTCGGCGTGATACGGCGTGCACTCGTCGAAGACGAGCGCGAGGTCGGAGCCGAGCCGGCCCTGGACCTCCATCGAGCGCTCGGGCGAGAGCATGTGCTCGGTGCCGTCGAGGTAGGAGCGAAAGCGCACGCCCTCCTCCCCGATCTCGAGCACGTGCTGCTTTCCCGCCGCCTGCCCGCGGCGGCCCTTGATCTCGTCGGCGACCGCCCCGTGGGCGAGCGAGAAGACCTGAAAGCCGCCCGAGTCGGTGACGATCGCGCCCTCCCAGCCCATGAAGCGATGCAGCCCGCCTAGCTTCGCGATCCGCTCCGGCCCCGGCGCCAGCAGCAGGTGGTAGGTGTTGCCGAGCACCAGTTCGTAGCCCAGCGCGGCGACCTCGCGCGCTTCGAGCGAGCGCACCGCCGCCCGGGTGGCGAGCGGGATGAACGCCGGCGTGTCGACCGGGCCGTGCGCGGTGTGCAGGCGCCCGGCGCGGGCCGTCCCGTCGCGGGCGGTGATCTCGAAGCGCAGGCGGTCGGGAGCGGTGCGCACCGCCCCAGCGTAGAAGGGGCCGGGTCTCAGCCCCGCCGTGGGTGCGAGATCATGCGCACATGGCGGTAGCGATCGTCACCGGAGCCGGCGGGCTCGTCGGCGCGGCCGCGGTGCGGCGGCTCGTCGAGGCCGGCTTCGACGTGATCGGGTTCGAGAACGACACCCGGGCGCGGCTCTTCGGGCCCGAGGCGTCGACCGCGCCAACGGCGCGCCGGCTCGCCGACGAGTACTCCGAGTTCCAGTGGCTCGACACCGACATCCGCGACGCCGAGCAGGTCGAGCGCGCCTTCGCCGAGCATGGCGCCGCGATCGAGGTCGTCGTCCACGCCGCCGCCCAGCCCTCGCACGACTGGGCGGCCCGCGAGCCGCACACCGATTTTTCGATCAACGCGACCGCCACGCTCAACCTGCTCGAGTCAACGCGGCGCCACGCGCCGGATGCCTCCTTTGCCTTCATCTCGACCAACAAGGTCTACGGCGACCTGGCCAATCAGCTGCCGCTCGAGGAGCTCGAGACGCGTCTCGAGCTTCCAGCCGACCACCCCTACCACCCCGGGATCGACACCTCGATGTCGATCGACCGCTCGACCCACTCGCTGTTCGGCGTCTCGAAGGCGGCCGCCGATCTGCTCGTCCAGGAGTACGGCCGCTACTTCGGCCTGAGCACGGTGTGCTTCCGGTGCGGCTGCATCACGGGCCCCGACCACGCGGGCGCGGTGCTGCACGGCTTTCTCGCCTACCTGATGAAGGCCACCGTCACCGGCGCGCCATACACCGTCTTCGGATACGGCGGCAAGCAGGTGCGCGACAACATCCACAGCGCCGACCTCGCCGAGGCATGCCTGGCGTTCCACCGCGCCCCGCGGCGCGCCGCCGTCTACAACCTCGGCGGGGGGCGGTTCGCCAACTGCTCGATGCTCGAGGCGATCGCCGCCTGCGAGCGGATCGCGGGCCGGCCGCTCGAGTGGCAGCTCTCCGAGGAGCCGCGTAAGGGCGACCACCGCTGGTGGATCTCGGACGTAGCCGAGTTCCGGCGCGACTACCCCGAGTGGGAGCTGCGCTACGACATCGAGGCGATGCTGAGCGAGATCCACGAGCAGAACGCCGAGCGCTGGACCGCCGTAGCGACCTAGCCGCGTTTAGAACTCCGCGAATCGGGGTAGGCCCCGCGCCGCGACGTTAGGGCGGCAACGGGACAGTTGCGGGGTTCCGCCGTCGCATGGTGTCCATCCATCGACGACGGAGGGTCAATGCGAAAGGTTGCAGTTCTTCTCGGCGCGCTGGCCGGCGTTCTCACGATCGTGGGATCGGCCGCGGCGTCCGATCCGATCATCCTGCCGACGGGATCGGAGGGGTGCGTGTCGCCTCCGGGCGATACCTGCACCTACACGTCCACGCGCGACGGCGGCTACGCCGCGAACGGCAGCACGTGGTCGATCACGGTCGAGATTCCCGCCAACGGGGATCCCCGCGACACGAACGCGGACGGAAAGCTCCGCTACGTGTTCGATTCGAGCAACGCTCCCGATCAGGGATGCGGGTTCTTCGGCCCGGGCTCGACCGTGACGACGAACGCGGGTGCCGACAGCGGGGTCGCCGCGGGCAACCCGTTCCCCGGCGCCAGCGATGCGGTCATCGGGGACGCCAACAACTGCTCCACCGGACTGGTGGCGGCCGACAACCCCAACTACACGCCGGTCGACTAGGCGCCGCAGGCGAGGCGGCGAGGCGCTCGACCGAACGCCTCCGCCAAGCCGACCGTAATGGCGAAGCGAGCCCGCCGGCCGGCGGGCTCGTTTCGTTCAGCGGCGATTGCTGCGAGGGCTACTTCTCGGTGCCCTCGCCCTCGACCGCCGCGCCGCCCTTGCCGGCGCCGATCTGGGGGCTATCCCCAGTCATGGGGGGCCCCGCGGAAGCACCGGCTCCAGGCACGAATCCGTGCCTGCGACGCTCAGCCGATGACCCGCACCCTGCGGAGCGCCGATCGGCCCGTCAGGTACGGGTACCCGTCTTGCGCCGGCACGACGACGCGCATCCGGTAGGTCGTCGTCTCGGTCGTATTGCGGAACCGGTAGCGCGCTTCGAATCGCCCATGCTCGTCGGTCTCGGCCTCGCGGAACGTATGCCAGCGCCGCCTGCCGGGGCCGCGGGCCTGGAAGACGACGACGCGGCCGGCGTTCGCGGGTCCCGGCAGCTCTCCGAACAGCCGGATCGCATGCCCGTTTCGCACCCGTCGCTTCGACAGCTCGAGGCTCGGAATCGCCTCGGCGAAGAGCTCGACCCCCGCTTCGATCTGGTCGCGGTTGACGCGGTAGCCGAAGCTCACCTCCCGGTTGGGTCCAGCTTGAATCCGGTACTCGAACGAGCCGTCCGGACCGGTCTCGACGGTCCCCACCGGCCAGGCGTTCGATCCCGCCAGCATCGTCTGCTCCCTCACGCACAGGGTCGCGCCGCCGATGCCGCTGCCACTCGCATCGGTCAGCCGTCCTGTGACGGTGGCTCCCTGGTCGGAGTCGAGCTCGATCGAGTAGCCGCCGGTGTCGGCGAAGCTCGCGCTGAGCTGCGTCCCGCCGCCCACCCGGGAGGACTGACACGAGTTGTCGACCAGGACGATCTGCGGCGTCGCCGGCGAGCAGCTCAGGTTCGGGAGCGCGACCGTCGCGAGGTCGCTCGCACAGACCTGGACCTCGTTGGGCCCGTCGTGGAAGGGGAACGCCTGGGTGTCGAGGCTGAAGCTCGGCGAGCCGGCGGCGGGGCACGGGGTGAGGTTGGCGGCGACGCCGGCTGCGACCGCGCAGGAGAACGACTGCGAGGCGGCCGGTACTCCATTGACGAGCACGTAGGCCGCCGTCAGCCCGCCGCCACGGTCGCTGCTCGACACCGTCACGTCCTGGGAGCCTCGCTTGACGCCGCCGGACAGCAGCGACCCCGAACCCGAGACCGCGGGAGCCGAGGTGTCGGAGACGTCGAAGGCCAGGTCGTGCATGTAGATCCCCGGCTCGAGGCTCCCGGGACACCCTCCCGGTTGCACGCACACGAGCTGCGCCTCGATGCCGCTGAACGGGCCCGAGCGCTGGTAGGAGTCGGGATAGTCGTAGGTGCGAGCGTCGTCGGGCATCCAGAGGTCGTCAAAGCCGCCCTCGGGCTTCCAGCCCACGAACCAGCCGAGCCAGCCGTGGGCGCTGTAGCGCGAGCCCGCGAACGAGACGCTGTGAAAGACCGT
>DASPWW010000174.1:0-5684 GCA_035637595.1 Solirubrobacterales bacterium | reverse complement strand
CTCGAAGCCGCCGCCTGACCAACTAACCCCGCCACAACCAAGACCGCCTGTCGGGCCTCCGGCCCGACCGCTCGCGCGCGGTCCCAGCCCCGCCCAACCCCGCCGGCATTCACACCACAGGGGGTCGACGGTTCGAGTCCGTCAGAGAGCTCTGCAAAAATCCTGCAATGCGGGTCTTCCCGTTCAGGACGACTTGCAGATGATCCGAAGCGGACCGAGTCTATTGGCTCGCAGCGGGACCGACCCCAAGCGGGTAGCGTAGGGCAAGCGAGCAGGGAGGTCATCGTGGATGGTGCCGCAACCCGCAGTCCACTGATGCTGATTCACGGCGCCTGGCTCTCGTCGCGGAGCTGGGACCCGTTCGCCGAGTACTTCCGCGACCGGGGCTATGACGTCTCCGCCCCCGAATGGCCACGCAAGCAGGGCGACGTCGAAGAGCTGCGCGAGGCGACGGACGCGATCGTGGGGCTCGGCCTGACCGAGATCGTCGACCACTACGAGGCGCAGATCAGGGCGCTCGAGCACGAGCCGATCCTGATCGGCCACTCGTTCGGCGGGCTGATCGTCGAGCTCCTGCTCGACCGCGGGCTCGCCCGGGGGGGCGTCGCGATGAGCCCGGCACCGCCGAAGGGGATCCTCGTCCTGCCGTTCTCGACGCTCAAAGTCGTCTCGTCGGCACTGGCACATCCGTCTCGCTGGCACGGCGTCGTGCCGCTCACGCTCGAGGAGTTCACCTACGGCTTCGTGAACACGTTCACGCCCGAGGAGGCAAAGGCCGCGTACGAGAAGTACTACGTCCCGGAGACCGGTCAGATCTTCTACGAGGCGGGTTTCGCGAACTTCCATCTGCACCCGCCCACGGAGCTGCATTTCAAGTACGAGGAGCGGGCGCCGCTACTCATCATCGGCGCCGACCAGGACCACACGGTCCCTGCCTCGGTCTCGAAGAAGCAGTTCAAGAAGTACGAGAAGTCCCCGGCGCAGACCGACTACCTCGAGTTCGCGGGCCGGCCTCACCTGATGATGACGGCCGAGAAATGGGCCGAGATCGCAGGGGCGATCGAAGGCTGGATCGCCGGCGTGCCCGAAAAGACGGGTGTCGCGGCGGGCAAGGCGTCGGCCTAGCCGCTCACAGAGGAGCCGGGGACGGCCGGCCCGTCCCCGGCTCGACGTCCTCAGGCGGCGGCAGCCGCGCGCTCGAGTTCCGCGATCTCGATCTTCTTCATTGACTCCCTCCTCGCTAAGAGGAGGTCATCGGGATCACTCTGTCACCCTCCATGAGCGCCGACCTGTCACGCCGGGAGGGCGCAGGGTCGAGTCCGTCGCCGTGTACAAAGTGCCTGCAATGAGAGGGCTACGTTGCCTGATCAGACGTGGGACCAGTCCCTGGCCCAACCCTGCGGTCAAAACGGCGGACATCGACAAGATCGGCTTGGCGCTCGCCCCGGGACCGGCTCCCGAAGTTGACCCAGGCCAAGGCCACGCCCGGGAGCAGGAGCAGCACCAGCGCAGGACTGCCGACGTTGACGGCGCGTAGGCGTCACGGCCAGCGTCGGAGGACTCGCCGCCGCCACCCGCATACGCTGCCAAGGAGGTGGAAGATGGAGGTCGAGACCAATACGTCCGTCGTCGCCCGCGCCGCGTTGGCGAGCAGCGCGGTCCTTTGGTCTGCTCGGCCCCGGATCGCGCGCTGCGGCCCTTGACGTAGCCAGGTGCGCGAGGTTCGAGAGAGGGAGGTCAGCGAAGCTTGATCTGGTTCTTGCTCGCCGCGGCTCCGTTCGCGCCTGTCGACCAGGAATACGTGTTCGAGGCGCGGCAGATGCAGGCGCTCTCGTTCGCGGTGCACATCCCGCTCGTCTGCTTCGGGATCGCCTTCCCGGCGTTCGTCCTCTTCATGGAGGCACTGTGGCTGCGGACTGGTGATCCCGTCTACCACACGATCGCCAAGCGCTGGTCGAGGGTGATGCTGGCCCTCTTCGCGGTCGGCGTCGTCACCGGCACGATCTTGAGCTTCGAGCTCGGGCTGCTGTGGCCGAGCTTCATGGCGACCTTCGGCGAGGTCTTCGGGCTTGGCTTCACGCTCGAGGCCTTCTCCTTCTTCGTCGAGGCCATCTTCATCGCCGTCTACGTCTACGGCTGGGACCGCCTGTCGCCGCGAGCCCACTTCCTCAGCGGCATCCCCGTCGCCATTGCCGGCTTCACCGGCTCGCTGACGGTCATCTCTGTGAACGCCTGGATGAACCACCCGAGCGGCTTCACTCTCGAGGAGGGACGGGTCACCGACGTCCGCCCGCTCGACGCGCTTCTTGGCAACCACTTCCTCTGGCACGAGGTCATGCACATGTACGTCGCGGCCTACATCGTCGCGGGCTTCTTGACCGCCGCCGTCTACGCGTGGGGCTGGCTGCGCGGCCGCCGCGGCCGGTATGAGCGGGTGGCGCTTGTCGTGCCGCTGACAGTCGCCGCGCTGGCCGCGCCTGTCCAGATCGTCGTCGGCGACTGGGCGGCCCGAGAGGTCGCCCGCGAGCAGCCGACCAAGCTGGCCGCCTTCGAGGGCTTGCACGAAACGGAGAAGGGAGCACCAGTGCACCTGCTCGGCTGGTACGACGGCGACGAGGTCCGCTACGGCATCCCGCTCCCACGCCTGCTCTCGCTGCTCGCCTTCCACGACCCGAACGCGCGCGTCGCCGGTCTCGAAGAGGTTCCGGCCGACGAGCGCCCACCGGTGAACGTCGTCCGGGTCGCCTTCCAGACGATGGTCGGGATCGGGTTCGTCCTCGCCGGCATCTCCGCCGTCTACCTGTTTGTCTGGCTGCGCCGGCGACGTCTACCCCGCTCGCCGTGGTTCTACCGTGCCGTCGTCGCCGCCGGGCCACTGTCGGTCGTCGCGCTGATCGCCGGCTGGGTAACGACCGAGGTCGGTCGCCAGCCGTGGGTCGTCTACGGCCACATGCGCACCGAGGCGGCCGTGACCGGGGCGAGCGGCATCCCGGTCGGGTACGCGACGCTCGTGCTGGTCTACGCCGGGCTGCTGCTCGCCGTCGCCTGGATCCTGCGACGTCTGGCGCGTGCGCCGCTCGACGTCCAACCAGGGCCGAGCGGCGTCGCGCCTCTGATCGCCGGCGCGGCGCGGCCGGACGCGGAGCGGGAGGAGCGGTGACGCTCGCCGAGGCGCCGCTCGTCCTGATGCTCGTCGGCCTCACCGCCTACGCCGTCCTGGGTGGGGCCGACTTCGGCGCTGCCTTCTGGCAGTTCGGCGCACGCGGCGAGCGCGGCACCGCGCTGCGCGGGCACGCCTACCGAGCGATGGGCCCCGTCTGGGAGGCCAACCACGTCTGGCTCGTCTTCGTCCTGGTCATCTGCTGGACCGCCTATCCGCAGGCATTCGCCTCCATCTTCTCGACCCTGAGCGTGCCCCTGTTCATCGCCGCGATCGGCATCATCCTCCGCGGCACGGCTTACGCCGTCCACGCCGGAACGGCGCGCGAGATCGAGCGGCGGGCGATCGACGGCGTCTTCTCGATCTCGTCGCTTCTAACCCCATTCGCGCTCGGCACCGTAGTCGGCGCGATCGCGTCCGGGCGCGTCCCCGTCGGCAACGCCGCAGGTGATCCGCTGACGAGCTGGCTGAACCCGACGTCGCTGCTCGTCGGCACGCTCGCCGTCGCCACCGGTGCCTACGTCGCGGCCGTCTACCTCGCCGGCGACGCCGCCCGCGCAGGCCTGGACGACTTCGCCGCGGCCTTCCGCACCCGTGCGCTCGGTGCCGGTGTCGTGACCGGCGCGATCGCGTTCGCCGGACTCGCGGTGGTCGCGTATGACGCCGACCCAGTCGGTGACAAGCTCTTCGACTGGCCGGCGGTCGCGGCCATCGCCGCCTCGGCTGCAGCCGGAATCGCGACGCTCGAGCTCGTGCGGCGCTGGCGGTTCGAGGCCGCCCGGTACGGCGCCTCGGCCGCGGTGGCCGCGGTCGTCGCGGGCTGGGCCCTCGCGCAGCGGCCCGAGCTGCTTCCTGGCCTCACGGTGGAGGAGGCCGCCGCCGGGCGACCAGTGCTGATCGCGACCATCGTCGGCGTCGCCCTCGGCGGCCTCATCCTCATCCCGTCGCTGGCGCTGCTCTTTGGACTCGTCCTCCACGGCCGCTTCGACGAGCAGGCCGCGAAGCGAAGTTCTGACCGCGCGACGCTCGCGCCACGCCGACCTCGGCTGTCGCTGATGGCGATGGCGGCAGTGGCCGGCGCTGTCGGTCTTCCCCTAACGCTCGTGTTCGACGGCGGCCCGTTCCTTGCGTTCGGCGTTCTCGGCCTGCTCACGTTCGTCGCACTAGCGTCGGTCGCGCTCGGCGCTGCAGCGGCCGAAGGCGATGGTCGTCGAAAGCGGCAACGTACGAGGCCGCCTTTCTCGCCGCTCTGATCGGCGAGATGCTCGACGCGCTACGACCGGCCGTGCAGCAGCCGGCGTAGTCGGCGTCTCGGCACCGGTCTCGAGGTACGAAACTGCTGCATGCGCGAGCGCATCAGCAAGGGTTCACACACACTGGGCTAGCGAGCCATCAAGGTAAGGCCATCGTGCCGGCCGGACTTCTGGACGCTACCTGCGCTCTCCCTCTGAGGGCTCGGAGATCGCCCCGACGAGCTCACCGGTCCTCTCGCTCTCCTTGAGCGCGATGTCAGCCTGCGCGACCATGCCGACGAGCCGACCGTTCTCGACAACGGGCAGCCGCCGAACCTGGTGGCGGGCCATCAGCTGGAGCGCCTCTTCCAGGTCGTTGTTCGGCTCTACACTGATGAGGTCGCGAGAGTAGACGTCCCCGACTGACGTCGTCTCAGGGACCGCGCTCTCGGCGACCACTCTCGTCGTGATGTCCCGGTCGGTGATCATCCCGACAAGCCGCTCGTCCTCGGTCACCGGGAGCGAGCCGATGTGCTGCTCTCGCATCAGTCGCGCGGCCTCGACCACCGACGCCGACGCGCCGATCGAGCGGGGATCCCCGGTCATCGCGTCGCGAACGCTCTTCGCCACCGTCCCTCCTCTCCTCTTCCTTGTGCAATCTTAGCCCTGTTGCTCTCAGATCGTGAGAGAGGACAAGGGCGCCGCCACTGCGCAAGCTGCGTGTC
Source organism: Solirubrobacterales bacterium (assembly GCA_035637595.1). Lineage (GTDB taxonomy): Bacteria > Actinomycetota > Thermoleophilia > Solirubrobacterales > 70-9 > DASPWW01. The sequence continues at coordinate 567 of DASPWW010000174.1, read as the reverse complement.
TTGTTTGTGCTGCGCCGATCCGTGGCAGGCGGCGTCGCGTTACGGACGTCGTTTACGTGGTCGAGTACGCTGGTCCCCGTCTCCTGACCGAAGGGTGAATCGCGCATGAACAAGCCGCGCATCTTCCTCGGGTCGTCGGGCAAGCAGGCCAAACTCCTCCAGTCGATCACGCGCGGGCTCGAGGACGTCGCCGACGTCGAGCCCTGGACGACCACGTTCAACCCGGGGCGGTCCACCCTCGACCGGCTCGTCGAGCTCTCCCAGGAGGTCGACTTCGCCGCGTTCGTGTTCGCCCAGGACGACTGGACCACGACGGATGCGTCCCAGTCCGGCCAGGCGTCGCCGCGAGACAACGTCGTGTTCGAGGCCGGGCTGTTCGGCGGCGCGCTCGGCATCCGGCGCACGTTCATCCTGCACGCGAACGGATCGAAGCTGCCGAGCGACCTGCTCGGGCTGACCTCCGTCCGCTACGACCCGGCCACCAGCCCGGCGGAGGTTCGCGCGATCAACCAGAAGCTCCGCAAGGCGATCGAGACCGAGGGTCGCCGCGGCCCGATCGAGGGGCTG
>DASPWW010000173.1:0-3955 GCA_035637595.1 Solirubrobacterales bacterium | reverse complement strand
CGCCTGGCGGTAGAAGAAGCCGGCGAGCTGGGGCAGCGTCTCGGCGTCGTAGTAGACGGCGGCGGCGATGTACTGCTGCGAGGCCGAGAACTCGTTTGCGATCTGCTTGTTGAGCGCGTCGGCGAATGACTGGTCGGGCATTGTCTCTCTCCTGTCGTGGCGATCTTTCCCCGCAGGCTAGCCACCGAAACGAGTTCGGCCGCCCTCACCCCGGTTAGGCCCGCCTTACTCGGCCCAGCGAAATCCGGTCTGCGACGGCGCCGGATCGAGCGGGCTCGACGGGAGCCCGGGCGGGACGCTGGAGTCGTTGTAGCCCGACGGCGCGACGTCGTTGGGGGTGTCGGGATGGAAGACCGACGCGAGGTACTGGATCTGCCCGCGGCCGCATCCCTGCTCGCCCTGGCCGCCGCCGTAGACGGCGATCCCCTCGCGCTCGCAGTGCTCGTAGACCGCCAGCAGCTCGCCCAATGACCCGAACCGCGACGGCTTGGAGTTGATCGCGGTCGGCTTGCGCTCCAGCGAGGTGACGTCAGCGAGCGAGTGCAGCGGGGCGTCCCAGGTGATGCGGTCGGCGTGCGGCTCGAGCACGGGCCGGGTCTCGTCGTTGATGTCGGGGTCCTCGAGGTAGGCCTCGGGGAAGGCCTCGGCGACGGCGCGGTAGAGCTTGGGGTCGGTCTCGACGTCGACCGGCGTGCCGCGATACAGCCCCTTGAGATCGAGGATGTCCACCTGGGCGATCTCCCGCAGCTCGGCGATCAGCTCCGGGGTCCAGTCGTTCTCGGGATCGAGCTTGAAACGCAGCGTCGGGTAGCGCTCGAGGCGCTGGCGGATCGGCTCCGTGCTCGACGGGGCGTCGTCGCCGAAGCTCGACAGGCGTGTGGAGTTGACGAAGGTGACCGGTCGCGCGTCGCGGCCGACCGCCTCGTGGAAGGCGAGCGCGCTGTGGCGCAGGGCGAGGTCGAGCGCCGCGCTCTCGAACGCCCAGCGCCGGTAGTGGCGTGAGGGCTCGCGGACCGGCGGCGCGCCGCCGAAGAGGTCGAGCTCGCCGAGCAGCTCGCACAGCTCGCCCAGCGTTCCGGGCCCGGTCAGGTCGAGCACCGGCCCGGCATCGCGCATCGCGATGTGGTCGAGCACGTCGTAGACGACGTCCTCGCCGATCCCTTCCTCGCCGCCGCCTCGCAGGTGGACGATCGTCGAGCCGCGCGTGAACTCGGGCGAGTACTCGCGGTCGTTGTCCTCGAGCTCGTAGCCCTCGACCTTGATCGGCAGGGCTGCGAGGCGGTCGTAGGCGCTGTTGGCCATGGCGAGGCAATGTAGCTGGCGTGCGCGCCGGCAGAGGAAGCGTATGATCGCGCGGGTCCTGGGTGATGGGGCTCGGGCGCTTCGGGACAATCGCGATCGCGACGGCGGTGGCCACGCTTGCGATCAGTGCTGCCGTGTTCGGCGCGCTGGGCGACTTGACGCCCCAGGGCTGTATCGCCGATCCGCCGGACACGGCGGGCTGCGGGGCGACGGCCCAGGGCCTTTTCGGGGCCAGCGGCGTCGCAGTGAGCCGCGACGGCGCGAGCGTCTACGCGGTCTCCGTCACCGACGACGCGATCGTGCGCTTCGACCGCGCCCCGAGCGGCGTGCTCACCCCGCAGGGCTGCATGGCGGACCCGCCTGACACGGCGGGCTGCGGAGCGACGGCCGAGGGTCTGGACGGCGCTGGCGGAGTCGCGGTGAGCCCCGACGGCGCGAACGTCTACGCGGTCTCGAGCCTCGACGACGCGATCGTGCGCTTCGATCGCGCCGCGAGCGGCGCGCTCGACCCCGAGGGCTGCATCGAGGACGTCGAGACCAACAGAGCGTGCGACGACATCGGGGTGTCCGGTGAGGCCCAGGGCCTGAACAACGTCCAAGATGTCGCGGTGAGCCCCGACGGCGCGAGCGTCTATGCCGTCTCCAACTTGGACGACGCGATCGTGCGCTTCGACCGCGCCCCGAGCGGCGTGCTGTCGAACGCGAGCTGCATCGAAGACGTCGAGACCAATGGGGCGTGCGACGACGTCGGGGCGTCCGGCGAGGCTCAGGGCCTGAACGGCGCTGTCAGCGTCGCGGTGAGCCCCGACGGCGCGAGCGTCTATGCCATCGGCAGCGAGGACGACGCGATCGTGCGCTTCGACCGCGCCCCGAGCGGCGCGCTCACCTCCGCGGGCTGCATCGCCGACCCTCCGGACACGGCGGCCTGCGGCGCGACGGCCCAGGGCCTGAACGGCGCCGGCGGCGTCGCGGTGAGCCCCGACAACGCGAGCGTCTACGCGGTCTCGCAGGTCGACGACGCGATCGTGCGCTTCGACCGCGCCGCGGGCGGCGCGCTCACTCCCGCGGGCTGCATCGCCGACCCGCCGGACACGGCGGGCTGCGCGGCGACGGCCCAAGGTCTAGACCAAGCCTCCAGCGACGCGGTGAGCCCCGACGGCGCGAGCGTCTATGCCGTCTCCAACTTCGACGACGCGATCGTGCGCTTCGACCGCACAGCAGGGGGCGCGCTCACTCCCGCGGGCTGCATCGCCGACCCGCCGGACACGGCGGGCTGCGGGGCGACGGCCCAGGGGCTAAACGGCGCCAAGGGTGTCGCGGTGAGCCCCGACGGGGCGAGCGTCTACGCCGTCTCCCCCGACAATGCGATCGTGCGCTTCGACCGGGAGCTGCCGCTGGCCCCGGGGCCGCCCGGCGGCGAGGCCGCCGACACCACTCCGCCCGAGACCACGATCACCAAGGGCCCGAAGAAGAAGACCAAGAAGAAGAAGGCAACGTTCGAGTTCACCTCCTCCGAGCCCGGCTCGACGTTCGACTGCAAGCTCGACAAGCACGACTTCGAGCCCTGTGTCCCGCCGGACAAGCTCAAGGTAAAGAAGGGCAAGCACACTTTCGAGGTCCGGGCCAAGGACCCAGCCGGGAACGTCGATCCCACGCCGGCGTCCCAGTCCTGGAAGGTCAAGAAGAAGAAGTAAGCCGGTAACGGTCCGGCCTTCCGCGCGACTGAGGGATAGATTCCGCCACCACACGGCGGCGACCTTCGCGATCGAACAGGAGGGGAGCAGATGGCAGACGAGCTGACGGCGCTGGGGATCAACTGCACGCTCAAGGCCTCGCCCGAGGTCTCGCACACCGAGGCGCTGATGAAGCGGGTGCTGGGCCTGCTGGAGGACCACGAGGTCGAGACCGAGATCATCCGGCCGGTCGACTACGCGATCAAGTTCGGCGTCACCTCGGACGAGGGCGACGGCGACGAGTGGCCCCAGGTGCTCGAGAAGATCAAGGCCGCCGACATCCTGCTGATGGGGATGTCGATCTGGTTCGGGCATCGCTCGTCGGTCGCCCAGATGGTCATCGAGCGCCTCGACGGCACCTACGAGGAGCGCAACGAGGTCGGCCAGTACCCGCTCTACAACAAGGTCGCCGGCGTCGTCGTGACCGGAAACGAGGACGGCGCCCACGCCTGCGCCGAGTCGACGCTGTTCAACATGACCCACCTCGGCTGCACCGTGCCGCCGAACGTCGACACCTACTGGGTCGGCGACGCCGGCCCGGGGCCCTCATACCTCGACGCCGGCGGCCCCGACCACCCCTACACCCAGCGCACCAGCTCGTGGTGCGCCCACAACCTGCTGCACATGGCGCGCATCCTCAAGGCCAACCCGATCCCGCCCGAGGGCAACACGCTCGAGGGACACGAGGACGCTTGTCACGTGGGATAAGAGAACCACTTCGGGACGAATACTCCGCTCGGGGGGTTGCGGCCTAGCTGGTCGAGCTGCGCCGGGTGTTCGTGGGGACGATCGGGGCATCGCCCCAGTCGCGGATCGACAGCGTCGAGAACACCGCGACGTCGAGCGCGGGGTGATAGTCGCGCAGCAGCACCGACGCCGAGCGGATCGCCTCGGGCCCGAACCGCGCACCCGGCCGGAAG
>DASPWW010000172.1:0-13303 GCA_035637595.1 Solirubrobacterales bacterium | reverse complement strand
GACCTCGCCACGCTCGTGGTCACGATCGAGCGTCACTCCATCCTCGTTGCCCAATGAAACAATCAGGAGCGCGCAATGCGACCCCTTCGGTATTCCATCAACGTCACATTGGACGGGTGCTGCGATCATCGTGCAATGTTCACGGACGAAGACCTGCATCGTCACGCGGCTGAGAACCTCGACCAGGCCGATGCCCTTCTCTTTGGCCGGGTGACTTACGAAATGATGGAGGCAGCGTGGCGGTCGCCGGCGCGAACGGGAGCGAGGCCTGATTGGATGGAACCTTGGATGGAACCCTTTGCCCGGACGATCGCCGCGGCAAAGAAGTACGTCGTGTCGAGCACCCTGGACCGGGTGGATTGGAACGCGGAGCTCGTGCGCGGGGATCTGGAGAAGGCCGTTCAGCAGCTCAAGCGGGAGTCGGGTAAGGGACTGTTCGTGGGAGGCGTGAAGCTCCCGCTGGCGTTGGCGGAGCTGGGATTGATCGATGAGTACGAGTTTGTCGTGCAGCCCAGGCTAGCGGGCCATGGGCCGACGTTGTTCGCGGGCTATCGAAGCATGTTGACTTGAAGCTCGTGGGCCGGCTGGAGTTCGGCTCGGGGGCAGTGGCGATGCGGTATGAGCCGAGAAGGTAGCTTTCCCCGCAGGGCTCGGGCGGGTCGCAATCGTCTGACAACCGAACCCCGACCGGGAGGAGGTGCCCGCCGCCGTTACCGTGTGATCGTCACTGAGGATCGCCCCTGTTAAGCACGATCTTGCCGAGAGCAGCTTGGCTTCCCACGTCTCAAGCAACTGAAGCTGTGCGGAACGCACGAGACCCATTGACCGGACCCCGTGAACCGATCCGTCTCGTGTGAGAGTCGGTCATTGGTGGGTGCAGGCAGCAGGTTATACCGCTGGTTCCTGGTAGCCTGCGGGCGTTGTCTCCTTGAGCCTCACTCGATGAGGGGGACGGGCCACTATGCGCGATTTGTCGGTGTTCGCCGGCTGGTTTGGGTTGCCGAACGATGAGTTTCTCCTGCCCTGGAGGTCTATCTCAGCGGAATAGCCCGGCGGGCAGTTTCTCCTGCCCTGGAGGTCTATCTCAGCGGAATAGCCCGGCGGGCTGGACACGAAGGCGACAGGACTGGAGCGCACTCATGGTCATCGTTGCAGGACACATCACCGTTGAGCCGCAGCAGCGCGAGTCCTACCTCGCGGGCTGTGTGCGCATCGTCGAACAGGCTCGCCGGGCAGTTGGCTGCCTCGACGTCGCGATCTGCGCGGACCTGCCGACCCCGGCCGTGTCAACATCTTCGAGCGCTGGGAGTCGCAGGCGGCGCTGGAGAGCTTCCGCAGCAGCGGCCCTGACACGGAACAGCGCCGGGCGATGCTCACGGTGTCCGTTCAGGAGTACGACATCGCCGACGTGCGGGCCGTGTTCGGGGAGGGTGCGGAACAATCGGCCGGACGGACTCTGCTGCGACCGATGAGATCGGTCCGGTCGCGCGGTCCTATCTCGTAACGAAGAAAGCAACGAGAAGGAATAGCGACCATGAAACTGACGACCACCACGCAGGTCTCCGTTGACGGAGTGATGCAGGGGCCCGGCGGGCCGGATGAGGACCGCAGCGGCGGGTTCGAGCGCGGCGGATGGGCCATGCCGCTCTTCGACAACGAGGCCAGGGCGTTCTTGGTCGGGGTATACGGGCGCGCCGACGCGTTCCTGTTCGGCCGGAAGACCTACGACATCTTCGCCGGCTACTGGGGAGTGATGGATCCGAGCGAGAACGCCTTCGCCGAGGCGCTGAACACGAAGCCCAAGTACGTCGCGTCGACCACGCTCACCGAGCCCGAGTGGGACGACACGACGGTGCTGTCCGGTGACGTCGCGGCCGCCATCGGCGAGCTGAAAGCCAAGCCGGGAGGCGAGCTGCAGGTGCACGGCAGCGGCGCCCTGATCCGGTGGCTCATGGACAACGATCTCGTCGACGAGATCACCCTGCTCACCGTCCCGGTGGTCGTCGGCCAGGGCACGCGCCTATTCCCCGACAGCGGCCCGGACACAGCGCTTGACCTGGTCGACTCGCGAACCACCCCGAAGGGGGTAACGATCCAGGTCTACCGGCCCACCGGGCGCCCGCAGTATGCAACGTGACATAGGTGCCGCAGTCAGTGAGAGTCGATCATGGATGGGTGCGCGCTGCAGCGTAGACAGCTGGCGCCTGGTAGCCGAGCGCGGAGTGTCGCCGGCGGTGGTTGTAGTCCGCCTTCCAGTCGCTGATCACCACCCGCGCCTGAGCCAGTGACCAGAACATGTTGATGTTGAGGCATTCGTCGCGCACCCGGCTGTTGAACGACTCGATATTGCCGTTGCGCCAGGGCTGGCCGGGTGGGATGAAGTGCAGGCCGACGCGTTCGCGTGGGCCGCAAGACTCTCAACCGACCTGGATCAACTAGCAGGGGTCAGGCCACCCGAAGGGCCGCGGCGACTCGTTCCGGGCAACCCGCCACGACGAGTACGAGACCGCGGGGGCCGCGGCCGCTGGGTGATGTCACAGATTCGCGAGCCCATCGGCCGGCTGTGCTCCGGTTGCCGTAGGCTGCCGCCATGGCTCTCTTCAAGAGCAAGAAGAAGCAGGCCGCGGAGCTGTTCGAGACCGGCGCCAGGGGCGCCGGCACCGTCATTTCGGTCCAGGACACCGGGACGACGATCAACGACAACCCCCGCGTCAAGATGACCTTCCGGGTCGAGCCCCTCGACGGCGGGCCGGCGTTCGACGCCCAGAAGACGACGACGGTCTCGCGCGTCGAGATCCCGCGCCAGGGCGACCGCTATCCGGTCTGGTACGACCAGCAGGACCCCAGCAAGTGGGCCTACGCGACGATCGCCGACGACACCGGCCGCGCGACGATGCGCCAGCTCTTTGGCGAGGTCGCGGAGACCTTCGTCGGGATGAACGCTCCGGGCGCCCCCGCGCCGCAGGGCCAGGCGGGGCAGGACACCGTCGAGCAGCTCACGCAGCTCGCCGACCTCCACAGGCAGGGCCTGCTCACCGACGACGAGTTCGCGGCCCAGAAGGCGAAGCTGCTGGGCTAGTCGCAGCCCGGCACCGAGCGTCTCAGGCGCTCGTGCCCGCCGTTGTCTAGCCGAACCTTCGCGGAGACGCGCCAGCGGTGCGCGTCGCCGAAGCGGCCCGCGGGGAGCTTGCGCGCAAATGGCGCGTGGCGGTCGCGGGCGAGGCGATCGCCGCGCACCACGAACGCGACGCGGTCGACGAGATCCACGTCGGCTCCCCTCAGCACCGCCCGCAGTCCCGAGCCGCGGCAGCGCAGCCGCAGCCGCAGGTCGAGGCCGGCCCCGTGCTCCTCGGGCTCGTCGCGACCGTAGGCCTCGATCAGGTCGTGGTAGACGCCGAATGCCGGCTTGGGCGTGTACTCGTCGAACAGCAGCCCGACGGCGTCGAAGAGGTCGCCGCCGTCGGAGTTGTTATCGCGCAGGTTGAAGTAGCGGTAGTCGGTCACGTTGAGCGTCCCCGAGTACGCGTAGACGTCCTCGACCGTTGAGGTCAGGTCGGCGACCTGGCGCTCCAGGCGGCGGTTGAGGTTCGTCGCGTAGCCGTTCTCGGTGATCCAGATCGAGACGCCGTCGCCGAGTCCGGCGAGTGGCATGTAGCACTGGCGCACCAGCGTCAGGGCATCGATCGTTGCCGAGCCCGCGGTCTCGCCGGGGCCGAACGCGGGCGGCCAGAACAGTCCCGGATAGAGCTGCACGCCGACGTAGTCGAGCGCGGCGTAGAACTCCGACGTCGCCCGCTCCCCGATGCCGCGCCAGAACGCGACGTCCTGGTCGGGGAAGTAGCGGTAGGCGTACGAGAAGCCGAGCGCGATGTCGCCGCGCCCCACCCGGTCGAGCTCGTCCTGCGCCGCGACGACGCCGCGCACGATCGCGTCGAGCGCACCGTCATAGGCGCCGTCCGACGTGTTGGCGGAGATCGGAAGGTTTACCTCGTTGGTGATCGTCAGCGCGACCACCGCCGGGTTGGCGGCGAGCGCCGCCGTCGACCGGCGCACGAAGTCCTCCCACGCCGCCATGTCGCCCTCCTGCTCCGGCGCAGGGTGGTAACGGATCTGCGACTCGACCGCGAATCCCTCGCGCCTGTACTGGTCGGCCAGATCCACGAAGTGGTCGATCCCGGCTTGACCGTCGGACTCGAACAGCCGGTTGAGCCGGATCACGAGGCGGCGCCTCGGAGGCTGGAGGCGATGGAGGGCATCGGTTGCCTGCTCGGGGTCCTCGGGCGCTACCTCGCCCTGCGAGCCCCCGACGCTGCCCGCGAGCTGCGGCGTGATCCCGAAGCGCAGCGGTTGCGCCGGGGCGCTGATCGGCGGCGGGTCGGCGTCGAGGCAGAGGTCGAGCTGGGCCTGGGCGGGCCAGGCTCCCAGCGCGCTCCCGGCGGTCGCCAGCAGGCCGGCCGCGGCGACCCTTGTCAGTGCTTGATTGTGAATTGCCGTCGATCCGCCTCGAGCAGCGTGCCAAGGCCGCCCGGGAACTTCGGGTTGCAGAAGTCGAACAGCTTCTGGAACAGATTCTCGACCGCGTGGGGAAGCGGAAAGCTGAACGGACCGGAAGCCTCTTCGAGGGGCGTTCCGTCGGCGCCGAACGCGCTCACCTCGATCTTGTCGAAGCGAGCGCATCCTTGCGCTTCCGCTACGAAGTAGCCGAATGGAATGTGGACGTTGAGCCGCGTCATAAGGTCAGGGGTCAACTGGGCGACCACGCCAGCGGATGTCCTGACCCTGCCCTTGCGGTGGAAGGTCGCCGACGTCGTCGCGACGTCCGGCGCCACCGGCCCCGTGACTGCGACGAAGCGGCCGGTCTCCCGGCGCTCTACGGCGTAATCATCGATCGCGATCGCCCGCGTCGTCGGCTCGACCGGACAGGTGCCGAATCCGCTCGACGCGGCGACATGATCCACGAAGACACACAGTCCGAACCGGCTGTCGAACGCGACGATCTCGATCGGCCCTTGAACGGTCTCGCCACACCCGATCACGAGGACCTCGCTCAGGGGCTTGGGCGGCCCGTGTTGGTAGTCCTCGGCGAAGCTGGGGGCCCCGCCGACCTGGCACGATCCCGGCGTCTGACCGGCGGCGCTGGCCGGAAGCGACGCCGTCGCCGTCACGGTGGCAAGGGCGATACACAGCGCCCAGGAACGCATGGCGCGACCCTACCCCACGGCTGGCCGTCTGATCGAGGTACGCGACCTCGAATCGTTTGCCGCCTCCTCGCCCAGGGTATCCCGCTCCCCATGGAGATATCGCTACTGCTCATCGTCATCGGGATCGTGCTCGCGGTGCTGGTCAACTACGCGCTCGGCATCGTCTGCATCTTGATCGGCCTCGTGCTGCTGCTGTGGCCGCGCTTTACCGCGGCGCGGCGGGTCTAGTCCCGGCGCGGTCCGCCGAGAGCAGCGCATAGGATTCTCCGGCCATGCCCCGGAGCAACCTGCTGTGGCTCGTCTACCTGATCGTCGGCGTGATCGTCGCCGCCGACGAGAACTACTTCGAGCACGTGGACAAGGTCGTCGAGGTTCTCGAAGCAGGGCTCGCCGTACTGCTCTGGCCACTCCTGCTGTTCGGAGTGGACATCAACCTCAGCTAGCCAGGCGCGCTACTCGCTCCCGGGCCGCGGGAACTGGACGCCCATGATCCGGTCCCACATGCGGTCGGTGACGAGGCGACGCTGGCCGAGCGCCAGCCGTGCGGAGGCGGTGACGGGATAGCGCGTCCTCGGTCGCCGCGCCCCGATCGCCTTCTCGATCTTGCGTGCCACGACTTCGGGGCCGCCACCGAGGCGGGCGAGGCCGCCCTCGTAGACCTCGGCCGTTCCCTGCGCCACCGCGTCGTTGAACTCGGCGTACGGCCCCTCGGCACGCGCCTGGTCGACGCTCGCCGCGCCGACCTCGCCGAACTTGGTCGTGATCAAGCCCGGCTCGATCAGGATCACGTCGATCCCGAACCCGCGCACCTCGTAGCGCAGCGCATCGGAGAAGGCCTCGACCGCGAACTTGGTCGCGTGGTACGCGCCGCCGCCCGGGAAGACGAGCCGGCCGCCCATCGAGCTGATGTTGACGAGCTTGCCCCAGCCCTGGCGGCGCATCCCGGGCAGGACGAGCTGGCACATCCGCACGAGCCCGAAGACGTTGGTCTCGAACTGGCGCCGCACCGAGTCGAGCGGCAGCGTCTCGACGGCGCCGCTCTGGCTATAGCCGGCGTTGTTGACGAGCACCCCGACCGCCCCCTCGGCTTGCTCGACGGCCTCGACCGCGCTTCGCATAGATGCTTCGTCGGTGACGTCGAGCGACAGGGTCGTACAGCCGCGGTCGGCGAGGTCCTCGATCGACTCGGGACGCCGCGCCGTCGCGTAGACCGTCCAGCCGCGGTCCGCGAGATGCTCGGCGGTCGCCCGTCCGATCCCCGACGAGCACCCGGTGACCAGCACCGCCTTCGAGACCTCGGGCATGGCAGGACTCTATCCTCACCGGCCGTGCGTGCGGTCACCTTCCAGGCCCCCGGCGAGGTCAGGCTCGACGAGCGTCCAGACCCGAGCCTCGAGTCGCCCGACGACGCGATCGTGCGGGTCGAGGCAACGGGGATCTGCGGCTCCGACCTGCACATCTACCACGGCCGCGTCGAGATCGAGCCCGGCTTCGTGATCGGTCACGAGTACGTCGGGACGGTGGTGGAGGCGGGCGACGCGGTCACCGGGGTGGAGGCCGGAGACCGCGTGCTGGGGTGCTACTGCACGGCGTGCGGCGACTGCTTCTTCTGCCGCCGCGCCGAGTACCACAAGTGCGACTCCGGCAGGGTCTTCGGCCACGGCGCGACGCTGGGTTCGCTTCAGGGGGCCCAGGCCGAGCTGGTGCTCGTCCCGACCGCGAACCTGACGCTGCGCCGCGTCCCCGAGGGGCTCTCCGACGACGCGGCGCTGTTTGCGGGCGACGTCGCCGGGACCGCCTACCACGCGGTGGCCGAGTCGGGCTTCGAGCCCGGGGCCACGGCCGCGGTGCTCGGGCTCGGGCCCGTCGGGCTGTGCGCCGTGCAGATGGCGCGCGCCGCGGGCGCCTCGCTGGTCGTCGCAGTCGACACGGTCGAGGATCGCCTGCGGGTCGCCGAGTCGTTCGGCGCTGTGCCGGTCCACCTGACCGAGGGCGACCCGCGCGGCGAGGTCAAGCGCCTCACCTCGGGCCGCGGCGTCGACCTGGCGGTCGATGCCGTCGGGCATCCCGATGCCCTCGACCTCGCGTGCCGCCTGGCGCGCAAGGCGGGCAGCGTGTCGGTGACCGGCGTCTATGCCGAGCGCACCGAGGTCCACATGGGGGTGGTGTGGATAAAGGCCCTGACGCTGCGCACCGGGCACGCCAACGTGATCGGCCACCTCGACCGCGTCCTCGCGATGCTCGGGGCCGGGGTCGTCGACCCGACTCCTCTGGTCACCCACCGGATGAGCCTCGACGAGGCGCCGGAGGCGTACGCGGCCTACGACCGTCGCGAGGCGCTGAAGATCGTCCTCGCGCCGTAAGCGATCGAGGTCTTAGCTTTCCTCTTCGAACGGGTAGGCGAGCTGCACGTGCGTGCGGGCGACGGCGATGAACGATCGCGTCCCCGACAGCGTGCCACCGTTGGTCGAGGCGATCTCGGCGTTCACGAGCGGAATGAAGTCGAGGTCGCCGCGGTTGAGGAAGTCCGAAAGACGGCTGCGGTAACCCTCGCGCGGAAGCGTCAGGTCGCCAACGATTCGATGCCGATCCGTTTCCAGAACTACTCGCTCGACACGGGTCTCCATGCATGCGTTATATCGGTTCGCGGCGGCGAGACTTGAGAAAGTGCTCGCGTCGCGTCTAGGCGGGCTCGATCTCGCGACCCATGAAGAGCGTCCGGCCCGGCGGTTTCGGCTCGATGCTGAAGCCCAGCTCGCGGTACAGGGCGAGCGCCGCTGCGTTGTCCTCGTTGACGTCGAGCTCGATCCGGCGGCAGCCACGCGTCCGGGCGCGCTCGATCGCGGCGCGGCCGAGCGCAGCTCCGAGCCCGGCGCGCCTGGCGCCTTGCTCCACATAGAGGTCCTCGAGCCAGCAGTCCGGCGCGGCGGTCCAGACGCTCAGCCTGAAGCGCAGCTGGCAGACGCCCGCGGCGCCGTCGCCGTCATGGGGCTCGACCAGCAGAAAGTCGGTCGCCTCGTCGCGGACGAGCGCCTCGACCGTGGCTCGGATGCTGTCGTCGATCGGCTCGGCCTTTGCCATCCAGTCCCGAAACTCGGCGAGCAGGCGCCACACCGCTTCGGCATCGGCCTCGCCGGCGAGCCACACGCGACACCCGCCGTTCACTCCGTGACCCCGGGCACCTTCATCTCCGTATTCGTATCGGGTTGGCGCCGAACGTTTCAGCGGCCGGCGCCGGGATACGATCCGCCGCGATATGAAGCCCGCGACGGCGACCCTCGCATCGACGCTTCTCATCGTTGCGGTCGCGGCTGGCGGGGCGGGGGGGACGGCGATCGCGTCCCATACCGGGGCCGCGGCGAGCGGCAAGGGCTCGCTCGACCTCACCCAGCTCGCGCTCGGGGACGGCAAGCGCTCGGCGACGCCCCAGCACGGCTACCTGATGGCCTGCATGGAGGTGACGGGCGGCGGCGCTCCCACCGGCCCCTGGATCCACGGCACGACGTGGAGCTTTCCCGACAAGCCGACGGTGAGCGGAAGCGTGTCGTATCCCGACGCGAGCGTGAGCGTGACGCGCTCGGGCTCGGTCCGCCGCATCGTCAGCAACGATCTCCCCGTCAACCACACCACCGGCGTGTTCCCGACCCAGACCAGCGACGACGCCTACCAGTACGACCCGGGCAACCAGTCCGGCGTCAGCGCCCAGTCGATCGACGTCAGCGTTCCCGCCAAGCCGAAGAAGGCGTCGAGCCCGTCGTGCGTGGGGGGCGAGGTGGGGATCATGACCAGCGGAGTCGTGCTCAACAACGGCTTCGACGCCAACGGCTTCGACGCGCCGGCGCACGAGATGCAGGACGACTGCGCGGGGCACCCGCACGCGCCGGACTTCTACCACTACCACTCGCTGCCGCTGTGCATCGATTCGGGCGACAAGGGCGAGCACTCGAAGCGGATCGGCTGGGCGCTCGACGGCTTTCCGATCTACGGGCCGCTGGGAAAGGACGGCGAGTACATGCTGAACGACGACCTCGACGCCTGCCACGGCCACACCCACAAGATCCGCTTCAACGGCAAGAAGCAGCGCCTGTACCACTACCACGCGACGCAGCAGTTCCCCTACACGGTCGGCTGCTACCGCGGTACGCCGCTGACCAACGGCATCGGCCCGGGAATGTAGGGGGCGGATGCAGCGAACACTGACATCGGGATTGATCGCCACCGCTTGCGCGGCGGCGCTCCTGCTCGGCGCCGCCCCCGCCGGCGCCGCGATCAGCACGGTGGAGATGCAGGGGGCCCCCGGCCCGGGTCCGCTCGAGTACAACAGGGTCTTCGTCACCAAGGTCGGTCCGCCGTCGGCCGATCACGTGCTCGTCCTGATCCCGGGGACGATCGGCGGCGCCGGCGACTTCACGCAGGTCGCCGAGGACATCGTCGCCAGGGTCCCGAACCTCCAGGTGTGGGCGATCGACCGCCGCACCCAGGCGTTCGAGGACACGAGCGTGTTCGCCCAGGCGCTCAACGGCCAGGCCACCGCCGACCAGGCGTTCGACTACTACCTTCGCTGGCTGATCGACTCCTCCATCCAGCCGCACTACCAGCCGCTCGAGCCGTCCAGCGTTCCCTTCGTGCAGCAGTGGGGGCTCGAGGTCGAGCTCAACGACGTCCGCCAGGTGGTTCGCGCGGCGAGCAAGGGCGGCCGCGAGGTCGTCCTGGGTGGACACTCGCTCGGCGCGTCGAGCGCCGCCGCCTACGCGACGTGGGATTTCAACGGCAGGCCCGGGTACCGCGACGTCGAGGGGATCGTGCTGATCGACGGCGGCCTGCTCGGCACGTTCGACGCCTTCAACGCCGAGCAGGCCCAGGCCGAGCTCGACAAGCTGCCATCCCAGCCGTTCCTGGACCTGCTCGGCCTCGGGCTCCCCTGGGTCGCCGGGATCTTCGCCGAGACCGGTGGGCTGTACGCCAAGCTCGACCCGACCGGGGTGTCGACCGCGCAGCAGTTCCCGCTGCTGCCGCCGCAGTTCAATCCGGGGTTCCCAGTAACCAACCGCGCCCTGCTCGGCTACGCGTTCGACGAGAGCACGTCCCCCGCCGAGCTCGCCCTGATCCACGTGAGGGCCGGCCAGCTCGCCGCGTCCGGGGACCCGCGCGACTGGCAGGACGGCGAGGTGACTCCGATCGCGCGGCTGGCGAACACCTTCGCCCAGGAGCCCGCCAACGGGATCGAGTGGTACTTCCCCTACCGGCTGACGATCGACGTCAACGGCGCCGATCGCCTGAAGAAGAACGCGGTCACCAGGCTGCTCGGCCTGCGCACCTTCCACACCGCCGAGGTCGACACACCGCTGTACGCCTTCCAGACCTCGCTGACCGGCGGGGACGTCATCCGCGGCGCGAAGCGCTTCGTCAAGCGCTCCGAGGTGCGGCCCGGCGTGGCGAAGCTGGTCGACGGCTCGGCGACCACCAGCCACCTCGATCCGCTCACCGCCGCGCCCGAGACGAACAAGTTCCTCGACACGGTCGTCCCGTTCCTCAAGGACGCGTTCAAGTAACGGACGTCAGGCACTCGCCGCCCGCTCGCGCTCGACGAGCACGCGGCGCAGGATCTTGCCCGATGGCGACTTCGGGATCTCGTCGGTGACCTCGACGAGGCGGATGCGCTTCTGCGGCGCGACCTGCTCGGCTACCCATTCCATCAGCGCGTCGGTGTCGAGCTCGTCGCCCGCCGGCACCACGTAGGCCTTCGGCAGCTCGCCGGCCTCCTCGTCGGGGACGCCGACGACGGCGACGTCGCCGACCTCGGGGTGGGTGATGATCAGCGCCTCGAGCTCGGCCGGGGGCACCTGGAAGCCCTTGAACTTGATCAGCTCCTTTAGCCGGTCGACGATCGAATAGAAGCCGTCGGCGTCGCGGACCGCGACGTCGCCGGTGTGCAGCCAGCCCTCGTCGTCCACCGTCGCCGCGGTCGCCTCGGGGTTGTTGAGGTAGCCGGCCATCACCTGCGGGCCGCGGATCCACAGCTCGCCGCGCTCGCCCCCGGCGACGTCCTCACCGCTATCGGGGTCGACGATGCGGCACTCGGTCCCCGGCAGCTCGCGCCCGATCGAGCCGGGGCGGTTCTCGCCGTCGGGGCGGATCAGGTGCGTGACCGGGCTCGTCTCGGTGAGGCCGTAGCCCTGGATCACCTTGCAGTCGATGCGCTCGGCGACGCGCTCGGCCAGCTCGGCGCCGAGCGGCGCAGCGCCCGACATGATCACGCGCAGCGAGGAGAGGTCGCGGCCGTCCACCGCCGGGTGCTTGCCGAGCGCGAGCGCGATCGGCGGCACCACATAAGCCAGGGTGACGCTGTGCTCCTCGAGCAGTCCGAGGTACTGGTCGAGGTCGAAGCGCGGCATCGTCACGATCGTCGCCCCGGCGCGCAGGCCCTGGTTCATGATCACCGTCATCCCGTAGATGTGGAAGAAGGGCAGACACCCGACCAGGGTGTCGTCGAGCTCGATCGGGAACGCGTCCTGGACCTGGGAGAGGTTGGCGACCAGGTTGCGGTGGGTGAGCATCACTCCCTTGGGGAGGCCGGTCGTGCCGCTCGAGTACGGCAGCACCGCGAGGTCGGAGCCGGGGTCGATCTCGACCTCGGGCGCGTCGGCGGGGTCGCCGATCAGCTCGGCGAACGGCGTCGCGCCCTCGGCCTCGCCGACGACGATGACTTCCTCCACGCTCGCCCGCTCGGCGGCCTCGCGCGCGGCGTCCACGAACGCGGGGACGGTGAGCAGAAACCGCGCGCCGGAGTCCTCGAGCTGATGCGCCAGCTCATTGGCCGTGTAGAGCGGGTTGACGGTCGTGCATTTGCCGCCCGCCGCTGCGACTCCGTGGAACGCCACCGCGTACTCGGGCAGGTTGGGCATGAACACCGCCAGCACGTCGCCCTTGCCGAAGCCGCGCGCCGCGAGGCCGGCGGCGAGCCCGCGTACAGCGGCGTCGAGGTCGCCGTAGGTGAGGGTGCGGCCGGTCGGGCCGTCGATCAGCGCCGGCTTGTCGGCGCGTTCGGGCGCGTGCTCGAGGACGAACGACGTGACGTCGGTCTCTGGAATCTCGACTTCTGGCACCGTCAGGCCGCAGCCGGGCTCTCGACCCGCTCTTGCTCGTCCTCGACCGGGGCGCGCATAGCGTTCCAGTCGTAGCGAAGAGGCATCCCGGAGCGCCCGTCGGTGCCCACCCGAACGCCGAGCACCTGATGCAGCTCGATCGTGTTGACGTCGAAGCCGAAACGCGACGACGCTATGTAGAGCCGCCACAGGCGGGCGCGGTGCTCGCCGGCCTCGGCGACGGCCTCGTCCCAGCCGCGCTCGAGGTTCGCGCCCCACTCGCGCAGCGTCATCGCGTAGTGCTCGCGCAGGTTCTCCTCGTGGCGCACCTCGAGGCCATGGTCGTGCATCGCCGAGACGATCGTGCCCGGGCCCTCCAGCTCGCCGTCGGGGAAGATGTAGCGGTCGATGAACTTGCCGGCGCGCACGTCCTGGCGGTTCGACGCCCGCGTGATCGTGTGGTTGAGCATCCGGCCCTCGGGACGCAGCTTGGCGGCGAGGAAGGTGAAGTAGGAGCCCAGGTTCTTGAGCCCGATGTGCTCGGTGAGCCCGATCGACGAGACGGCGTCGAAGTCGGTCTCGGTGACGTCGCGGTAGTCGAGGAAGCGAACCTCGGCGCGGTCGCCGAGCCCGCGCTCTTCGATCGCGCGCTGGGCCCAGGTCGCCTGAGGCTCGGAGAGCGTCACGCCCAGCGCCTCGACGCCGTAGTGCTCGGCCGCGTGCATCACCATGCCGCCCCAGCCGCAGCCGACGTCGAGCAGGCGCTCTCCCGGCGCGAGGTCGAGCTTGCGGCAGACGAGGTCGTGCTTCTCGAACTGGGCCTCCTCGAGCGAGGCGTCGGCGGTCGGAAAGACCGCGCAGGTGTAGGCCATCGACGGGCCGAGCACGATCTCGTAGAAGCGGTTCGAGACGTCGTAGTGGTGCGCGATTGCGGCCGCGTCGCGCGCCTTGGAGTGGCGGCGCAGGCCGCGGCGCCACGGCGGCGGAGCCTCCTCGTCGGGGATCGGGGGGCGCCGC
>DASPWW010000171.1:0-4963 GCA_035637595.1 Solirubrobacterales bacterium | reverse complement strand
GCGTACTGGAGCACGGTCATGCCCGGGAAGTCGATGGGCAGGCCGTTGGGATCTGGGTTGTCGCGGCGGTTCTGCATGTAGACGACGATGCGCCCGCTCGGCTCGCACATGTGCCACTCGTACGCGGTGTACATCTCCCCGAACTCGGCCATGATCGGCTTGATCCAGGCCCGCACTTCCTCGCGGCCGTGCTTGGATCCGAGGACGTGCTCGATGTACTCGACGTCCTCGGTGAACAGGTCCGACCACGCGTCCCAGTCCTCGCCGGTCGCGCCCTTCTCCCAGTAGGTCCGGAACGCGCGCTCGACCTCGTCGATCTTGTAGTCAGGCATGGCCGCGGAGCGTACAGGGGACGCACTCAGGACGCGTCGGAGCCGCGGCGGCGCCGTGGACGCTCGCGCTCCTGCATGCGGCGGAGGATCGTCTGGCGGCGTTCCTGGAGATCGCGGAACGTGAGGCTGTCCACGTCCGCGGGCAACCCGAAGCCCGCCTTCACCGCGTCGATGTCGACGCCGGTCTGCGTCGGGTCGATCCCGATCTCGCGCATGATGCGCTCGCCGTGGTGTTGCGCGAAGTACAGGTACACCTGGGTGATCTCGGCGAGGATGTCGAGGTCGGGCGCCAGGGTGGCGGTGGCGCCGTTCAGGAAGATGAGATTCTTCACGAACAGCATGAGCTCCTTGGGGATGCGGGCCCCGTACCCGAGCAGCTTCTGGGTCATGTCGCTGAGCTCGCCGATCAGCTCCTGCGCCGACATCGTCGTGGGGTCCTTCACGGGCTGGTCGAGCTTCAGGTCGCGGAACACCGCGTCGAGGTCGGTGTCGGGCGGGAAGGCGCCGAGGTCCCGCAGCGCGGCGAGCTGGCCGCGCACGTCGCCGCCGGTGCCGGTCACGAGCAGCCGCAGGAACGCCAGGCGCTTCGGCTCGTCGAGCCGGCCGGTGATGCCGAAGTCGAGCAGCGCGGTGCGCCCGTCGCGCTGCACGAACAGGTTGCCGCCGTGCAGGTCGCCGTGGAAGACGCCGTAGAGCATTGCGCCTTCGTTGAAGGCGATGAGGCCCGCCCGCAGCAGCTCGTTGGTGTCGATGCCGGCTTCGTGCATCGACTCGACGTCGTCGAAGGCGAAGCCGCGCAGCCGCTCCATCACCAGCACGCGCCGGGTCACGAGGGTGGGGTGGGGCCGAGGCACGACGATCGTGCGTTGGTCGGTGAGCGCGAGCACGTGGGCGATGTCGAGCATGTTCTCGGCTTCGAGACGGAAATCGAGCTCCTCGACGACGGTCTCGGTGAAGAGCTCGACGATGGCCGGCGGGTTGGCGAGTGCGGCGATCGGGATGCGGCCGACGAGCTTGGGCGCCAGCCACGCCATCGCTGACACGTCCGCGTGCACAAGGGCCGCCACGTGGGGCCGCTGCACTTTGACGACGACCTCCTCGCCGGTGCGCAGCCGGGCCGCGTGCACCTGCGCGATCGACGCCGCCGCCAGCGGTTCCTCGGCGAATTCCGAGAAGAGGGTCCCGAGCGGCGCGCCGAGGTCGTCTTCGACGACCTTCCGGACGTCGGCGAACGTCTCGGGCGGGACCTGGTCGCGGAGCTTGCGGAACTCGTCCACCACCTCCTGCGGGAAGAGGCCCTCGCCCCCTGAGAGGATCTGACCGAGCTTCACGTAGCTCGATCCGAGCTGCTCGAAGGCCCGCCGCAGCCGGCGTGACAAGCCGGAGCGCGACTGCGGGCCACCCCGCTCGCGCACGTACCAGATGCCCACGGCCGGCCCGACCTTGCTCACGACCCGCAGGAGCCGGCTCATGGGAGGCAGCCGGCCCGGCTTCAGCAGGCGTGGGACGGACGCGCGTGTCCGGGCCCGTTCGACGTCGAGCCCTCGCCGCCACGGCAGCTTGTCGAGCTCGACGACCCACGGGGCGCGCTCGCTGAAGGCGCCGAAGGCGAGATCGGGCGGCGGTGAGGCGATGGGGCCGTCGATGTGACGAAGGTAGACGCGAGACGTCCCCGGCCCGTGCTCGGGCCGGGGACGCTCCGCTCGTTCAGACGCTGCAACGAGTGCTCAGCGTCGGGTCATCCTGACCACGCGCTCTGCGGCAGACGCGAGGCACACGCGGCCTGCTGTTGCGGGCTGGCGCTGCCATACGAGCCGACGTCCGAGCACGAGGAGTTCCACGTGCCGGGCATGATCTGGTAGCAGCCCCACGCACCGCTCGCGTTGCGGGCGTTGGGGTCACCCCCTGACTCACGGCCGATGTACGCGTCGGCGCCGTTCGTGGCGCCGCCACACGCGCCGCCAACGTTGCCGCCGCCACCACCCGAACGACCGGTACGGGCGGGTGCACGGCTTCGTTGCGCCTGTGCTTGCGCTTGTGCTTGTGCTTGCGCTTGTGCTTGCGCTTCGGCGTCCGCCACGGCCTGGAGGAACAACTCCATCTGCCGTGCCTGGAAGCCTGTTGTCCACCGTGCCTCTGCGGCAGCCTGGCTGGCGGCGACGAGGGCGCTGTCGGTGGGGAAGTGAGCTGCGGCGGCCGGCCGCCCCTGACTCAGCTCGTCCCGTCGAGCATCCGCGCCGGACGTGGCCCGGTACCCGGCGGCCCCCGCGATCGCCGCCGCGATGACGGCGGGCGCGAGAACTGCCCTGATGCGCTTGCGCATGTGCTACCTCCGTTCGGGGATCGGCCCCGGCACGGATCGCGCGCGGGGTCACCATCGGGAGATTGGGAAGGGAAGCCCCGAACGGGCATCAAGGCCGCGATCTAGGAGCTTCCGGGCCACAACTCTAGTAGCTCGCGGGGTGCAAGAGGCAACATCCAACCGTCGATCCCGCGGGATTCCAACGGTGTGACTTTCGTCCCAACGGCCAATGAATGCCGCGAAAGGTCAGAAAAGGGCCAGGACGCGGCGGGCGAATCAGGGCCGGCCGGCTCGGCCTTCGACCCACGAACCGGGGGCGGCGCCGTCCGTGCGCACCCGGCGGTGGGCGAACCGCCAGCCTCCGCCGGGGCCGCGGACGAGCTCGTCCCGGTAGCGACCCCAGTGGTCGACCCCGCGATCGGTGACGGCGAGGAAGTAGCAGCGGGCTCGGGCGCGATCGGGCCCGTCCAGCTCGATCAGCACGTTGGTGACGTGATGGCGGATGCGGGGCGCCCCGGTCCCAGCGGCGAGGTCGCGGCCGGTGCCGGTCACGAACTCCCGGATCGCGCTCCGCCCTCGGTGGGGTGGCTCGCCCTCGACCTCGAGCACCCCGTCCTCGTCGAACAGGCCGACCAGGTAGTCGAAGCGGCCGCCGTCGACGCTGTGGGCGTAGCGGGCGATCGTGTCGCGGATCTGCTCGCGAGCTTCGAGCTCCCACGGGTCCATCGGGATCAGCCTCGCGCCGCGGAGCGGCACCACGCCCGGACACGTCGGTAGGTTGACCACCGTGCGGTTGGGGGTCTCGCTGCGGACGGCGTTCCTCGTCGACGACGTGCGCCAGGGCGCGCAGTGGGTCATCGAGCGCGCCCGCGCGTCGCGCGACGCGGGGCTCGACTCCCTGCTCGTCGGCGACCACCACGCCACCCCGGTCCCCTACTACCAGAACACGCCGCTGCTCGGTCGCCTGCTCGCCGAGTGGGGTGACCGTCCGTTCGGCGCCCTGTTCCTCCTTCCGCTGTGGAACCCGGTCCTCGTCGCCGAGCAGGTCGGGACGCTGGCGTCGCTCGGGCGCGGGCGGTTCATCCTCCCGCTGGCGATCGGTGGCACGGACCAGTTCGCACCCATGGGCGTCCGCGTGCGTCACCGCGGCCGGCACTTCGAGGCCGGGCTGGACATCGTGCGCCGCCTGCTCGCCGGCGAGACCGTGAGCGCGGGCGAGCCGTTCCACGTGCGCGACGCCCGCATCTCGCCCGTGCCTCCCGAGCCGGTCGAGGTGTGGATCGGCGGCACGGCCGAGCCGGCAGTGGACCGCGCGGCGCGGCTCGGCGACGGGTTCCTCGCCAACGCCGACCTCACCCCCGACCAGGCGCAGGCCAGCGTCGAGCTGTACCGCGAGCGGTGCGAGGCGCACGGCCGCACACCTACGGCGATCGGCATCCGACGCGACATCCACGTGGGCGCCGACGCCGCGGACGCCGAGCGGGTCGCCGGACCGATCGTCGCCGCCGGGTACCGCGGCTTCGATCCGTCCGCGTACACGTACGGGGGCATCGAGCAGGTGACCGAGCAGCTCGGCGAGTACGCGGCGATGGGCTACACGGACGTCATCGTCCGACATCTGGCCGAGAGCCAGTCCGAGGTCCTCGCGTCCTACGAGCGGCTGGCCGAGGTACGCGAGGCGCTGCTGCCGGCGTGACCGGCCACCGACCCGCGCTCACCGACAGGGCGCAACGCGGCGTCGATGACCGCGAGCACGCCGGCGCGTCGCTCGGGCTCGACGGTGAGGCCGGTCTGGAGCTCGGCCATGAGCAGCGACAGCACGATCGTCTCGAGGCCGACGGCGAGCTCGGCGGGATCGGCGTCGCCGCGCACCTCGCCCCCGGCCTGCGCCTCGGCGAGGTCGTCGGCGAGCTCGGCAATCAGAGCCACCAGCGACGGGATCGTCACGAGTCGGGCCGCGACCTCGGGTTCGAGGCCGGACAGGACCCGCCGGGCGAGCGGGTACTCCTCGACGCGCTCCCAGAGCTCGGCGACGAAGAGGAACAGCTGCTCGCGCGCCGAACCGCCGCGCTCTCCCGCCTCCCGGGCGGCGTCGATGAGGGCGGCCGCGTCGGCGTCGACCGCCGCCTGGAACAGGCCCTCCTTGCCGGCGAAGTAGGCGTAGACGGCGGCGGGGGTGAGGCCCGCCTCCCGGGCGATGTCGGACACCGACGTGCGGCGGAACCCGTCGGCCGCGAACCGGCGCACGGCGATGTCGAGCAGGCGCTGGCGGGTCCGCTCGCCCTTCCCCGGGACCAGGGTCTGGATCTCCGTCACAGCAGCGAATCGT
>DASPWW010000170.1:0-2560 GCA_035637595.1 Solirubrobacterales bacterium | reverse complement strand
CTCGATCAGGAACCCGGCCCCCGGCCGCATCCGCTCGCGGATCGCGACGCGCGCCTCGAGGCTCGTGCCGTTGCTGCTCACTGACACGGTCTGGCCATGCTCGACACCAAGCCGTTCGGCATCAGAAGGCGCCAGCTCGAGCTGCTGCTCCGGTGCCAAGAACCTAAGCGAGGGATTGCGCTCCGTGATCTCGCCGCTCCACAGGTCGCGGTAGGTGCCGAGGCGAAGCCCGTTGCCGTTGGAGGGCGCCGGTGCCCCCTCCCCCTCCACACCGCCCGGAGCGGCCGCTGCGGTCTCCGAGGTCGGTGGGGCCGGGCGGCGTTCAGCGTCGGGGGAGGGGGCCCCCGCGCCCTCTCCCCAGGACGAAGCAGCTTGGCGTTCCTGCCACCTGATTCCCAAGCCGCCGATCTCCTCGTACGTGAGTCCGGACAGGAACGGAGCCTCCGATGCCAGCGCCTCGAAGACCTCGGGAGCGGAGTCGAGCCCGGTTTCATGCCCGAGTGCAGCGGATAGCTCGACCAACGCTTGCCAGCCGGGCCGGACATCCCCGGGGTGCGGGACGTTCGGGCGCAGGCGTTGGAGGCGGCCGTCGGGGTGCGTGACCGTGCCTTCCTTCTCGGCGTGGGATTCGGCTGGGAAGACGACGTCCGCGTGGGCGGTGGAGTCGTTTTCGAACATCGAGAAGGCGACGACGAAGTCGGCGGCCTGGAGCGCCGCCTCCCAACCCGCGCCGTCCGGAAAGTCGCGGATCGGATCGACGTCGGCAAGCAGGAGCGCTTTGAGCTCGTCGGACTCAAGTGCGGTGCGGATCTCCGGGGCGGTTTTCCCCGCTGGAGCGTCTGTGAGCCCGGGGCCGGCGCCCGGTGTGCAGCCGGCCTCGCGCAGGCCGCGGCCGTTGGCGTGCTCGGGGACCTCGAGCAGGCCGCTGCCCTCGCGCTCGCCGAGCCGCAGCGCGGCGGCGAGGTCGAGCAGGGCAGCCGCCGCATCCGCGCCGCGCGGTCCCGCCACGAGGCGCGAGCCCCAGACGATGACCTCGGGCGAGCTGACGCCGAGCACAGCCGCCACGTCCCCCAGCGCACCCGCGCCCGAGCCTTCGCCGCGCGCCGCGGCGGCGAGGTCGCTCAGGAAGCTCGGGGCGGCGCCGGGCGCGAATCGCGCGACGGCGTCCGCGCCACCATCGAGCGTCGTCGGGCGTTCGGAGGCGACGGCGAGCGTGACGCCGAGTCGCCGCACCGCCTTGCGGATCCTCAGGTCGAGGATCGGCATCTCGTGCAGCGGGTCGGTCGCGATCACGAGCACCGTCCCGGCGCCGTCGAGATCGGGGAGGCCGGCGGCGAGCTTGGGGTCGGCGAGCCCGCGAAGGGTTGCGACGTCGGGGCCGCCGCGCGAGGAGCAGTTGACGTCGGACGCGCCGAGCGCCCCGCGCAGGAGGCGTTGGACGAGATACCCCTCCTCGTTCGAGGCGCCCCCGCCGACCAGCGCGGCGCTGTGCTCTCGAGCGGCGTTCAGCCCGGCGGCCGCGGCCGCGATCGCGTCGTCCCAGCTCGCCGGCTTGAGCGCGCCTCCCGCGCGGACCAGGGGCTCGGTGACCCGCTCGTTCGAGTTGAGCATCTGATAGCCGAAGCGGCCCTTGTCGCACAGCCAGCCGTCGTCGACCGCGTGGTTGTCGCGTGCCAGCACCCGGACCACGTGCTCGTCGCGGACCGTGAACTTGACGTTGCACTGGCTCGGGCACAGGGTGCAGATCGAGCCCGCGTCCTCGATGTCCCAGGGGCGGGCGCGGAAGCGGTAGGTCTGGGAGGTCAGCGCCCCCACGGGACACAGCTCGATGATGTTGCCGTGGAAGGGGGCGACGTAGGGGCGGTCGTCGAACGTGCCGACGAAGGTCCGGTCGCCGCGCTCGAGCAGCTGCAGCTGCTCGTCCTCCGCGACCTCCTGGCTGAAGCGGACGCAGCGGTAGCACAGGATGCACCGCTCGCGATCGATCTTGATCAGCGGCGACAGCGGAAGCGGCTTCTGGAAGTGGCGCTTGGGGTCGGTGACGCGGCTGCGCCCCGGGCCCCAGCCGAGCGCGATGTCCTGGAGCGGGCACTCGCCGCCCTTGTCGCAGACCGGGCAGTCGAGCGGGTGGTTGACGAGCAGGAACTCGACGACCGCGCTCTGCGCCTCCTTGACGCGCTCGGTCTGCGTGTAGACGACCATCCCGTCGCGCACCGGAGTCGAGCACGCCGTCTGGAGCTTCGGGATGCCCTCGACCTCGACCAGGCACATCCGGCACGCGCCGACCGGCTCGCCGAGCTTGGGCTCGTAGCAGAACACCGGGACCTCGACGTCGCCCTGCTTGGCGGCGTCGACGAGCATCGTTCCCTCGGGCGCCGTGACCTCGATGCCGTCGACCACGAGGGTCACCGGGTTGCGCTCGCGCTTCAAACGCCCACCTCGAGTGGCGGCGGGACGCGCTCGGCCTCCTCGTCGAGCGGCCCTGGCGCGGTCTGGCGCGCCGCCTCGATCGCGGCCTCGAACTCGCCCCGGAACTTCTCGACCATGCTCCCGACAGGCA
>DASPWW010000169.1:0-19797 GCA_035637595.1 Solirubrobacterales bacterium | reverse complement strand
GGCCCCGAGCCGCCCTATGGAGGGATGAGCGGCGCTACGAAGCTGATGATCGGGTTGCTGATCGCGCTCGTCGTGGGGCTTTTGATCGGGCTGGTCGTCGTCGCCGGTGGCGCGTCGAACGACGAGACGACGAGCACCACGAGGCCGTCCACGATCACCCAGACCGCGACGACCACCAGCGCGACGACCACCACCGCGACCACGACCACTCCGACCACGACGACGACGACTACGACGGAGACCGAGGGCGGCGTTCCGGCGCCGTAGTGATGGTCCCCGCCCTGCGGGCGGACCCGCAACGCTTCGATGCCTGAGAGACCTTGGCGGCTGGTGCTGCTCGCGGGGCTCGCCATCGTCGCGGCGATGGCGCTCGCCGTCGTCACGCTGAGCGGCGACCGGGAGGAAGCGGAGCAGCCGGCTGCGGTCGCGCTTCCGGGGGCGGGTGCGCCGAGGCCGTCTGCGTCCGGCGACGCCGCCGGGCAGGTGCGGTTTCTGCGCGACGCCGAATCCGACTTCGATCCCTATCTCCTCGATTCGACGCCGGAGCAGCGAAGCTTCATGCGCGACCACTACTGGCGCCTGCGCGGCTATCCCCCCACGTCCGACGCGGCTCTGGACTGGGCGCCGCCGATCCATTTCTATGCCGACTTGTACGCGCTCTACCCGGGCGATCCCGCCGACCGCAGGCTGATCGAAGAGCATCCGCAATGGATCCTGCGCGACGCGCAGGGGCGGCGCCTCTATGTCCCGTTCGACTGCTCGGGGGGCACGTGCCCGGCCTACGCGGCGGATCCGGGGAGCGCCGGGTGGCGAGCCGAGTGGATCGCGCGCGCCCGAGCGGAGCTCGAGAAGGGCTACGCGGGGGTGTTCATCGACAACGTCAACATGGTGATGCGCGTCGGCGACGGGCTGGGCCAGGAGGTCGCGCCGCTGGACCCGCGCACAGGAGAGGCGATGACCCTGGCGGACTGGCAGGGCTACGTGGCGGCATTCGTGCGCGAGATCCGCGACGCGTTCCCGCGGGCGGAGATCGTCCATAACGTGATCTGGTTCGCGAAGCGATCGCCGGCGGTCCGCAGCGAGATCGAAGCCGCCGACTACGTCGAGCTCGAGCGCGGTTTCAGCGACACCGGGATCGCGGACAGGCAGGCATACTCGTCGCTGCTCGACTACGTCGACTGGGTGCACTCGCTCGGCAGCTCGATGATCCTGGAGCCCTACGATCTCGACGATCAGCGCCGCCTGTTCGAGCTCGCGAGCTACTTCCTGATCAACGAGGGAGGTGACGCGATCGCCTCCGACTTCGAGGCCGACCCGGGGAGCTGGTGGCCGGGCTGGGAGACGGATCTCGGTTCGCCGCAGAGCCCACGCGGGCGTGTGGGCGGGATCTTGCGCCGTGACTTCGAGCGCGGCATCGTGCTCGTCAACCCGCCCGGCGCGCCTCAGCAATCGTTTTCGCTACCGGAGGGCTACGTCGATCTCGATGGTGCGCCGGTCGAGACGATCACGCTCGGACCGGCCCAGGGCGCGATCCTTCTCGGCGCTGCATGACACGCGGTGTCACCGGGGGCGGAGGCTACGATCGCGCCGGCATGGGGCGGATCCTGATGATTCTGAGGCCCGACGAGGGCGGTGCCTTCGAGCACGTCACCCAGCTCAGCGCGGGGATCGCGCGCAGCGGGCACGAGGTCGCGATCTGCGGCCTCGAAGGCCGGCCCCGGGAGGACTTCGGCGACGTCATCCCTCCCGAGGTGGAGGTCCTCCCGCTGAAGATGGTCCGTGCCGTCTCGCCGCTTCCCGACGCGCAGGGGCTCGCCGGCCTCGTCGCCAGCGAGCGGCGCTTCCGCCCCGATCTCGTCCACGCCCACGGCTCCAAGGAGGCGGCGCTCGGCCGCCTCGCACGCGGGACGCGGCCGCGCGTCCCTTTCGCGTACACGCCGCACGGCTACGCCTTCGCGAAGCCCTTCATGACCGACGCGGAGCGGCGCAGCTACAGGCGGTTCGAGCGCGTCCTCGCCCCCCTGGCGACGCTCGTGATCTGCATCTGCGAGGCGGAGCGGCGCCTGGCTGCGCAGATCGGGCCGGCGAGGCGGACCCGGGTCGTCCACAACGGGATCAAGCCGCCGCCCGCCGGCCCCTCGCATCCGTTGACCGAGCGCCTGCGCGAGCGCGGCCCGGTCGTCTGCGCGCTCTCCGGGCTGCGCGTCGGCAAGGGCCTCGAGACGTTGATCGAGGCCTTCGCCGCCGTCGTGGCCGCGCATCCAGACGCGAGCCTCGTGATCGCCGGCGAGGGGCCCGAGCGAGCCGCCCTGGAGGAGCTCGCCGAGCGATCGCAGATCGCCTCCTCCGTGCACCTGATCGGGGAGGTGACGGACGTCTTCGAGGTGCTGAGAGGCGCGGACGTGTTCGTCCATCCGTCGTGGGCGGAGTCGTTTCCCTATGCGGTGCTCGAGGCGATGGCGAGCGAGGTGCCGGCGATCGCGACCGACGTGGGGGGGACGGGCGAGGCGATCGAGTCGGGCGAGAGCGGGGTGCTCGTCCCACCGCGCGACCCGGCGGCGCTGAGCGAGGCGATCTCGGGGCTGATCGGCGACCCCGGGCGGGCGGGCGCGCTGGCGGCTGCGGCAAACCGGCGCTTCAAGGAGCGCTTTACGCTAGAGAGGATGGTCGAGGGAACCCTCGAAATCTACGCTGAGCTGGGTATCTGATCCGGCACCTACCTTCGTTGCGATGAACGACCAGGAGCGGTCACGACTTCCGAGCAGGGACGGCCTCGAAGAGGAGCGCGTCGACTTCCGCAACTACCTCGGCGCGATCCAGCGCAGCCGCTGGCTGATCGCGGGAATGGTGGTCGCGATCACGGGGATCGTGCTCGTCGCGTCGTCGCTGCTGCCGAAGACCTACGACGCCTCCGCGACCGTCGTCCTCCAGGAGGTGACGGCCGGGGACCAGCCGACCGATCCCGAGTCCGTGCGCCGCCGGCTGGCGACGATCCAGACGGTCGCCAGCGGCGCGCAGGTGCGCGAGGAGGCAGCGGACAGGGTGGAAGGCGAATCCCCCGATTCGCTCGGGGCCAAGACCACGGTCTCGGTCGACCCGGCGGCGAACGTGCTCCGCATCACCACCTCCGATCGTGACCCGAATCAGGCCGCCGACGTCTCCAACGCCGTGGCCAACTCGCTGCTTGCCGTGCAGCGCGACCTCGAGGAGAAACGCCTCAGCGCGGCGAAGGCACGCCTGACCAAGCAGATCGACGAGCTTCAGGGGCGTGACACGCCCGACGCCCAGGCCCAGATCCAGGCCCTGCGCGACGAGCTCGTCCGGCTGTCCGTGCGGACCGAGCTCTCGGGCTTCGAGCTTCAGATCGCCGAGCCGGCGGACGTGCCGGCGAGCCCCGCGAGCCCGAAGCCGTTTCGCAACACGGTTCTTGCGCTGTTCGCGTCCCTGTTCCTCGGGATTCTGATCGCCCTGCTGCGCGACCAGTTCTCGCCGCGGGTCTCAAACGCCCGCGAGCTAAGCCGGCTGACCGGCCTCCCTGTGCTGGCCGGGGTTCCCAACGCACGTGGCCGTCTGCGTCGCAACCGCGGAGCGATCGCGGCGATGGAGCGCGGCTCGTATCAGACCCTTGCGGCCAATCTGCAGCTGCTGCGGCCGCCCGGTGACCCCCAGGTAATCCTGGTGACCAGCGCCGTGCACGCCGAGGGCAAGAGCACGGTGACAGCCCGGCTCGGCCGCGCGCTGGCCGAGGCGGGACACAGGACGCTGCTGATCTCGGTCGACATGCGCTGGCCGACCCTTCACGGCCACTTCCGCCTCTCCCCGCGTCCCGGGCTCAGCGACGCGCTCGAGCTCGCAGAGCGAGCCGGCGTGACGGACCACCTGCTCCCGGCGACGGTGAAGCCCGTACCGATACCGAGCCAGGATCGCGACCGCGGCGCCACGCTGGACGTGCTGACCGCGGGGGGCTCCCAGAGCGACCCCGGCCGGCTGCTCTCCAGTGACTCGGCGGTCGCCTTCTTCCAGAGCATCAGGCGCTTCGACTACCGCTACATCCTGCTCGACGCCCCGCCCATGCTCGGGATCGCCGACGTGTTCGCGGTCTCGAGAGCGGCCGACAGCGCGCTGCTCGTGGCCAGGCTCGACCGGCTCACCGTCGACAACGTGACCGACATGCACGAGCTGCTCGGCCGACTCGACGTCGACCTGCTCGGGGCCGTCCTGATCGGGGCGCGGGTCGAAGGGTCCGCGTACTACATCAGCGGTCGTCGCTCTCGCATCGAGGATCCCGTCGTCGCCTCGCCGAGCGGGCTCTCCTAGCCGCTCGATCCAGGCAGCGGGCAGTTCACGCCCGCTCGCGCGCCGCCCCCGCCATCGCGCCGGCCCAGATCAGCGCCGCGAGAACCCACAGGTGGCGCCAGTGCAGGCTGTCGATCACGAGGCTGTTGGTGAGGATCCCGCACCACGCCGCAAGCAGGGCGGCGGAGCCGATGCCGTAGGTATGCCAGCCGCGCAAGGCGTTGCGGATCGCAAGCAGCAGCGTGATCGCGGCGACGGCGAAGAACGAGATGAATCCGAGCAGGCCCTGCTCGGCGAGGGTGCGGATGTACGTGCTGTGGGTGGCGACCGGGGAGATCAGCTCGAACTGCCCCGGGCCGATCCCCAGCGGATGCTTCTCGGCCAGCTCGATCCCGGTCCTCTGGGCGCTGAAGCGCTCCGTGTCGTAGCTCTGCAGCTGGGTCCTCTCCTCGAGAAAGCCCGTCGACCCCGTGAAGACGAGCGTGGCGGCCACGATCCCGCCGGCGCTCAGGACAATCGCGAGCAACGCACCCGCCTTTCCGGCCCCTCCGCGCCGCAGCGTCAGCACGGCCAGCATGACAAGGACGCCGATCGCCACGTTGAGATAGGCGGCACGCGAGAACGCCAGCGTGACGCCGAGCAGCAAGACGAGCAGCAGCACGATCTTCAGCGATCGGCGCAGCCGGATCAGTCGCGGCTGAATGATCTCCTCGAGCAGGATCAGCGCGATCGGGATCAGAAAGGGCGCGAAGACGTTGGCGTCCGCGAACAGGCCCTTGACGCGTGACCCGGTTTCCTCCTCCGCCCCGAGCAGCAGCGCATCGGAGCCCGGGAACCCGACCAGGTAGGCGAGCGACCCCAGCACAGCGGAGATGACGGCCGCCGCCAGGTAGGCGAGGACCACGATCCTCGCGCGCCGGGCCGAGTTCACGTAGCCGGCGAGCCAGATGCTGAACACCGCCAGGTAAAGGGTGATCGAGATGAACCGCGCCGCGGTCAGGGGCTGGATCGCCTCCATCATCGAGAGCAGGTTGAACGTGATGAAGACCCCGAGCGCTCCCAGCACCGCGAACGGCACGCGCGTCAGATCGAAGCGCCCCGTCACAGCCGCGACGGCCATGACCACCGCGAAGACCATGTCGGGCGGCGCCGGCTCCAGCTTGACGACGGCGAGCAGCAGGAATCCGAGCGCCACCGCGACGTCGTAGCGGGTCAGGGCGACCGCCAGCACGCCCACGAGCCCGACCCCGCCCGCGAGCACCAGGGCCATGCTCGGGGGCGGGTAGGCGTAGGTCGCCGCAGCGAGCGCCACGGCGAGCAGGACGATCGCGCATGTCGCCGACAGCGACCGCACCAGGCGCGCCGGCAGTGAGGGGAGCAGGCTCTCGGCGATGGGATGATTCGCACTGGCCACGCCCGGCCAAGTATGGCGACGACTCGTACGGACAAGACGCAGCAGCGGGGAGGGCCACCCTCTGGGCCCGCGGGCGAGTCGCGGCACGCGACGCGGCGCATAGCGGGGGGAACCGCCGCCCGGGCGGTCGGCGAAGCCGTCGCCAAGGCCGCCTCGGTCGTCTTCTACATCGCGATCGCGAGGAAGCTCGGCGAGGCGAGCTTCGGCGACTTCATCTTCGGGCTTTCGCTCGCTGGCGTGCTGATGACGATGGCCGGCTTCGGGACCGACGAGCTGATCGCGCGCGAGGTGGCGCGCGACAGGGAGCGGGTCCATCAGATGTTCGCCAATACCCTGGCGCTGAAGACGGCGCTCGGGGTCGTCGTGATGGGCGTGATCGCGCTCATCCTGGTGGTCGGCGGCTATGCCTCCGAGACGCGGATCGCGGTGCTTTTGCTGAGCGTCGCGGTGTGGATCGAGGTTCTGACCAAGACCGTCCAGGCGGTGCTCCAGGGCAACGAGGAGATGAAGTACATCGCTGCGTCCCTGATCGTCCAGCGGGTCTCGGTCGCGATCGTGGGGGTCGTCGTACTCCTGCGTGGCGGCGAGCTGATCGCCGTGTCGGCGGTCATGGTCGGCGGATCGGTGCTCGGGCTGGTCAGCGCCCTTTACTGGCTCTATCGCCGCGTGCACCGCCCGCGGCGCGAGCTCGACCGATCGCGCTGGGCGTCGCTGATCAAGGCCGGGGTCCCCCTGGGGCTTGTCGCGGTCCTCTACCTGGTCTTGCTCAGGCTCGACGCCACGCTGCTCAGCTTCCTCAAGGGCGGCGACAACACCGAGGTCGGGCAGTACGGCGCCGCCTACCGGCTGATCGAGGCGACGATGTTCGTCAGCTGGGCGTTCGCAGGAGCGGCGTTGCCCTGGTTCTCGCGCTACCGGTCGGGCGGCACGGTGTCGCTGGCGCGCGGCTACGAGCTCGGGCTCAAGGCGCTCGTCGCGATGCTGGTCCCCGTCGCCGTCGTGTTCGGCGTCCTCGCTGCGCCGCTGATCGAGCTCCTCTATGGGACCGGGTACTCGGGCTCCGTACTGCCGCTCCAGCTGCTCGCCGCGATGACGGTCCTCTACGGGTTCAACAACCTCATCGCCACGCTGATGATCTCGCGCAATCGCCCCGGCGCGTTCGCGGTTCCGGCGGCGATCGTGATCGTTCAGAACGTGATCTTCAACTTCATCCTCATCCCTCCCTTCGGCGCAACGGGGGCGGCGACCAACGCGGTCATCTCGGGCCTGCTGCTCGGGGCGCTCACGTTCCGGAACGCGACTCGCCTGGCCGGGAGGATCTCGCTGGTGAGGGCGTTGACGGCGCCGCTCCTCGCCGCCGCCGCGCTCGCCGGCGTGCTCGTGCTGACGGGCGAGCAGCTTTCCGTCTCGGCGCTGGTCGCCGGGGGGCTTGCCTACGCGGCGGTCTTCCTGGGCGTGGAGCGGCTCGCCTTCGCGGGGGACTTCCGGCTCTACCTCGACCTGGTCAAGCGCCGCCGTGCCGCCGCTGACCAGGGCGTCCCGCCGCCCGCTCCGCTCGCCACGCCGGGCGCGCTGGAGCCCTAGACCTGGGAGCTACTTTCGGGGACCGAGCTTCGGCCCCCTGATCAGGACGAGGCCGGTGCGCTCGCCGAGCGAGACCCTGCGCCTCACGCGCTCGCCGTTCGGGTCGGTCCACACGCGTCTCGGGAGCTTGACGGTCGTCGTGTCCGCCTCGGGCTCGCTGACGAGCACCATGCCCCCCGCGAAGTCGCGTCGCAGCAGGCCCTTCCACTCGCGGCGCCCGGTCGTGGCGTCACCGAGGTCGGTCGCCCAGCCCGACCACCAGTCGCCCGGCTCGGTCTCGTACTCGGAGCTGATCGAGTCGTTGCCGTTCGAGACCAGGAAGTAGCTCGCCATCTCGAAGAGCCGGCTCTGGTCGTCGAGGTCGTACGGCTCGTACACGGCGCCGGCGCCCTGGGAGTGAAGCCACTCGACATAAGAGAGGTAGTTCTCGTAGCTCCACTCTCCCGTCCCGCCAACGATTCCGGTGTCGGCGAACCCGCGCTCGAGGTCGATGTAGTCGGCCGCGGCGACCTGGCGCTGCACGTAGGGGTCGCTGCGGTCCATCCACCACAGGCTGTTGTGGACGATCTCGGCGTCCGGTAGCGCGGCCCGGATCTGCTCCGTGAACTCGGCGACGTAACGGCGCCAGGACTCGTCGGTCATCGGCTGGCCGGTCCGCGGGTCGATCGGGCGGACGAAGTCGCCCGCCCCGTTGGAGACCTTCATCTCCATGTTGACGTCGTCGACGAAGATCCCCGTGTAGCCCAGCGCCAAGGTCGACTTGGCATCGTCGATCCAGTGAGCGCGCCACGCGGGGTTGCCGACATCGGCCGCGTACTGGGTGCACGTCGTCCCGTTGCAGTCGAACTGGATGTAGAGCTTGTTGCCCTGCGCGTCGCGCAGCACCCAGTCGGGGTGGGCGCTCAGCAGAGCCTGGTCGTCGGGCTCGCTGCGATAGATCGCGTAGAGGTCCTTGTAGAAGTGAGAGGGGGGAGCCCACGGGAGCGCCTGGTTGAAGTACGGCGCGTAGCCGCGCATCCGCCAGTAGTTCTCGCGCATGAACTCCTGCTCCTCGGGCGAGGCGCTGCTGAGCGTGTCGTCGAACTCGGACTCCGCGTTGAGCTGAATGTTGAGATCGCCGGGCGAGCTGGCCTGTGCGCGGACGGGAGCGAGCGCGACGAATGCGGCGAGGATCGCGACGAGCGCGATCGCCGCGAAGTGTCGCGGCGAGGCGGCCGCACGGCAAACCCATTCCCTGGTCCAGACGGAGCAATCCATTGCTGCTCCAGGGATCGGTCGCCGAACGGCGCTTCGTGCCCGGATCGGGTGTTATGTGGACGAAAGTCCAGGATTCGGGGCGCCGCGTGGCGTTTTGCGGCGGCAGCGGCGACGAAAGAGTTATGGGTGCTCCGTGCCAGATCCCCAACGGCACTGGAGCGATGCCCTACACTTTCTCAACCAGGATCTCTGGACGGGATCGCGAATAAGGCCGGGGGATTACTACATGGCTACGCAAGCAATGGATTGTTTGAGCACTAAGCGAATGGATTTCTTGACTCGCAACCACAGGACGCTGAGAGTGCTGCTCGTGTCGCTGTTCGCGACCGCGATGCTCGCGCTTGCCGCGGGCCCTGCGACCGCTCAGGTCACGGACCCGACCGACGCCCAGTACGAGGAGAACGGGGTTGCCGGGGCGACCGCCGGCGGCGGCGGTGGCGGTGGCGAGGAAGGCGGCGTTGCCGGGGCGACCGCCGGTGGCACCGGCACGAGCGCCGGTGGCCTTCCGTTCACGGGCCTCGACCTGGCGCTCGCGAGCGTCGTCGGTGCGCTGCTCGTCGGGACCGGCCTCGTGATGCGGCGGGCCTCGACCTCGCGCGAAGCGGATCTCTAGGCCTCACCTCAAGAGCAAGGCCGCCGCGACCACCGCGTCCGCACCCCAGAGGCGGGCCGGGGTCGAGTAGCGCGCCCCTGAGCCGTCGCGTACCGACGATTGCAGCATTGGGTACCCCCTGGGGTGCCAAACCCTGCAATGGTCGGCCTGGACTACTGGCCGAAGTGGCGCAGCGCGTCGTCGGCTATCGGCCCCGCGTCTCCGATCCCGTACCTGTCCAGTAGCCGCCGCTCGATGTCTGCGCGCTCGCTGCCGGCGGCGGCCATCTGCGCCGCGAGCGCCCTGATCTCAGAGCTTGCCTGTCCCGACGGAGCCGCGGGCTGCGCCGCGCCGGGCTCGACCGCCGGAGGCGGGTAGGCGACCGGGGGGGCGCCAGCCTCGGTGGGCGGAGGCCAGTGCTCGACCGCCGGGGACGGAGGCGCCGGGGGCGGTAGGGGAGCCGAGGCGGGCGGGGGCCAGTGCTCGACCACTGGAGCCGGGGGCGGCGGGGTCGCCGGGGGCGGCGGGGGAGCCTCGGTGGGCGGAGGCGCGTACTCGACCACCGGGGGCGGCGGCGCCACCGGCGGGGGCGAAGCCGCGGGGGGCGGAGCCGAATACCCGGCCGGCTGCGCCGTGGGCGCCACCGGCGGGGCCGGACCCGGGGGCGGGGGCGGCTGCTCGGCCTCCGGAAAGCGCGGCTGGGGCTGCTCGTGGTGCTCCTGAAGGGGCATCGGAGCCTGAGACCGCGCTCGCTCGATCGTCTCGCCCAGAGTGTGGCGCAACCGTATGGTCCTGCTGCGCACCACCTCGACGTGCTGGGCCGTCGCCTTGCTCAGCTCCGCCATCGCGCGGCGGTGGTCCGCCACGATCGCGTCGGCGTGCCTTCGCGCGTCCTCGAGCCGGCGCGCCGCTTCCGCGTCGGCCTTCTGCCGGATGTCGGCCGCGGCGCGCTCGGCGACGTCGGACACGATGTGGGCGTGTCGGTTGTCCTGCAGCACGCACCGGATTATTCCGGCCCCGCCGGTCCCCACCGCGGTCACCCTGTGCCAGGGCCTAGATCCCGGGCGGCGCCGAGGCTCGCTGACGCACGAGCTGGTCGAGCGCCGATTGCACGTCTTCGCTGCGGGGAGCGAGCTCCTGCGCGAGCTCGAGCTCGTGCAGCGCGGCCTCGGGGTCATCGCGGCCAAGCAGCAACCCGAGGTAGTAGTGGCCGATCCATTCGTCGGGCTTCTTCTCGCTGGCGGCCTGGAACGCGTCGATCGCGCGCTCGACATCGCCCTCCTTGCGGGCGATCGCTCCCTCGGCGAGCAGCGGGGCGTCGGAGAACGGGTTGAGGGCCTGTGCCCGGTCGAGCGCGGTGAATGCCCCACCCGGATCGCTGCGCCAGCTCCTGTAGGCCTGATCCGTGTAGCGCTCGCTCAGGAACGGTGGCAGGCACGTCAGGACCAGGGCGATCGCCGTGCCGGCGAGCAGCGTGCGCCCGCGCCTCGGAGGCCGGTTGTCGGGCCACAGGGTCGCGGGGGCGCACGCCGCCCCTAGAAGCGCAAACACCGGCGCGGTGACCGCGGGGTATGTCCAGAACCACTCGATCGAGGCGTGGACCAGCCAGTAGGCCGCGGCGGCGAACGCGCCGGCGCAGAGTGCCGCCGCCGCTGGCCCCAGGCGACGCGATCGCAGTCCGCCGACGACGGCGGCACCGATGAACGCCGTGAACAGGACGAGCCCCGGGACCCCGAGCTCGGAGAGCACCTCGAATTCGACGCTGTGGGCATCGTGGGGGGTCTCGGTGCTCTTCCCGTTGACCAGGTAGCTGTACTGGAACCCCCCGGCGCCGCGGCCGAGCACGGGGTCGCGCTGGGCATCGTCGAGCGCCACCCGCCAGTAGTCGTAGCGCTCGGAGCCGGCGTTGAACGCGAAGCGCGACTCGCCGAGCTTGGGATCGCTTCCCTGTTCGAACTCGGTGATGCGCTGATTGACCCAGTCCACCGGATTGCCCTGCGAGCGCACGAAGAGCCCGACGACGCCGACGAGGGCCACGACGGCGGTCGCGCCGAGTGCACGCCGGGCGAGGCGGGCGGTTCGATCCGAGGGTTGCATGGCGGCCTCGGCGCGCGCCGCGGCGCCGCCCGCCAGGGCCGCGATGACCGCGGCGACCCCGAGCGCCGCGGCGGCGACGTGAAGCGGCCCGAGGACGTCGTCCTCATCGGTGGCGGTCGAGTAGACGTCGAGGAGGAGGGGGGTGGCCAGGGCGACCGGGAGCGCGGCGATCCCAAGGTACGTCGCCGCGCGCAGGCGGCTTCGCGACAGCGCGATGAAGACGATCAGAGCGGCGATCGCGGCGAGCACGGAGCCACGGCTCTGGCTAAGGATCGCAAGGCCCGCGCAGATCGTCGCGGTGCCGACCATCGTCCCGCGAAGGCGCCAGTCGCGGTCGGGGTCCGTGGCGAGGCCGATCGCGGCGAACAGCGCGATCAAGAAGAAGGCCGCGTTCGCGTTGTGGTAGCCGAGCGGCTTGTCCAGGACCCCGAGCTCGAGCAGCGGCGAGGGGTTGTCGGCCGTGACCCCGCCGATCAGCGTCACGAGGCCCGCGACGGCGCCTGCGAGCGCCACCGGCAGCAAGGCGAGCGCCATGCGCCTGCCCAGCAGGTGACAGGACCACAGCCCGAGCCCGAAGGCGACCGCGTAGAGGATCACCCGGTGGGAGTCGGAGATCGCCACCTCCTCGGCGGGGGTCCAGAGGATCGACATCAGCGTGTGGAGGGCGAGCAGCACGAGCGCGCCCGCGGCGACGAGCGGGGCGCCGGTGAGCCGGGCCCGCCACGCCCCGGCGCTGAGCAGCAGCAGCAGCGCGCCGAGCAGCACGATCGCTCCCGGGTAGAACACGACTCCGAAGTACGCGCCGGAGACGAGCGCCCACCACGTCCATACGCCCGCCATCACCGTCAGCGCCATCAGCGGCAGGAGGCGGTGGAGGGGGCGGTTCAGGGATCGATAGTCCATCTCGTATCGCCCCGCAGGCTAGGTTAGGCCTTCGACGGACGGACCCCTCATCGCCCAACGGATCGACCGCAGGCCGTGCTCGCTTTAGGCGTGGCGGACTAGGCCTTGACCTTGACGCTGACGGTGCCCGATTCCTGGAGGCCGGGAGCGGCCGCCTTGAACTGGACGACGCCGGGGGACTTCGCCTTAAGGGCGACGCTGTAGCCGCCGTCGGTCACCGAGTCGTCCTGCGCGACGACCTGCCAGCTGCCGTCGACGTACGCGCGGACCTCGACGCTGTCGGCCTCGGCCTTCCCGCTCAGCAGGACCTTGCGTCCGCTCTTGACCTTCTTGCGGTTGGACTTGATCGTCAGCGTCGACCCCGAGGTCGAGGTCGAGGTCGAGGTATCGGTCGAGCCGCTGGTGCCGCCGCTCGTCGAGCCGGACGTCGTGCCCGTCGACGTGCTCGAGTCCGGGGTGCCCGAGGGCGGCGGAGCGTCGCTGAAGAGCACGGCGCCCTGGCGCGCGCCCAGCGTCACGGAGGTGACCACGTTGCCGTTGAGGTCGGTCCACGTGACACCGGAGGGCAACTGGACGGTCACGCTCGAGGCGCCGGGCTGGTTGACGAGCGCGATCCCGCCGCTGAAGTCGCGCCGCAGCAGTCCCTGCCAGGAGTAGCGGGCGCCGTTGGCGGCGCCGAGGTTGGTGTCCCAGCCCTGCCACCAGTCCGCGGGGGTGGCGCGGTAATGGGTCGAGAGGCGGTCGCCGCCGTTCGAGATCAACAGGTAGCTGGCCAGCTCGAACATCGCGCTCGTCGAGTTGAGGCCGTGGGCCCCGGGGATGACGCCCGCGCCCTGGGAGTGGACCCAATCGGCGTAGCCGAGGTAGTTCTGGTAGCTCCATTGGCCGCTGCCGCCGCCGATGCCGGTGTCGTTGAAGCCGCGCTCCATGTAGACGTAGTCGGCGGCCGCGACCTGGCGCTGGACGTAGGGATCGGTGCGGTCCATCCACCACAGGCTGTTGTGGGTGATCTCCTTGTCGGGGAACGCGGCCCGGATCTGCTCGGTGAACTCGGCCATGTAACGCCGCCAGTCGGCGTCGGTCATCGGCTGGCCGGTGCGGGGGTCGATCGGCCGGGTAAAGGTGCCTGCGCCGTTGGAGACCTTCATCTCGAGGTTGACGTCGTCGACGAACAGGCCGTCGTAGCCCTTGCTCATCGTCGACGTGGCGTCGTTGATCCAGTAGTCGCGGAACTGCTGGTTTCCGACGTCGGCCGCGTACTGGGTGCAGGTGGTCCCGTTGCAGTCGAACTGGATGTAGAGCTTGTTTCCCTGCGCGTCGTGCAGGACCCAGTTCGGATGCTGCTCGACCACCGCCTGGTCGGCCGGGTCGTTGACGTACAGCGCGTAGAGGTCCTTGTAGAAGCTTGCCGGGGGAGCCCAGCTCAGCGCCTGGTCGAAGAAGGGGGGATAGCCGAGCATCGTCGAGTAGTGCTCGTTCATCCAGGTCTTCTGGGCGCTCGTCGAGCTGGTCAGGTACGAGTCGAAGGACGAGTCGGCGTGAAGCTCGAAGTTGACGTCGCCCTCGGGGGCAGCCGCGGCGGGGCTCGCCCCGGCCCCGAGCAGCCAGCAGACCAGCGCGCCGGCGAGCGCGAAGCGGCGAAGCGAGTGCCTGAGCCTGCGTGGTGCTGTCCCCGGATCCGAATCCATGCCTGCTTCCGCCTTCGGTAGGCAGGCGCGAATTGGCCCATGCGACAGGCACTATCTGGACGAAAGTCGGGGTGCGTCGTGCGTGCGTGAGAAAGGGGGCGCGATCAGGGATCGAGCCACCTGCGGCCGGTGGCCGCGAACAGGCTCACCGATTCGAGCTCGCCGAACACCGCGTAGCGCTGGGCGGCGCTGTAGAGCGGATGGCAAGCGGTCAGCACGACCCGCTCGTGTCCGACATCGTCGACGATCCCGACATCCGACGGATCGACGATGTCGGTTTTCGAGACCTCGTAGGTGAAGGCGGCATAGGGCATCTCGATGAGGATGTCGTCGCCGGGCTCGATCTGGTCTATGTGGCGGAACGGGGCCAGGTAGGTGGTGCGGTGCCCCGCGATCCCGATCGTCTTCCCCTGACCTGGGAAGGGGGTCTCGGGATAGTGGCCGGGACCGCGCTGAAGCGTCGTGGTGTCGGTTCCCTGCACGAGCACGATGTCGACGCCGATGCTCGGGATGCGGATGCGCCCGATCCCCTGGCCGGTCTCGACCCGATCGGCGAAGCGCTCGGCCAGCAGCCGCGCCTTCGCCTCGACGCCCTTGACCCGATCGAGGGCGCGCAGATCGGCCGCGGTCGGAAACTCGCTCTCGAGCTTGTCGAGCGAGTCCGCCGCCTGTCCCTGCTTGATCGAGCCGTAGATCGACGAGACGGGCTCCTGCCAGGCGAGCGTCAACCCGACATCGGCGAGGACCACCAGCCCGGCGGTGATCAGGGAGATCGAGAGGATTCGCAGGGCGCGGCGCACAGGTACATGATTGCGACCGTGCGAGACTTCGCGCCACGATGGCCGCATCCGACCCCAGCACGACGCGGACCGCCTCCTACCAGGCTCTGCCCGACGAGGTGGGCAGGGTGCTGCTGTTGTACTCGGGCGGGCTCGACACCAGCGTCATGCTGCGCTGGATCCAGGAGTCGTACGGAGCCGAGATCGTCGCTCTCTCGGTCGACCTCGGCCAGCCCGGCGAGGAATGGGAGGTGGTCACCGGCAAGGCCCGCGACCTCGGGGCGATCGACTCGGTCGTCGTCGATGCACGCGAGGAGTTCGCGCACGACTACGTGCTGCGCGCGATCAAGGCCAACGCGCTGTACGGCGGCGGATACCCGCTGTTCACGGCGCTCGGCAGGCCTCTGCTCGCCAAGCTCGCGGTCGCTCAGGCACACGAGTCGGGCTGCGACACGATCGCGCACGGCTGCACCGGCAAGGGCAACGACCAGGTTCGCATCGAGGCCGCCGTCGCGACGCTCGATCCCGAGCTGCGGGTGATCGCTCCCGTGCGTGAGTGGGAGATGGGCCGCGAGCAGGAGGTCGAGTACGCGCGCAGCCACGGCATCCCGGTCGCGGGTGGGACGGAGGCGCCGCCGTACTCGATCGACGACAACCTGTGGGGGCGCTCGTCGGAGGGCGGCGCGATCGAGGACCTGTCCCAGCCGCCTCCCGAGGACGTCTTCAGGCTCGTAACGCCGCCGGAGCGGGCGCCCGACGAGCCGCAGCTGGTCGAGATCGGCTTCGAGCGCGGCTGCCCGGTCTCGATCGACGGCGAGCGGCTCGAGCTCGTGCCGCTGCTCGAGCGCGCCGCGGAGCTGGGCTGCCGCCACGGCGTCGGCATCGTCGACCACGTCGAGGACCGGGTGGTGGGGCTGAAGGTGCGCGACCTCTACGAGATCCCGGCGGCGGCGATAGTGCTGACTGCCCATGGAGAGCTCGAGAAGCTCGTCTCGACCGGTCATCAGAATCAGTTCAAGCAGCCGCTCGAGCGCCACTGGTCCTACCTCTGCTACGCCGGGTTGTGGCACGAGCCGCTGCGGGCCGACCTTGACGCCTACATGGACTCCGCCAACGAGTACGTGACCGGGTCGGTGACCGTGAAGCTCTTCAAGGGCAATGCGACGCCGGTGGCGCGCTCATCGCCCTACGCGCTGTACGACCGTGCCCTGGCGTCGTTCGGGGAGTCGGGCGGGGAGTTCAGCCAGCAGGCGAGCCCCGGGTTCATCGAGCTGTTCACGCTGCAGTCCCGAATGGCCCACAGGGTCAGGAATGAGAACCGGGCAAAGCGGGGAGAAGGAGGGAGCCGATGAGCCCGATCTACGAAGCGATCGGCAGGGTGGTGGTGTGGTTCGTCCGCGTCCGCTTCCGGCGCCAGCTGCGGATCGCAGCCGGCGTGGCGGTCGTTGCCGTCGTGCTCGGGGGCTACCTCGCCGCCAGCCGCTCGGTCGACGAGGGCTGAGAGCCTTCCTCGCCGGGGCCCGCCAAAGCCCGCCTGGGCGCGATCTTGCATCGGGTTTTCCCTGCTCCCGCCCGCAAGAAGGCTTGCATATGATGCCCGCCTTCAAACGCCGAGTCCTCCGGGGAGCCGGGGGAGCGGGGGAACCGATAGCGGCCGATCGGCATCCGGCCGGCCGCTCGGGGCGAATCGCCCAGATCGCCGGGGCGTAGCGCCAGTCCTTCGGCGCGAGCCCGACAGCTCACCTCGTAGGCGGAAGAAGGATGATGCGGAAGCGGACAAAGCTCCGACTGTGCGCGCTCGCGGCGGCGTCCCTTGCCGGCGCGGCGCTCGGACCGTGGGCGATCGGCGCCCGGGCCCAGGACGTCGGCGCGCTGCAGTCCAAGATCGACGACGCGCAGGCCCAGGCGCAGGGCCTCGCGGCCCAGATCGACTCGAACCAGGCCGCGCTCTCGGAGGCCCAGGCGCGCGCGCAGGCCGCCGCCGCTCGCGAGGCCCAGCTCACGGCGGTGCTCGCCGAGAGCGAGCAGAGGGAGGCCGAGCTGACGCAGAAGGTCGACGCCGCCGCCGACCAGCTCGACCAGACCCGGGCCGAGCTCCAGGAGGCGCTCGACGCCCTCGCTGACAGGCTCGTCGCGATCTACAAGGGCGACATGCCCGACGCCGCCACCGTGCTGCTCTCCTCGCAGGGCTTCGACGACCTCGCGACCCGCGCCGAGTACCTGCAGCGGGTCGAGACGGCCGATGCGGAGCTCGCGGCGCGAGTGCGGACGCTGCGCGATCAGGTCGCCGCTCAGCTCGATGCGCTCGAGGAGGCCAAGGCCGAGGTCGCCGCCTTCAACGACCGCCTCGAACAGGCGCGCGCCGAGATCGCCGAGGCGAGGGCCGAGGCCGAGGCCCAGGCCGCCGCGTTCGCCGCGGCGCGCGCCAGCCAGGCCGATGCCCTGGCGAGCCTGCGAGCGCAGGTCGACGATTGGACGCAGCAGGTTCAGGAGGCGCAGCAGGTGTCGGCGGCCGAGGCGCAGCAGACGGTTGGGAGCTGGTTCGGCGACTGGGCGATTCCCGAGGCGATCGTGATGTGCGAGTCGGGAGGAAACTTCAACGCGGTCAACCAGTCGAGCGGCGCGGGCGGCGCCTATCAGATCCTGCCCTCGACCTGGGAGTCATACGGCGGCGAGGGGAAGCCGAACGACGCCTCGCCGCAGGAGCAGCACGACATCGCCCAGCAGATCTGGGAGGACTCGGGCCCCAGCGCCTGGGTTTGCGCCGGCTAGCGCAGACCAGCGCCGGCTAGCGCAAGACCGACAAAAACCGGTTAGGACTTGGCAATTCCGGGGCCGGTCGCGTAGTCTGCGCAATGCCCGAGGCACGCCTTCTCGCTCCGTGACTTGCGGCGTCCTACCGGGAATGAGTCCGGCGTCCGCAGGCGGAGAACAGGGGACGGGTGCGGGGCGATGACTGTGACTCAGATCCAGCCGGCTCAAGTCGGCCCGGACTCCGCCGATACCAAAGGTGGAGTAACCGCGGCGATTAGCCAAGGAAGGTGTTAGCCGGCGGAGACGTGCTCTTTCGCCGGGCCGAGTAGCAGAGCAAATGGAATCGCACGCCGCAGATATGAGCGTCGAAAGCCCCGTCTCTGGGGCGGGCGTCGCTGATGCCCCTCGAACGCGCGTCGCCGAAGCCCCTCGAATCGAGGCCGTCCTCCCGCGGCACCGGCGGCCGTCGCGGCTAGCGGAATGGGATCTGCTCATCGACGCCGCGATGCTCGCCGTCGCCACGCTGCTCTTCTTCGCGGGCGCGGTTCCCGTGTTGTCCGTGGACTCCTCGGCCTGGTCGCTTGCCTATCCCGCCGCCGCCCTGGTTTCACTCGCCCTGGTCGGCATTTACAAGGTACGCCTCGGGATGCGCTTCCTGGATGACGTGCCGCGGATCGTCGCTGCGACGGCGGTGGCGGCGATGGCTGTCACGTTCGTCCAGGTCCTGCTCGACGAGGACGGCGGCGCAGCAAGCGAGATCGTCGCGGGCTGGGGGGTTGTGACCGGGCTGGTGCTCGCTGGCCGAGGCGGCATCGCGCTCGCCGAGCGCCGCGCGCGCGTGCACGGCGCCGCCGGCAGCCCGACGCTCGTCGTCGGCGCCGGCCGGGTCGGGCGGCTGATCGCCCGGCGCCTGATCGAGAAGCCCGAGGTGGGCCTCCAGCCGGTCGCATTCGTCGATGACGATCCGCTGCCTGAGGCGGACCTCGAGCCGGCCGAGCTGGCGTCGCAGTCCGAGCTACAGATCTTCGACTCCGGCCCAGAGCTGGGAGCCATCGTCAGGGAGCTGGGCATCGAGCACGCGATCATCGGCTTCTCGTCCGCGTCGCACGAGACACAGCTCGATCTGGCGCGGCGCCTGCACGAGCTCGGCGTCACGGTCTCGGTGGTTCCGCGCCTCTTCGAGGCGATGCCCGACCGCATCGTCCCTCAACGCACTGTCGGGCTGCCGCTGGTCAGCATCTTCCCCTCGACCCCGCGCGGCTGGCGGATGTCCAGCAAGTACGCGCTCGACCGGCTACTTGCGCTGCTGGCCGTCGCGGCGCTGTCCCCGGTTGTCATCGTCTGCTCGCTTGCCGTGCGGATCAGCGTCGGCCGCCCGATCTTCTACCGCCAGCGCCGCGTCGGCCTCGATGGCCGCGACTTCGAGATGCTCAAGTTCCGAAGCATGCGCGCGCAGCCCTATGCGGGCCAGCGGAGCAACGGCAACAAGACGCTCGACGAGGTCTTCCACCGCGGGCTCGCGCCCGGCGGCGTCGAGGGGGATGACCGTCGCACCCGGGTCGGGGCCCTGCTTCGCAAGACCGGGCTCGACGAGCTGCCGCAGCTGTTCAACGTCGTGCGCGGCGAGATGTCGATCGTCGGGCCGCGCCCCGAGCGCGAGGAGCTCGTGCCGTGGTTCGAGCGCGAGGTGTACCGCTACCGCGAGCGTCACCGGATGAAGCCGGGGATCACCGGATGGGCGCAGGTCCACGGACTGCGGGGCAAGACGTCGCTGGCCGACCGCGTCGAGTGGGACAACTACTACATCGAGAACTGGAGTCCGTGGCTCGACCTCAAGATCATCTTGATGACCGTCGCGTGCGTGCTGCGGGGCAAGCACGAGGAACACGAGTGGGGATGAGCGCGCCCGTGCGTCGCCCACAGCCCGGACTTGCCCCTCTCGCCCTCGCGCTCGTCGCGCTTTGCGCGCTCTGGCTCGCGGCGCCGGTCCTCGCGGCCGATGCTCCTGCACCGGCGCAGGCGCCCTCGCTGAGCGACGATTTCTCCGCTGCGGACCAGTACGTGGAGAGCGTGCCGACGGCACGCGGGCCGAAAG
The DNA here is from genome assembly GCA_035637595.1 of Solirubrobacterales bacterium. Lineage (GTDB taxonomy): Bacteria > Actinomycetota > Thermoleophilia > Solirubrobacterales > 70-9 > DASPWW01. The sequence continues at coordinate 338 of DASPWW010000169.1, read as the reverse complement.
TGCCGGGTGTCGGCAGGCCACGCCACGAGGGCAAGGGCGGCGAGAACGCGGCACCCGAACTTTCGCCGACCGTGAAGTCGAGTCTCGAGCGCCAACCCGCCCAGACCGCCTCCCAGCTCGAGCGGATCGCGACCTCGCCGGACTACGGAGCTCCAGCGGTGAAGCTTCGCAAGGTCGATGTCAACTCGCCGGCGCACGTCCCCGCAGCGGCGGTAAGCGCCGTCGGCGAGGGCGAGGAGAGCACTCTCACGTGGCTGCTCGTCGCCCTGATCGCGACCACGCTCCTGACAGCAGGAACAGCTGCCTATCGCCGTTACCAGAGCAGGAACGCCGCGGAC
>DASPWW010000168.1:0-15247 GCA_035637595.1 Solirubrobacterales bacterium | reverse complement strand
GCGCGAGGCGCTCCCGGGCGTGCGCTCGTCGCCCCACACGCTCGACGTCGCGACCCCGTTCGTCCACCAGCTGCGGCTCTTGGTCTCCAAGGCCGAGCTGCGCGGGCTCGTGCACGAGCTGCGCCCGACGATCCCGCGGCTGGCGAAGCTCTCCAAGAAGACGATCCCGTTTCTCGAGCAGAGCCGGGCGCTGGCGAGCTGCTTCGACACGGTGATCATCCCGTGGTCTAACGACAGCGTCAGCGGCGGGACCGGCTACCCGCATCCCGCGGTCGGCCCCGTCTACAAGGAGACCGGCTACGGCCTGGTGGGGGTCTCGGGCGAGAGCCGCTCCGGCGACGCCAACGGCCAGTTCATCCGGGTGCAGGCCGCGGGTGGGACGAACACGGTTCAGCTGCCGGCCACATCTACCTCGCCGCCGCAGGTCGGCGTGCTCCAGCAGCAGCTCCTCGGCCAGATGCCGACGATCGAGTCGTCCGCGAAGCCGCCGTTCAAGCCCAACCAGCCGTGCGAGAACCAGGAGCCGCCCGACCTCAACGCCGGCCCGCCAGGCCTGCCGCCTAGCCAGGCGAGCGCTTCACCCGAGCCCGCGCCGAGTCCCGACCCGGTGCCCGGCGACGTCACTCCGCACAGCATCGAGCAGCAGCTGCTCGATCTGATGTCGAGCAACTTCGACTCCGGCGGCGACGGCTCCCAGGGAGGCGGGCAGTGACCTCGGCGATCCGCAAGCACCTGCGCGACTTCATCGCCGTCGCCGTGCTGCTCGTCGTCGCGCTCCTGGTCTCCTGGTACATCGTCCAGCACGAGCGCCTGCGCGTCCCCGTGCTCGAGGAAAAGCCCTTCGAGCTAAAGGCCGAGTTCGAGACCGCCCAGGCGGTCGTCCCGGGCCAGGGCCAGACGCTGCGCGTCGCGGGAGTGAGGGTCGGCGACGTGCAGTCGGTCGAGGTCGTAAACGGCAAGGGCGTCGTGACGTTCGCGATCGACCGCAAGTTCCTGCCGATCTACGACGACGCGACGATCCTGATGCGCCCGACCACGGGCCTCAAGGACATGTTCTTCGACATGGACCCGGGCTCGAAGGCCGCCGGCGAGGTCGACGAGGGCGCGACGCTGCCGGTCTCAAACACGGCCCCCGACGTCAACCTCGACCAGATCCTCGAGGCCCTGGACTCCGACACCCAGGCCTACCTGCGGCTGCTCTTGGTCGGCGCCGGCAAGGGATTGGAGGGGCGGGGGCGCGACCTCGGCCAGGTCCTCGGCTCGCTGGGCCCCCTAAACCGCGAGCTGGCGAAGCTCAACTCCAAGGTCGCACAGCGCAAGGAGGCCCTGGCGCGCCTTGTCCACAACCTAAACCTGCTCACCCAGGCGGTCGGCGACTCCGAGGACGACCTCGCCCAGCTCGTCGACTCCTCGAACGCCGCGCTCGGCGCGATCGCCTCGCAGGACACCGACGTCCAGCATGCGGTCCGGCTGCTCGGGCCGACGCTCGCCGAGGCCCACCAGGCGCTGGCCCAGGTCGCCGACTTCGCGGCCGTGCTGGGCCCGGCGTTTAACGACCTGCGGCCGTTCGCGCGCAACCTCGACGAGATGAACGCCTCGGTGGTCGACCTCTCCGAGGACGCGACGCCGGTAATCCAGCACCAGATCCGGCCCTTCGTGCGCAAGGCGCGCAACCCGGTCAAGAACCTGCGCAAGGCGTCCAAGCCGCTCGTCAAGGCGACCCCCAAGCTCACCGTGGTCGGGGAGAAGATCAACAGGCTGGGCAACATGGTCGCTTATAACCCCAACGGCGCCGAGCCGCCCGGGACGCAGGGCCGCGACGAGGGCTACCTGTACTGGGTCGGCTGGCTGGGCCACCTCGGCAACAGCATCTTCTCCGCCGGCGACGGCACGGGGCTCTACAGGCGCATCTACCTGACGTCGAGCTGCGACAACCTCGACGACCTGATCAACGAGGCGTCGTCGGGGGCGCCCATGTTCGCCCGCCCGATCTTCGAGAACCTGACCGGGTTCAGCGTGCTCTTCCAGCCCGGAGGACTGTGCAACCCATGATGGAGGTGAGCGGCTGATGCAAAAGCAGGCTCCCTCGATCGGGCGCATCCTCGTCGCCGTCGGCTTCGCGCTGTCGTGCTTCGGCCTGCTGCTCTTCCTGTGGGTCGCCTTCGGCGGGCCGATCCCGCTAAAGCCCAAGAGCTACCAGTTCAGCGCCGACTTCCCCGAGGCGACGACGCTCGCCATCGAGGCCGACGTCAGAATCGGCGGGGTCTCGGTCGGCAAGGTAAAGACGCTCGAGCTGCCCGACGAGGGAAACGCCACCCGCGCGACGATCGAGATCGAGCCCGAGTTCGCCCCGATCGCCGAGGACACCCGGGCGATCCTGCGCCAGAAGACGTTGCTCGGCGAGACCTACATCGAGCTCACCCCGGGCTCGAAAACCGACGCCGGGGCGCCGGTCTCGCTCGGCGCCCAGGGAGGCGCCACCGACGCCGAGGCCGAGTCGGTCGAGTCGGTCCCCGAGGGCGGTCATTTGTCGTCCACGCAGGTCCAAAACGCGACCCAGATCGACGAGATCTTCAACGCGCTCGACGAGCAGACCCGCGAGTCCTTCCAGCGCTGGCAGGCAAACGCCGCCGTCGCGATCCAAGACCGCGGCCTCGACGTAAACGACGCGCTGGGCAACCTGGGGCCGTTCGTGACCGACGCCTCCGACGTGCTCGAGATCCTGGACCGCCAGAAGGTGGCGCTCAAGGGCCTGGTGCGCGACACCGGCGAGGTATTCGCGGCGCTTACCGCCCACGACCAGGAGCTCGCCAGCCTGATCACCAACTCCAACGACACCTTCGACGCGCTCGCCTCCGAGGACCGGGCGCTCGCCGAGACCTTCCAGGTCTTCCCGACCTTCGAGCGCGAGAGCCGGGCGACGTTCATCCGCCTCGATCAGTTCGCCGACAACACCGAGCCGCTGATCCGCGACCTGATCCCGGTGGCGCGCGACATCAGTCCGACGCTGCGCAGCGTGCGCGAGCTGTCGCCGAGCCTCGAGAGCCTGTTTAAGGACTTCAGGCCGCTGATTCGGGTATCCAAGAACGGCCTGCCGGCGCTGCGGCGCTTCCTAGACGCCCTGGCGCCCGTGCTCGACCGCCTCGACCCCTTCCTCGCCAACCTCAACCCGGTGATCCGGTACCTGGGCGCGTACCGCCAAACGGTCACGGACTTCCTCGTCGGGCCGCCATCCAGTATGGCCGCCACCCTGCCGCCGCAACCCGGCCAGCCGTCGGCCCGCCACTACCTGCGCCAGGCCGTCTACCTGAGCACGGAGTCGGTCGCGATCCAGCCCGAACGGCTGGAGACCAACCGCGGCAACGGCTATCCGCAGCCGCTGGCCTTCAACAACTACCAGGCCGCGACGGCGGGGATCTTCCCCAACTTCGACTGCGACCCCAGCGGTGGCGAGAAGCTCGAGAAGACGGTCCTCTCCGCCGCGTGCGTCATCGCGCCGCCGTACGGCAGCGAGTTCGGCGGCGGCCAAGCGCCCAACCTGTACGCGGATCCGTAAGCCGCGCGCACCTCAGCGGGGGTCCACTCAGCACTTAGACTCGCGGCGTGAAGATCGGCGTCGCGCTCCCGACGGTCGGGCTCGATCACAAACCCGACCAGCTGCTGGAAGTCGCGGAGACGGCGGAGCGGCTCGGCTTCGACTCGGTGTGGGCGACCGACCACGCGCTGATGTCCTACGCGCGGCAGAGCGAGTACCCCTACGGGCGCTCCGGCACGGAGATGGCGATGACGCCAGGGATACGGTGGCTCGAGCCACTGTCGACGCTGGCGTTCGTGGCCTCTCGCACGGAGCGCGTGCGGCTCGGGACCAGCGTCCTGGTGCTGCCCTACCGCAACCCGATCATCGTCGCGGCGGAGGCCGCGACCGTACACCTGCTGTCTGGTGACCGGCTGATCCTCGGCGTGGGGGCCGGATGGATGCGCGAGGAGTTCGCGGCCCTGGGCCTCGACGCGGCGGAGCGCGGAGCGCGGCTTGACGAGTACATCGAGGTCCTGCGCACGCTGTGGCGCGACGATCCGGCCTCGTTTCACGGCCGCTTCGTCGACTTCGACGACGTCGTGCTCGCGATGACCCCACGCGGCGCCGAGCCCCCCGTCTGGGTGGGGGGCAACAGCCGCCCGGCGCTGCGCCGCGCCCTGCGGCAGGGGGACGGGTGGCACGGGTTCGAGGTCTACGCCGAGGAGATGCCCGACATCCGGCGCACCCTCGACGAGCTGGCCGAGGAGGTGGGTCGCGACCCGGCGGAGCTGGACCTGTCTGCGACGCGCGGCATGGTCCCGCCCGAGCGGGTGGGCGAGACCTTCATACCGGACCGCCGCAACCTGGGCGAATCGGCGGCCGAGATGGTCGACGAGCTGGGGCGCTATGCGGAGGCGGGCGTCGGGCTCGTCCTCATCCAGGTCGGCTTGCTCGCGCCCCAGACACCAGGGGCCATGGAGTGGTTCGCCGCCGAGGTCATGTCGCAGCTCGGGTGACGATTCGCAGGGGCGGCCGCGTTGCCGCGTCCCCGCCGGGGACCGCTGTGCGGGGATTCTGGAAGGATTCGGCCCAGATGGGCGCACCCCCCGCTCATCGAATGCCGTTTTCCCCAGGGAGGAGAGACGATTTGGCCTATTTCAAGGACGCCCAGGACGTCTACGACACGATCGGAAAGCTGTTCGTGGACCTATCCCAGGACGATGAGCTGGCGCCGAAGTTCAACAAGGCGAACGCGATCGTCCGCTACGAGTTCACCGACCCCGACTCGGCGATCACGACGCGGCTGCAGGAGGGAGAGCCGGGTCAGGTCGACTTCGGCGACTCTGAGATGGAGCCCGACGTGACGATGAGCATGGAGGCCGACACGGCGCACCGCTTCTGGCTCGGCAAGGTCAACGTCACCGTGGCGATGGCGCGCGGTCAGATCAAGGCCAAGGGCCCGGTCGCGAAGATCCTCAAGCTCGTTCCGCTCACCAAGCCGGTCTTTCCTCGTTACAAGGCCCAGCTAGAGCAGCAGGGCCGCGACGACCTGGTCAACGTCTAGGCGTCGCGCGCGGGCACTGCCGGGATGGAAGCCGAGGCCTCAATGGCCGGAGCCCGCCAGATGGCGGGCTTCAAGCCCTTCTACCAGTTCTCCAGCCCGACGCGGGTGATCGCCGGCGAGGGCCTGATCGAGAGCGCCGGGTTCGAGTTCGCAAAGGAAGGGGCCGCCCGGGTGATGGTCGTGACCGACGCGGTGATCAGAGACACCGGGATCCCGGGACGCGCGGCCGAGGGCATCGAGGGCGGCGGGCTCGAGGTCGCGGGCACGTTCGACGAGGTTCCGCAGGACTCCGACACCGAGGTCGTCGCGCGCTGCGCCGAGGCCGCCAGGGACGCGGGCGCCGACAGCTTCCTCGCGGTCGGCGGCGGGTCGGTGATGGACACCGCGAAGGCCGCCAACGTCCTGTTCACCCACAGCGGGACTGTGCGCGACTGGGAGGGCTTTCTGACCCTGCCGCGCGAGAGCGACGGGATGGGCCGACCCGTGCCCCTCGCCCCGCTCGCCGCGATCCCCACGACGGCCGGCACGGGCTCCGAGGCGAGCTTCGCCGCGGTTGTCAAGGACCGCGCCGAGAAGATCAAGGTCGAGATCGCCGATCTCGCCCTTTTCCCGGACCTAGCGATCCTCGACCCGGCCGCTACCGAGACGCTGCCCGCCCCGATCGCCGCCTCGACCGGCATGGACGCTCTGACCCACGCGATCGAGGGCCACGTCTCGTCGGAGTGGAACCCACACGCCGACGCCTTCGCCCTTCAGGCCGTCCGGATGATCCGCGACAACCTCGAGCGGGCCGTCGCCGACACCTCGGATGCCGAGGCGCGCGGCAACATGCTGATCGCGGCCAATCTCGCGATCGCGCCATCCGGCTCGGGAGCGATCGGGATCACGCACTCGATGTCGCACCCGTGCGGGGCCCACTACGAGGTGCCACACGGCGTCGCGAACGCGATCAACCTTCCGTGGGTGATCGAGTACAACGCGGCGGGTGGCGAGGACATCGCCGACCGCTACCGGACGATCGCGGAGGTGATCGGAGCCGACGCGTCCGGCGGCGGGGAGGCGATCGGCAAGGGGCTCGCCGATCACGTCCGCGAGCTCGTCTCGCGCCTCGGGCTTCCGGGGCGGCTATCGGAGGTCGGAGTCCCTGAGGAGGGCATCCCGGCCCTGGTCGAGGGAGCGATGGGCGACGGCTGCACGCTCGTCAACCCACGCGAGCCGAGCGAGGACGACTTCGCGGAGCTCTACCGCAAGGCACTTTGAGCGCCGAGCGCGACACGCGGTTCGGTGGCGAGCGCCAGGCCGCGGTGAGATGAGCGCCGGGGACGAGGCTCAGGCCTGGGCCGAGACCGTCGCGGCGCTCGCAAAGAAGCGCGGCCTGCGCTATGAGCCCGTCGGCGGCCTCAACCCCGCCGGCGGTCCCGCGGCACTTTGCCCGGGAGGCACCAACCGCCTCACCGGCCAGCTCGCGGAGGGCTTTTGGGGGGCGTCGTGCGATGCCGACGAGCGCGAGGAGGGCGGCATGTTCTCCAAGACGGTCCTGCCCCACGCCGTGCTCGCCAAGGCGCACATGCCCGACCTCGCCGAGGTGATGCCGCAATGGAACGTCGAGTCGCTCGAGACGAGGCCGGAGGACATCGTCGAGCGCCGCGTTTCCCGGCGCAAGGTCGAGTTCGAGAGCATCGAGTTCAACAAGCGCTTCCTCGCCACGGTGCCGAGCGAGTACGACCCCGTGGCGCTTCGCGAGATGTTCAGCCCCGGTTTCCTGACCTGGGTGACGACGATCGACCGCGAGATCGACTTCGGCGTCTCGGAGCGCCAGCTTTATTTCCTCTGGCGGCTGCGCGGGCGCAGTCGCGACGAGCTCGAGCTCGCGATCGACAACGCCGGAAAGCTGTTCGAGCGCGTACGCCGCGAGATGGACGAGCACGGCATAGCGACGTACCCCGCGGGGCCGTGGCACGCCGGCCTGGCGCCATTTCCGGCTAGTCCCGCTGCTTGAGACGCCCGCGCGCGGTGCGATAGAAGCGGATCGACTTCGTGAGGTTGCGGCGGTAGCGAGCCATGGTGCTCTCATCGGGAAGCTCGAAGCCGCCGATGGCGCGTCGCGGCACCACCGCCCAGCCGTCGCCGTCGCGCACCAGGTCGCCGCGGACCTGGAAGTTCTCCTGCCACTCGAATCGGGGACCGTGGCTGTGGGCCGTCAGGCACGCGCGCCCCTCCGCGATCGGCAGGCCGGCGGGCGTCGACCCGACCGCGATCCGGCCCGCCCGCTGATCGAGACGCACCGGTACCCGTATCGAGATCGGAAACCCGTCGGGGCCGACCCACGCGAGCACCGCCGTCTCGTACCGCCGTCCAAGCTCGTTGATGCGCTCGTCCCACTTCGGCGCGCCGCCTTGCGGCGGTTCGTGCTCGGCCGGCGGCTCCTCGGTGTGCCCGGAGCGCACCTCCTCCAGGCGCGCGTCGTGGACGGTCGGGGGGGTGGAGTGGTCGCCTTCCGGCCACACGAATACGCGCTCGGGCCGGACGTTGACGTAGATCCGCGTGTAGTACCAGCCGAACATCCCGCGCAGGAGCTTGGGCGGGTGCATTTCCTTGGTCGCCGGCAGCTTCTCGCCCGACTCGCGCCAGTAGCGCTCCCGGTTCGCATCGAGGTCGCGGTCGTCGACCTGCGCCGTGCCCTGGACGAGCACGCGGCAGCCGCCCTCGATGCCCGAGCCGGTCGGATCGGAGAACAGCAGCGAGACGTAGCGGTTTCGCTGCGCGTCGTCGGCCTTCTTGGGATAGCCGAGCCCCGTCGTGACGTCGATCGTCGGCTCCCCCGAGCGGTAGTACGGCGTCACCGGCCAGGTGATCGGCTGCTGGCGCGAGTCCACCGTCGTGTACTCGGTGGTGATGAAGCGCTCGAAGACGTCGCGGACTTCGGGTGGAAGGCTGCTGGTCATGTCCTAGTTCTACTCGTACCCGGCTTCGCCCGGCAGGACGACCCGCCGCCGCTCGCCCTCGCCGACGACGCGCGGCAGCACCGGGGTGGGAGGGAGCTCGGCGACCGCAGCGAGCGCCTCCTCGGACCCCTTGTAGGGGAGCAGCGACTCGAGGTGCTTGATCGTCGGGAAGACGAGCTCGAGCCCCCCCGCCCGGTGGCGATCCAGCGCCGCGCGAGGCTCGAACCATCCCGCGTCGACGGTCTCGGCGCCATCGGGCTTCGGCGGCGAGTGGGCCGGAGCGAGCGCGAGGTAGAACCGCGTGTCGAAGCGGATCGGGACGACCTCGGGGGTGATCCAGCGCGACCACGGCCGCAGCTCCGCGGCGGACAGCGATATGCCGGCCTCCTCCTCGAGCTCGCGCACGGCGCACGCGCGGTGTGCGAGCTCGTCGTCGTCGATCTCGTCGGCGAAGTCGCCGCGCGTCTCGCGCGCCGCCTCGACGTCGTCGTCGCCGACGGCTCCGCCGGGGAACACCCACACGCCGGGCATGAACTTCGCCTCGTGGTTGCGCTGCACGAGCAGGACCTCGAGCGCCCGGTCGGTGTGCTTGCCGCCGCGCCGCAGCAGGATCACTGTGGCGGCCGGTCGGGGGGTGGTGGGGTCGCCGGGCATGCCTCCAATCTATCCCGCGGGCTGCGTTAGTCTGCGGCGGCCGATGGAGGCGAGCATCGAGGCCAAGCAGCTTTGGATGTGCACCTCGTGCGGGTTCATCTACGACCCCGACGAGGGGGACCCGGACGGCGGCATCCCGCCGGGGACGCCGTTCGAGGAGATTCCCGACAGCTGGTTCTGCCCCGTGTGCGGTGCCCGCAAGGCCGACTTCGAGCCCTACGAGGGGTAGCGAGCCGACAGGTCTCGCTTGACATACCGGGTGGTATTCGGATACCGTACGGTATGTGAGCTCCGAGCCATTGCCGACGCCCCCGAGCACCTTCCTGTTCAGCGATCTCGTTGGCTTCACGGCGCTCACGGCGGCGGCCGGCGACGACCGCGGCGCGGAGGTCGCGATCGAGTTCTACGAGCGTGTACGGCGCCTGTTGCCGACGCATCGGGCCGAGGAGCTCAAGACGCTCGGCGACGCCCTGATGCTGCGCTGCGAGGACGCCGGCGCGGCGGTCAGGCTCGGGCTCGGGATCGTCCGCGAGCTCGACGCGGTCCCGGGCTTTCCCCCGGTGCGCGTCGGCATGCACACGGGCCCCGCCGTCTACCGCGCCAACGACTGGTACGGGATGACCGTCAACGTCGCGGCGCGGCTCTGCACCGCCGCCGGCGGCGACGAGGTGCTGGTGAGCGAGGTGACCCGGCGCGCCGCCGGCCGGCTGGCGAAGGTCGAGTTCGGCGAGCGCCACCTGCACTGGCTCAAGAACGTGACCGAGCCGGTCGCGGCGATGATCGCCAGCCAGGTCGAGTGCCCCCGCGGCATCCGGTGGCTGGCCGCGATCAAGCCGCAGCGGATGGACCTGAGCGTGGGGGGTGTGCGATGAGCGGCGCCGCCGTGGTCGCCGAGGTCTACCAGGCGGTGCGGCGCGGAGACATCGACGCGGCCGTGGGCCTGTACTCGCCCGACTGCGAGATCCACGCGCCCGAGGGCGTCCTTCGCGGCCACGCCGGGGTGCGGGCCTTCTGGGAGCGCCGCAGGGCCGGCTACGCGAGCGTCGAGGTCGGCGAGCCCGAGGATCTCGGAGACAGGCGGGTCCTCGTCCAGGTGCGGATCGTGTCCGATTCGCCGCAGGGCCCGGTCGAGGTCAGGCCCGCGACCCTGTGGACGGTCCGCGATGGTCGGGTCGCGCGCTGGCAGTGGTTTCCGTCGCGGTGGATGGCCCAAGAGTCGATCGGCGCGGGGAACGCGAGCGAAGCTGGAGCCGGCTGATGCCGCCCCGGCTGACACGCAAGGAGCGCAAGGCGAACACGCGCTCCAACCTGCTGCGCTCGGCGGCGAAGGTCTTCTGCCGCAAGGGGATGGAGGGCGGCTCGATCGACGAGGTCGCGCAGGACGCCGGCTACACGAAGGGCGCCTTCTACGCCAACTTCAAGAGCAAGGAGGAGCTCTTTCTGGCGATGCTCGACGAGCGCTTCGAGGAGCGGCTCGAGGAGATCGACCGCGTGGCCGCCGCCGGAGGCGGGATCGAGGACCAGGCGCGCGAGGCGGGCGCGGACTTCGCCCGCCATCTCGGCGACGACGAGTGGCATCGCCTCTTCCTCGAGTTCACGGCCTACGCGGCGCGTGACGAGGACTTCCGTCAGGAGCTCACCACGCGGCTTCGCTCGCTGCGCGAGCGGATCGCCGCCGTCTACCGCTCGACCGCCGAGCAGGCCGGCACCGAGCCGCCGCTGCCGGTCGAGCAGGTCGCGATGATGACCTTCACGATGGCCAACGGATTCGCGCTCGCAAAGCTGCTCGAGCCCGACGAGGTCCCCGACGAGCTCTTCGGGACGATGCTGGCGGTGCTCTTCACCGGGCTCGGCGCGATCGCCACCGAGCGCGAGGCCGTGTGAGCGTCGTCGTCACCGGCGCCAGCTCCGGGATCGGCGAGGCGGCGGCCGTGGAGCTGGCGCGGCGCGGCGCGACCGTCGTTCCCGTCGGCCGTGACGAGCGCCGCCTGCGCGCCGTGGCCGAAAGGATCGGCGAGCTGGGCTCGGCCGGGGAGCCTGAGCGCGCCGACTTCGCGTCGCTCGACGACGTCCGCGACCTCGCGGCGCGCCTGCTCGAGCGCCATCCGCGCATCGACGTCCTCGTCAACAACGCCGGCGCCTTCTTCGGGCGCCGCGAGGTCAGCGTCGACGGGCACGAGCTCACGTTCCAGGTGAACCACCTGGCTCCGTTCCTGCTCACCAACCTGCTGCTCGATCGGCTGCGGGCCTCCGCGCCTTCACGGGTCGTGACCACGAGCTCCGGGGTACACGCCGGCGGGCTGCTCGACCTCGACGACCTCGAGCTCGAGCGCTCGTGGTCGGGCTGGCGGGCGTACTCGAACTCCAAGCTCGCCAACGTGCTCTTCACGCGCGAGCTGGCGAAGCGGCTCGAGGGCACCGGCGTGGTCGCCAATTGCCTGCACCCGGGGGTGATCAGGTCGCGGCTTGGCCGCAATGCCGGCGGCGTCACGGGGATCGGGTGGTCGGCGGTCCGCTTGCTGCTCGGCTCGCCGCGGCGCGGCGCGCGCACGGTCGTCTACCTGGCGAGCGCGCCCGAGGCCCAGCGCGTATCCGGCGGCTACTTCGCCGGGGAGCGCCAGCGTCGTGTGGTCGGACAGGCCGCCGACGACTTCGTCGCCGAGGAGCTGTGGCGGCGAAGCGAGCAGCTCGCCGGCCTCGCCGAGCCGGCCTCGAGCCGCAGCTAGTCGAGCGCGCGCTCGCGGCGCCGGCGCGCCGTGCCGCGTGCGATGAGCCACCCGATCGCGGCCACGACCCCGACCGGGACCAGGATCGCGAGGCTGACCAGCGCCACGCCGGCGATCGTGCGCAGCACGGCAACCGAGTCGTCCGCGGCGTCGCCCAGCGTCCATCCGTCGCCCCCGTCGCCCTCGACGGTGACGCTGACGCGCGCGAAGCGGGCGCGTCGCGCGAGATCCTCGACCTGGCTGCGGGCCTGCGCGATCTCCCCCCGCACGGCGTCGATGCGCTCGCGGATGCTCGCCGTCTCGCGCGGGCTGTCGGCCGCGGCGAGCTGCTCCAGCAGGCTCTCCAGCTCGGCGCGCGCGTCGGCGAGCCGCTGGCGCGCGGAGACGAACGGCTGGGTGATGTCGAGCATGCTCTCGCTGCGCGCGCTCACGTCGGCGAGCGCAGAGATGTCGGCGAGGGCGTCCTGGAGCCTCGTCGCCGGGATCGCGAGGTCGAAGCGGGCGACAGAGCTCTCACCGTCCCCGCCGCTGACCTGGGACGAGACGACGATGCCGCGGTAGCGGTCGGTCACCGCGATCACGTCGTCGGCGACGTCGGTGACGTCGTCGGGCTCGGTCGACAGGCTGAGCTGGGCGGCCTGCTCGACCTTGCGGTTCTGCTGGCCGGGGACGAGCCCTTGGCGGTCGGTCTGCACTCCGATGTCACTGGGCGCCGGCTGTGCGGGGGCGGCCTCGCCGGCGGGGGCGGGCTTGGCCGGACCCTGAAGCGACTCCGCGGCGCCCGAGGGCTGCGTCGCGGTCGTCAGCTCGCCGCCGCCGCTTCCGCCGCCCTGTGAGATCGCGACTGCGACGACCACCGCAAGCGTCGCCGCACCGAGCGCCGGCGCCAGGATCCGGTGCGGCGGGCGGGCGACGATCCATCCCCGCGCCCACGCAACCGGCCCGGTGGAGTCGGCACGCGGGAAGCCCTCGGTGGCGCGGGCGTCGAGCCCGGCGGCGAATTCGGGCCGCGGGACGGGGCGCTGGGCGCGCAGCTCGCGCGCCAGCTCGGCGACCCCGATCAGCTCGGGATCGACCGCGTGCCCGGCGAGCGCCGCGTCGAGGGCGTCCAGCTCGCGCTCGATCTCGGGGCTCAGGGTCTCGGTCTCACGCAGCCTCATCGCAGGCCCTCCTCAGCTTCTGGATCGTGCGGTGCAGCCGGGTGCCCGCATTGGTCTCGCTGACGCCCAGCACGGCGGCGATCTCGGCGTTGCCGAGGCCGGCGAAGAACTTGAGCGCGACCAGCTCGCGCTCGCGGGGCGACAGTCGGGCGAGAGCGCCGCGCAGCGCAGCCCGCCGCACCCCGACCTCGGCCGCGGCGTCGGGCGCCGCGGCGTCGTCCGCGGGCTCGGCGGCGAGCTCGGCGTGACGCCTGCGGCGCCGCAGCTCGTCGAGCGCCGCGTTGCGTGCGATCCCGAACAGCCACGCACGCGGCGTGCCGCGCCGCGCGTCGAAGCGGGCCCGCCTGCCGTAGGCGCGCTCGAAGGCCGCCGCGGTGACGTCCTCGGCGGCCGAGCGGTCACGCAGCAGTCCCGCGACGTAGGCGTAGACGTCGTCGCGGCTCGAGCGATACAGCGCCTCGAACGCCGCGTCGGCGTCGCTGGGGATCTCGGTGGCGGGTGCCGCCAGCGTCTGCTCCACACCACTACTACGGCCGCCAGTCGCTTCCATCACACTTCAATCGGCATGCAGCGGGGGCTCGCATGAGACCGATCTGGCGATCGCAGGTGCGTGACGTGGAGATCGGGTCGCTTCAGGACGGTTTCCTGATCTCGGCGGTGGCAACGATCCTCGTCATCCGCCTGCAGCTCTGGCTCACGCAGTACCCGCAGCTCGGCGGAGGGAAGCTCCACATCGCGCACCTGCTGTGGGGCGGCCTGCTGATGCTGATCGCGATCGGCCTCGCGCTGTCCTACGTCGGGCGCTCGTTGCGCATGCCCGCCGCCATCCTCGGTGGAGTCGGGTTCGGGTTCTTCATCGACGAGCTGGGCAAGTTCATCACCTCCGACAACGACTACTTCTTCCAGCCGGCCGCGGCGCTGATCTACCTGATCTTCATCGGGCTCTACTTCGCGACGCGCCAGATGCAGCACCGGCGCGGCTTCTCGCAGCGCGAATACCTCGTCAACTCGGTCGACGCGTTGGCCGAGGCCGCCCGCCACGACCTTGACGAGCGCGAGCGCAAGCGCGCGCTGGCGCTTCTCGATCGCGCCGATCCAGACGACGCGCTGACCGCACAGGTCCGCGGGCTGCTCGAGAGGATCGACGCACTACCGACGCCCGAGCCTGGTCGGGCGACACGGGCCGCGCACGCCGTCCGGGCCCGCTACTTCGCGCTCATCGACAGACCCTGGTTCACGAGGGTGGTGGCCGGGCTGTTCAGCGTCTGGGCGCTCGGGACGATGATCCAGGTGATCGGCCTGGTGCTGATCGCGGGCTTTGCGCTCGGCGGCGGGGACGCTCCCGTCACCGTCAGCGGGGTCGGAGACGAGCACGTCTCGTTCCTCAACGTCGCCAGCCTCGCGTCGTCGCTGGTCTCCGGAGCTCTGGTGATCCTCGGCCTCGTGCGGCTGCGGAGCGGGACGCGGCTCGAGGCCTACCGCTGGTTCGACCGCGCCCTGATGGTCCAGATCTTCATCGGGCAGTTCTTCTCGTTCGTCGAGTCCCAGTTCTCGGCCGCGATCGGACTCGGCTTCGACGTCCTGCTGCTGATCACGCTGCGCTACATGATGCGCCGCGAGCGCGACCTGGAACGGCGGGACTACGCGGCCCGGGCGACCTCGGTGGGGACCGCGGCGCCGGCGGTGGCGCGCCCCGCATCGAGCTCGGCCGGCAGCTCGCCGTAGGCCGCCTCGACCGCGGCGCGGATCGAGTCCGCGGTGATCCGCACGAGGCGCCGCAGATCGGCCTTGGTGATCGCCAGCGGCGGCATCAGGACGATCACGTCGCCGAGCGGGCGGATGATCGCGCCGCGGCGCCGCGCCTCGATCGCGACGCGGTGGCCCAGCCGCAACGCCGCGTCGTGCGATCCGAGGTCGATCCCGATCATCAACCCCCGACCCCGCACCTCGGCCACCTCCGGCATCGCGGCGACCTCGGCGAGCAGCTCGTGTGCGAGGCGGATCTTCGGCTGCAGGCGGAGCAGGGTGTGCTCGCGCTCGAAGGCCTCGATGCTGGCGAGCGCGGCCGCGCAGGCAAGTGGGTTGCCGGTGAAGGTGTGGCCGTGGAAGAAGGTCCGGAACTCCTCGTGCGCGCCGAGAAAGCCGTCGTGGACGCGTTCGGTGGTCAACGTCGCGGCCAGCGGCATGTAGCCCCCGGTCAGGCCCTTTCCGAGGCACAGGAAGTCGGGCGCGACGCGCTCCTGCTCGCAGGCGAACATCGTCCCCGTGCGCCCGAAACCGGTGGCGACCTCGTCGCAGATCAGGAAGACGTCGTGGCGGTCGCACAGCTCGCGGATGCGTCGCAGGTAGCCGAGCGGCTGGACTCGCATCCCAGCCGCCCCCTGGACCAGCGGCTCGACGATCACCGCGGCGACCTCCTCGCAATGCATGTCGAGCAATCGCTCGAGCTCACCCGCGTCGCCCGCCGAGGCGCGGTGCGAGCGAAACAGCAGCGGCTCATAGGCGTCGTGAAAGAGGTCGATGCCGCCGACCGAGACCGAGCCCAGGGTGTCGCCGTGGTAGGCGTCGGTCAGGCACAGGAACGAGGTCCGTCGTGCGTGCTGGCCGCCGCGCTGCTGCCAGTACTGGAACGCCATCTTGAGCGCCACCTCGACCGCGGCCGAGCCGGAGTCCGAGTAGAA
>DASPWW010000167.1:0-4168 GCA_035637595.1 Solirubrobacterales bacterium | reverse complement strand
GAGAGCCTCGATCCCGGCCAGCAGGTCGTGAAGATCGTCAACGAGGAGCTGGCGAGCCTGATGGGCGGCGCGTCGCGCGACCTCGCCCTCGCATCCTCGGGTCCGACGGTGATCCTGATGGCGGGGCTCCAGGGCTCGGGCAAGACGACCGCCTGCGCGAAGCTCGCCAAGCACCTCGCAAAGGACGGCAAGGACGTCGCGCTCGCCGCCTGCGACCTGCAGCGCCCCGCCGCGGTAGATCAGCTCGTCACGGTCGGCAAGGACGCCGGGGCGACCGTGTACAGCCAGGGGACCGACCGCGACCCCGTGGATGTCGCGGAGTGGGCGCTCGGCCAGGCGAAGGCCGATGGACGCGATGCGCTGATCGTCGACACCGCGGGCCGCCTGCACATCGACGAGGAGCTGATGGACCAGCTCGTCGCGATCCGCAAGCGCACCAAGCCCCACGACGTCCTGCTGGTGCTCGACGCGATGACCGGCCAGGACGCCGTCAACGTCGCCGAGCAGTTCGCGGATCGCGCCGAGTTCGACGGGGTGGTCCTGACGAAGCTCGACGGGGACGCGCGCGGCGGCGCTGCGCTGTCGGTCAAGGCCGTGACCGGCAAGCCGATCCTCTACGCCTCGACCGGCGAGAAGCTCGACCAGCTCGAGCGCTTCCACCCGGAGCGGATGGCGAGCCGGATCCTCGGGATGGGCGACGTCCTGTCGCTGATCGAGAAGGCCGAGCAGAGCGTCGACCAGCAGCAGGCGGCAGACCTCGAGCGCAAGATCCGCAAGCAGCAGTTCACGCTCGAGGACTTCCTCCAGCAGATGCGTCAGGTTCGGCGGATGGGCCCGCTCACGAACCTGCTCGGGATGATGCCCGGGATGGGAGGGGCGCTCAAGGAGCTTCGCAACGTCAACCTCGACGAGCGCGAGCTCGACCGCGTCGAGGCCATCATCCTCTCGATGACGCCCGCCGAACGGGCCCGGCCGGACATCATCAACGGCTCACGTCGCAAGCGCATCGCTCAGGGCTCTGGCACCACCGTGCAGGCGGTCAACCAGCTGACCAAGCAGTTCGGTCAGATGCGCAAGATGATGAAGCAGCTCGCCGAGGGCAAGATGCCCAGCCCGGAGCAGCTGATGGGCGGTCGGTAACCTCTCGGCCCGCATGGCAGTTCGAATCCGTCTCAGAAGGGTCGGGTCGCGCAAGAATCCGATCTGGCGCGTGGTCGTCGCCGACCGCGGCTCGCCCCGCGACGGGCGGGCGATCGAGACGATCGGCCAGTACAACCCGCAGCCCGATCCCTCGGTGATCACGATCGACGAGGAGAGGGCGCGCTACTGGCTCGACCATGGGGCGAAGCCCTCGAAGACGGTCGCCGTATTGCTGCGCACCAAGGGCATCGAGGCGACGGGCTCCGACTAGTGGGCCCCCCCGGCGGCGATGCGTGAGCTGATCGAGTTCCTGGCCCGGTCGCTCGTCGAGGACCCCGATGCGGTCAGCGTCGAGGAGACCGAGGAGAACGGCGACATAGTGCTCGAGATCACGGTGGCCGATGACGACCTCGGTCGAGTGATCGGGCGGGGGGGCCGGATCGCCAACGCGCTTCGCACCATCGCCAAGGCCTCCGCGACCCGCGCCGAGCGGCGCGTCGTCGTGGAAATCCTCGAGTAACCCGCCACGTGCGGCTCGACATTTTCACCCTCTTTCCGGAGGCGTTCGAGTGGTTCTCCGCCCAGCGCCACGTCCAGAACGCGCTGCGGCACGGCAGCGAGCTGCGGCTGCTCAACTACCGCGACACGACTCCACTGGGCGCCGGGCAGGTCGACGACACTCCGTACGGGGGCGGCGCGGGGATGGTTCTGCGCGTCGACGTCGTCGACGCCGCGCTGCGCGCCACCTACGGAGAGGACCTCGCCGGTCGCCGCATCGTGCTGCTCGCCCCGGCGGGCCGGGTCCTCGACGAGGAGCTGGCCGCGGAGCTCGCCACCGAGCCCGATCTGACCCTGTTGTGCGGGCGCTATGAGGGTGTCGACGAGCGGGTCGGCGAGCATCTCGCGACCGACACGGTTTCGATCGGGCGCTACGTCCTGTCGGGCGGCGAGCTGGCGGCGATGGTCGTCGCCGATGCCGTGCTGCGCAAGCTGCCCGGGTCCCTCGGTGCCGCGGAGAGCATCGTCGAGGAGTCGTTCAGCCCGGCGCTCGGCGGGAACCCCGAGTACCCGCACTACACGCGCCCGCCCTCCTATCGCGGCTGGGACGTGCCGGAGGTCCTGCTTTCGGGAGACCACGAGCGCGTCCGCAGCTGGCGGCTGGAGCGCAGCCGCGAGCGGGCCGCGGACTGAGCGAGGCCACCGAGGACTGTTCGGTACCATTCGCGCCCCGCTCGGGCCACCTGACCCCCTCCTCGGGGGTCAGCGCATGTTCCGGCCGCAATCATGCCGCGAGTTCAGCGGCCAGACGCATCGGATCACACCATGAGCAGCATCATCGAGAGCATCGAGCGGCGCCAGCTCAACCGGGTGCCCAACTTCGCGCCAGGCGATCGCGTCAAGGTGCATTTCCAGGTGATAGAGGGCACCAGAAGTCGCACCCAGGTCTTCGAGGGGGTCGTCATCAAGCGCCAGGGGAAGGGCGCCCGCGAGACCTTCACGGTCCGCAAGCAGTCGTTCGGGGTCGGGGTGGAGCGGACGTTTCCCGTGCATTCCCCGAAGGTCGAGCGCCTCGAGGTCGTCGCGCGAGGCGACGTGCGGCGGGCGAAGCTCTACTACCTGAGGTACCGGGTCGGCAAGCGCGCCCGGGTCGCCGAGCGGCGCTGGGGGATCGAGGACGAGCTCGTGATTCCCGAAGAGGAGGAACCCGTACCCGTCGACTCCGAGGGTGAGACGGTGGCCGAGGCCGAGACCGTCGAGCCGGAGGAGCTCGAGGAGGCCGAGGGCGAGGAGGAGGCCGAGGGGTCGGAGGAGACCGAGGCCGAGGGCGGGGAGGAGGCCGAGGGGTCGGAGACACCCCGCAGCGGCGAGCAACCCGAGGGAGACGAGTCCGGGGCGGGGGCCTGATCCCGAAGCCGACAACGGGGCGCGGGGCGCTCGTCGAGCTCGTCGTGATCGTCGCGCTGGCGATCGGGCTCGCGCTCGTGATCCAGGCCTACCTCGTCAAGCCGTTCCAGATCCCGTCCGGGTCGATGGAGCCGACGCTCACCTTCCACCCTCCCCAGCGCGTGCTGGTCAGCCGCTTTCTGTACCACTTCGAGGACCCTGAGATCGGGGACATCGTTGTGTTCCACCCCCCGGCCGGGAGCGAGCTGGGGTCAAGTCAGGAGTGCGGCGTCGAGCACAGCCCCGAGCAGCCGTGTGCGGAGCCAACCCCGGAGATGTCGGACCAGAACTTCATCAAGCGGATCGTCGCGGGACCTGGGGATCGGCTTCGGGTGGAGGACGGTGTCCCGATCGTCAACGGGCAGCCGATCGAACAGGACTACGAGACGAAGCCCTGTCCGTCGAGTGAGTCCGAGTGCAATCTCCCGGATGAGATCACCATTCCGGCGGACCATTACTTCATGATGGGCGACAACCGTGGGATGTCGGACGACAGCCGATTCTGGGGACCCGTCCCGCGCGACTGGATCATCGGGCAGGCGTTTGCGACCTACTGGCCCCCCGACCGCATCGGAATCTTCTAGCCTCCGCAGGCCGCGCAAGGCGCGTCGCCGCCGCGCGAGCCGGTTGTTCCGCTTCGACCGCTCGCTCGGCACGCGCTTCGTCGCCGGCGCCGACGAGGCGGGCCGCGGATCGCTCGCCGGCCCCCTGGTCGCCGCCGCCGTCCTGATCGACCACGCGACGCTTCCGCGCCGCGACCGCATCGCGCTGGGGCTGCTCAACGACTCCAAGCAGATGAGCGTCGAGGAGCGCGAGGAGCTGTACCCCGTCGTGCTGCGCGCGGCGCAGCGCGTCGCGGTGCAGTCGTTCTGCGTCAGCGGCATCGACTCGCGCGGCCTGCACGTCTCGAACCTCGCAGCACTGGGCATCTGCCTCGAGCGCGTCGCGGTGGACGGCGCGGCCTGTCTGGTCGATGGGTTCCGCGTCCCCGGCTGCGGGGTCGAGCACCGCGCGGTGGTGGACGGGGACGCGCGCAGCGCTGCGATCGCCGCTGCCTCGGTGGTCGCCAAGGTGACCAGGGACC
>DASPWW010000166.1:0-25574 GCA_035637595.1 Solirubrobacterales bacterium | reverse complement strand
GCGATGGCGCCTTTTTCGCGCATATCGCTAATAAGGCGCCATCCGGCTGGGATGCCCCCTCAGCGGCTCGCTGTGCGCCGCCCTACCGGCATGAAACTGCAGCGTGGAGGCCCCGTCCGGGCATCGGCCTAGGGTCGGCGCACCGGGCAATGGGGCACTTCGGGAAACGCAGGAAGGGCAGGCCGCTGTCTGGGTCTGGGCCGAGAGCCCGTGCATCCCTATCTGGCCGCCCCTGCGACCGGCCCGGTTGCGCTGCGAGCGCGAATCCGTAGCTGTCGTTTGCCCCCTGCGCTCCCACCGTCAACCGAAAACAAGGAGGAGCGCATGCGTTCAATCGCGTTAGACGTCCACCCCAGCTTCTGCGAGGTGGCGATCGCCGAAGGCGGCGAGGTCCGCTCGGCCGGCCGGGTCAAGACCGCCCCGGCGGAGCTCGAGCTCTTCGCCCAGAGCCTCGACCCAAGCGACGAGGTCGTCTTGGAGGCGACCGGCCCCGCGATGGAGGTGGCGAGGATCATCGAGCCCCACGTCGCCCGCGTCGTGGTCGCGAACGCCGCCGAGGTGCGGGCGATCTCCCACGCGCGGGTGAAGTCCGACCGCTGCGACGCGCGCACCCTCGCGCGGCTGTTGGCGGCGGACATGCTGGTCTCGGTCTGGGTCCCCGATCAGCCGACCGGCGCGCTGCGGCGCCGCGTCGCGCGCCGCTCGGCGCTGGTCCGCCAGCGCACGCGGGCAAAGAACGAGGTCCACGCCGCGCTTCAGCGCCGCCTGATCGGCCCCCCGGAGGCCTCCGATCTGTTCGGCAAGAGGGGTCGCGAGTGGCTCGCGGCGCTCGAGCTGCCCGCCGAGGAGCAAGAGACGGTGTCGAGCTGCCTGCGCCAGGTCGGCTTCCTCGACGCGGAGATCGAGGCCTGCGAGCGCGAGCTCGCGACGTGGGCGAGCACGAGCGCGGATGCTCGCCGGCTGATGACGATCCCTGGCGTCGACGTCGTCTCTGCGGCGGCGCTGATGAGCGCGATCGGCGACGTTCGCCGCTTCCGGGGCCCGCGCCAGCTGGTCGGCTATCTGGGGCTGGACCCGACCTCACGCCAGTCCGGCGAGGGAGAGGCGCGCGGTGGGCGGATCTCAAAGCGCGGCAACTCCCACGCCCGCCACGTGCTCGTCGAGGCGGCCTGGAAGGCAGCCGAGGCCCCGGGGCCGCTGAGGGCCTTCTGGCTTCGGCTCCAGGCCGGCAAGGGCAAGCAGAAAGCGACGGTCGCGGTCGCGCGAAAGCTGGCGGTGATCTCGTGGTCGATGCTCACCAGGGGCGAGGACTACGCCTACGGGCGACCCTCGCTCTCGCGCCACAAGCTTCGCCGCGCGGAGCTTCTGGCCGGAGCGCCGAAGTGCAGCACCCGTCACCGGGGCCAGCGGATCAGCGCGACGCCCGAGGAGCGCGAAGCCGAGCAAGCGCTCCAGCGCCAGGCGGAGGCGGCCTACCGTCGGCTGATCGCCGACTGGAAGGCGAGCGGGCCGAAGAAGGGCGCCGGCGCGACACCGGGGCGCGCATCTTCTAGGCCGTCAAAGCGGCAAGCAGCGCGGCAGGCCTCAGAGCCCCAGCGACCTGCCCTTTAGCTCGTCGTCACCGGCGCCCACCGACACTCTCGCAAATGGAGGTGCAGCAGCGCAAGCGGACTTGACTTTCATCCGTACCCAGCCCCGCTTACGCCGGCGTCGCGGGTGCTAGTCAGCTGCCGGCCAGGCCAAGCCCGCCGGCGCCGGGTCCGCCGGGGCCCAGGCCGCCCGGCCCGCCCAGGCCGCCGAGTCCGCCCGCGATGCCGCCCATGCGCTCGCCGGCGAGCTCCTGGGCGGCGCGGATCGCCTCGTTGACGGCGGCCATGACCATGTCGGCGAGCACCTCGGAGTCCTCGGGGTCGATCGCCTCGGGGTCGATCCAGACCTCCTTGAGAACCAGGTCGCCGCTCATCTTCACCTTGACGGTGCCGCCGCCGGCGCTGGCCTCGACGATCTCGTCCTTGAGCTGCTCCTGGGCCTTCATCATCTCGGCCTGCATCTGCTGGACCTGCTTGAGCATGGCGCCCATGTCCATGCCTCCGGGGCCACCGCGGGTCATTCGGATTCGTCCTTCGCGGCCTCGGGCTCGGCCTCCGCCTCGACGAACTCGGCGTCGAACTCCGACCTTATGCGCTCGATCAGCTCGTCCTCGGAGAGCGCGGCGCCACCGTTGGCCTCCTCCTCCTCGGGCTCGCCGTCAAGCAGGACGTAGACGGGGCGCAGGCTCTCGCCGACGATCGTGCGCACCGCCTCGGCGAAGCGCTCGCGGTTGGCCTGCGCCTCGGCCTTGCGCTTGTTGAAGGCGGCGCTGGGCGGAAACCCGATCTTCAGTACGGCCTGCTCGGCGTCTACGGCGAGCGGGCGGGCCGCCTCGTAGACCGTGGACAGCAGCTCCGAGCCCGACTGGCGGACCTGATCCACGACCGCCGGCCACAGACCGGTGATCCGCTCGATGTCGATCGCCTCCACGGCCGCCGTGACGGTGGCGCCGCCCGCTGCCGCGGCCCCGCCGCGATCATCCCCCGCGGCGTCCTCACCACCGGCGGGCTCGCTCGGGGAATCGGACACCGCCCGGGCGCGGACCTCCTCGGGGTCGGGAGGCTCGACCGGCGCTGAGCCCGACCCCGCGGGCGCCGCGGGGCCGCCCGCGGCGAGCCGGCGCTCGAGACGCTCGACCCGCTGGGCGAGCGCTTCGCGCGACGGATCGAGATCGGGGCGCGCGGCCCGCAGGACGGCGAGCTCGAGCGCCATGTGCGCGTCGTCGCCCTCGCGAATCGCGCTCAGCGCCGCCGACAGCTCGTCGATCGCGCGTACCAGGGTCTGGTCGCCGAGGCGCTCGGCCTGCTCGCGCAGGCGCTCCTCCTGCGCCGCGGTGACGCTGAACGCGTCGGGCACCGTGCCGGCGGTCCTGACGACGAGCAGCTGGCGCAGGTGTGCGACCAGGTCGCGGCAGAATTGCGAGGGATCGCGCCCCGACTGCGCGAGCCGCCCGGTCGCCTCGAGCGCCGCCCTGCCGTCCTCGCTCGCGATCGCGTCGCCGGCGGCGAAGATCAGGTCGGCATCGGCGACCCCGAGCACCGAGAGCACGTCCTCGGTCGCGACCCTCGCGCCGCCGTAGGCGACGAGCTGGTCAAGCGTTCCGAGCGCGTCGCGAAAGCTCCCGTTCGCGGCTCGGGCGATCGCGCCGATCGCGCCGTCGTCGATCTCGATCTCCTCGGCGGCCGTGACACGGGTCAGGACCTCGGTGATCTGAGGCAGTGAGGGGCGTTGGAAGTCGAAGCGCTGGCAGCGATCGACGATCGTCGGCATCACCTTGTGGGCCTCGGTCGTGGCGAGCACGAAGACCGTGTTGGGGGGCGGCTCCTCGAGCGTCTTGAGGAAGGCGTTCCACGCTTCGCGGGTAAGCATGTGCGCCTCGTCGATGATGTAGACCTTCCATCGACCCGCCGCGGGCAGGTAGCCGACGCGCTCGCGCAGGTCGCGGATGTCGTCGACGGAGCGGTTCGAGGCGGCGTCCATCTCGATCACGTCGAGCGACGTCCCGGCGGCGATCGTGACGCACGACTCGCACTCCCCACACGGCGAGGTGGTCGGCCCGCGCCGGCAATTGAGGCAGCCGGCGAGGATCTTGGCCATCGAGGTCTTTCCGGTCCCGCGCGAGCCGACGAACAGGTAGGCGTGGTGGACGCGGTCGCGGTCGACGGCGTTGCGAAGCGTCCGCACGACGTGCTCCTGGCCGACCACCTCGTCGAACGATCTGGGGCGGTGGCGGCGGTACAGCGAGGTCTCGGGGGTCACCGTGGCCGCTCCATGTGCGAGCGGAGACTGTGACGCTGACCGGCCATCGAGCGGCCCAGTGTAGCCGGAGGCTCGGAGTGGGCCGATACGCTGCGCGGCCGATGATCCGGCCCGCGACGAGGCCCGCCGCGATGCGCCCGATGCTCGCGCCGATCGCCTGGATCGGGGGCGGGGCGCTCGCGCTGTGGATCGCCTTCGGCCACGGCTTCGTCCAGTACGACACCTTCTACGCGCTGCTGTGGGGAAGCGAGATCGCCGACGGGCAGTCGCCTGACTACGACGCCTCGCTCTCCCCCACCCCGCATCCTCTGGCCACCCTGGTCGGGGTCGTGCTCTCGCCGCTCGGCGACGGGGCCGAGACCGCGACCCTCGTGATCGCCTTCGTGGCGCTCGCCGCGGTCGCCTACCTCGTCTACCGGCTGGGCGCGGAGTGGTTCAACCCGGCGGTCGGCCTGCTTGCGGCGGCGATCGTGATCACCCGCCAGCCGCTGCTCGACTTCGGGGTCCGGGCCTACGTGGACATCCCCTACCTGGCGCTGGTGCTCGCGGCGCTGCTGCTCGAGACGCGCAGGCCCCGCCGCGAGGGCCCGGTCGTGGCGCTGCTCGCGATCGCCGGGCTGCTGCGCCCCGAAGCGTGGTTGTTCTCCGCCGCGTATCTCCTATA
This sequence comes from Solirubrobacterales bacterium, assembly GCA_035637595.1. Lineage (GTDB taxonomy): Bacteria > Actinomycetota > Thermoleophilia > Solirubrobacterales > 70-9 > DASPWW01. The sequence goes on along the minus strand of DASPWW010000166.1, from coordinate 21,061 downwards.
TCTGGCCTACCGCGACCCCGACAGGCCGCGCGGCTCCGCCCTCGCCCCGATCGCCTCCTTCCTCGCGGACCGTCGAGGGCTCGGGCTCGCCCTCCTGGCCGCGGCCGCGCCGCTCGCCTGGATGCTCTTCGACCTCGCCTACGCCGGCGATCCGCTCTACTCGCTGACCGGGACCCGGGACACGGTTGAGGCCCTGGGACGCGACACCGGGCTGCGCGGCCTCGTCGTCGACGGGCCGCAGCGGCTCGGGGAGGTCCTCCGCGAGCCCGTGCTCATCGGGGCGGCTCTCGGTCTGGCGCTCTCGCTCACGCTGCTGCGCAGGCGCGCGATGATCGGCGCACTGGCGTGCGCGGTTGCGTTGGCCGCCTTCTCGCTGCTGGCGATCGCCGGGCTCGCGGTGCTGACCCGCTACCTGCTGCCCGCGGCGACGATCCTGGCGATCTTCTGCGCCGCGGGCGTGTTCGGGTGGCTCGAGCTGGAGCCCGGCGAGCGGTGGCGCAGGAGGTGGGCGCTGATCGGCGGGCTGATCGCCGTGCTGCTGATCGCCTTCGTGCCGGCCCAGGCGGACCGCCTCTCCGATCTTCGCGACTCGATCGCGGTGCAGGAGCGGCTCGGCGACGACCTCCAAGATCTCGCCGACTCGGACGCGTTCGAACAGGGCTGTGGCACCGTCACCGTCCCCGACGAGCGCGCGATCCCGTTCCTGGCGCTGTGGCTCGATCGCCCGCCGTCCGAGATCGTCCCGGCCTCGCAGGAAAGCCCGCAGCTCGGCGGCGAACCGGTCGGTTACTTCCTTGCACCCGCGTCCGCGCAGGCTAAAGAGATCTACAGACTCGACCGATCCGAAGGGCCAGGGGAACTGAAGCCGGTGCCGGACGGATTCCGCCCGGTGGCTTCAAACGAGTCGTGGATTCTGCATGCGAGTTGTTCGACATCCGCTGATCGCTAGGTGCATCCGCCGCAACGCCGTCGCGGTGGCCGCGGCGAGCGTGGTTCTCGCCGCATCATCGTTCGCGGCCGTCGCCGTCGCGCAGACGGGTGGCGCCCCCGACCCGATGCACAGCGTCCAGGTCCAGGAGGGGCTGTGCGAAACGACGGGCGGCGGCGAGTTCGTGCCGATTCCAGGATTCCCGGGCGAGTCGATCGACAAGCGGCTGCTCGAAGACATCGCCTGGATGGTCCACAGGTACAAGATCTTCATCACGGACGGCTACTCGACCTCCGACGTGCACGCCGCCAACGGCGAGCATCCGATCGGACTCGCCATCGACGTCATCCCCAACACGGCGGTCGGCGGCACGTGGCGCAAGGTGACGAAGCTGGCGCGCTGGGCGGAACCGGCGCAGAACCAGCCCCGGGCGCCGTTCCGCTGGGTCGGCTACAACGGGGACGAGGGACACGGGCGGGGCAACCACCTGCACCTCTCGTGGATGCACTCGGAGACGAAGCCGAAGCATCCCGCCGAGACCGTCTATACACGGTTCTGCCCGGCTGGCAGCACCCCCGATCCGGCACCCCCCACCCCGCAGCTCAACCAGATCCTCCGCGGCCTGCCGTACTCGGGCCCGCAACACGACTGACGCCGGCGTGTGCCCGCGTCCCCGCCGGCTCTAGTCCTACTGCCCCGCCGCTCTGGTCCACTCGCGGCGCTTGTCCACGTAGGCCGACGGAAGCGAGAAATCGAGCTCCTCGGCGAGATCGAGCCAGCGCAGAGCCGACAGGTAGTCGCCCCAGATCGCGTCCGCGTCGGCCATGCCGAGCGCGAGCTCGACCGCGTCGGCGTGGTCGGCCTCCGCCCGGGCGAGCTCCTTCGCCTCGGGCGCCTCGACGTCCGTGAGCGGTGGGCCGGCCTGGCTGCCGGCCAGCGCGGCCAGCCTCGGGGCGAGGAAGCGGGCGGCGATCTTGCTCGGCGGCCACCACAGGGGGGCGCCACCCGCAGCGGACACCCCATCCCTGTCGCCGATCTCGGTGCGCAGGTAGCGCGGCGTCTCGCCTGTGATCAGCGCGCCGCGCAGGACTGGGCGGAACTTCGTCCGCTCGACATCCGCCCCGGCGAGGCCGGCGATGTAGGTCGCCGCGACGTCGGCCTGCTGCGCCGCGAGCCCGCCCTGCTTGATCGGAAACCACGTCGCGTCCCCCACCGCGAATACGCGCGGTAGCCCCTCGACCTTCATGTGCACGTCGGTGCCGATGAACCCGTGTGGTCCCTGCGGGATCCCCGGGATCGGATCGACCTCGAGCCTCGGGCTGGCGATCACGCGGTCGGTGGCGAGCGTCTCCCCGCTCACCAGGCGCAGCTCGGTTCCCTCGACGGCCGCGGGCGCCGCCGATGTGTGCACCGCGACCCCGGCCCCACCAAGGAGGTCGCGGACGTTGCGCGCGGCCCTGTGGCCGAACATCGCGAGCGGCTCGGGCTCGGCGGTGACGAGCGTCAGCTCGACGCCCTCGATTCCCGACTCCCGGGCGTGGCGCGCGGTCAGCAGGGCCAGCTCGTAGAGCGGCAGGCCCCACCGAACCGTCGCCGGGATGGCGAACGCGATCCGGTGCAGCTCGCCCGCCTCGAGGCCTGCCAGGACATCGCGATAGGCCGAGTTGTCCGCCGGTCCGCGGTAGGTGAGCGCCCCTTTGATCGCCACCTCAGGCCGAACGCCGATCGCGAGCACTAGCGCGTCGTACGGGACCCGACGTCCGCCCGCCGTGACAGCCTCGTGCGATTCGGGGTCGACCTCGGCGATCGAATCGCGCCGCCGGGCCGCCACCCCCTCGCCGAGGATCCGGTCGAGCGCAAAGCGCGTGACGTCCGCGAGTCCGAACGGCTCCGCGACGGCGAGCGGTCGGTGCACGAACTCCTCCTCGGGCGTGATCAGCTCGGTCGCGAGCCGGCCCGGGGCGAGCTCGTGAAGGGCGAGCGCCGCCTCGAGCCCGCCGACCCCTCCGCCCGCGATCACGACGCGAAACGGCTCCCGCGCTCCACCCTCGACTATTCGAACTCCCAACTCGACCTCCAGCGTCGGCCTACGGCCGGCGATTCGAAGCTGCGCCGGCGGCAAGTATGGACCGTGCGGCCCGCCGTCGAGAGCGGTCTTCGGGCGCTTGCGTCGTGGCTTGCTCGGGCCGGGCTTTACCGCGGCACATGCGGGCTCCCGCTTAAGGCTGCTTCCTTCCGGACCTGACCTGATTCACGGACCCACATTGCGCGGGACCCGGCCGTCAACGCTGCCCGCGACGTACTGACCCCGAAGGCCGCGACCCTCGGACGGGCATTCGGCCCCGCTAGAGCGGATTGCGGGTACAGGGCACCGCTAATTCCCCGCCTAGCACGGTCCACGGCAATCCTAGCGCTGCGGGGCATTGACTTGGAGAGCTGCCGGCGCATAGGGTCCGTCTACGCGCGGACGGGCGCGAGACGACCGTCCTTGCGTCGGCATCCCGGGGTGAAGCGGATCGGTCCGAGATCGAGGCCGAAACGCCGCATCCGTCAGGACAAGATTCGATGCTCCACGAAGGGTTTGGCTTGGCTTCGCATCCCCGCCGTCAGCGCCGCGGCCACGACGTCGGCCTCGATCGCGTCGCCGCGATGAGACTTTCCTCCCAAGAACCATTCCCTTCCCCCTAGAGCGCACCCGAGAGGGCTGGTTCGGTCGAACGGCCCTTCGGGGCCGTTCGGCCTTTGATGGTCGGTCTTTCGGCCGCGCTGCGCGACCTATCATTCGCGCTTCAGGGCGCGTAGCTCAGTGGGAGAGCGCTCGCTTCACACGCGAGAGGTCGCTGGTTCGAAACCAGCCGCGCCCATGGACCTGGCTTGACCAAGCGGTTCCGAACGCGGACGCGAGCGGTCCGTCGCGCTTCCGAACCTTTTTCCGAACATCGAGTCCTCGGAACGGTGGCCCTGGCGCCCCTCGGAATCCGAGCCGCTACCCTCCCATCACTTTGCGGGACCCGTCAGGGGAGACAAGCTCGTGATCAGGGGGCTGCGGCCGAGCTACAGGCACTTCGGCGCGGCGCTGGCGAGTTTCGCCGTATTTCTGTTCGTACCCAGCTCTGCGGCCGCGGTCACCGAGACCTTCAGCTTCACCGGCACCGCGCAGACCTTCACCGTCCCCGCGGGTGTGACGCAGGTCACTGTCGACGCCCTCGGCGCCGAGGGCGGTCAGGCACAAGACGGCACCGGCGGCGGGCTGGGCGGCGAGGCCACCGCGACGATCGCGGTGACCCCCTTGGAGGTGCTCCAGGTCAACGTCGGTGGGCAACCCGCCACCGGGAACCCGGCGCCCGGCGGCTTCAACGGCGGCGGTCCCGGCGGCACGGCCAGCGGCCCCGGACCCTTCAATGGGGGCGGGGGCGGCGGCGGCGCCTCGGACGTCCGCCAGGGCGGGACGGGCCTCGCGAATCGGGTCGTGATCGCCGGCGGGGGCGGCGGCGGCGGCGGCAGCGCCGGCCCGTGCACGGGCGGCAGCGGTGGCGGCACGACGGGCGGGGACGGGAGCCCATGCTCAGGCCTGCAGGGCCTTGGCGGCACCCAGAGCGCGGGGGGCGCTGCCGGCGGTGGCGGCGGAGGCGCTGGTACGAGCGGCACGGGCGGCGCCGGCGCGGATCAGAGCGGTCTCCCGGCCGCCCACAGCGGCGGCGGCGGCGGCGGCGGGCTGTTCGGCGGCGGCGGCGGATCGGGAGCCCCAGCGGAAACAGCCGGTGGAGCGGGCGGTGGCGGCTCCGGGTTCACTCCTACCGGCACCGGCATGACGAACGGCGTGCGCGCCGGCAACGGCCAGGTGGTCATCACCTACGACCTCGCCCCGGCACCTCCCGCTCCCGAGCCCGGGGCCGGCGACCAGAACCCGCCCGAGACGACCATCACCGGCGTGCCGAAGAAGCGCCGCAACCGCCACTCCTACCTTTCCTTCAGCTCATCGGAGCCGGGCTCGAGCTTCCGCTGCTCGCTCGACGGCGCGGCGTTCGCGCCCTGCAGCTCGCCGCAGGACTACCGCAACCTAAAGCGCGGCCGCCACAGCTTCGCGGTCTTCGCGATCGACCCGGCGGGCAACGCCGACCCAACGCCGGCCGAGGCGGAGTGGAAGGTGAAGCCGCGGAAGCGGAAGTAGGGCCCGCGACCCAGGGGGCGGCGAGGGGCGAATTCCCCATGCGCGTTGCCCTCGACCGCGACGACGTCGAGATCAAGCATTTCGTTCCGGCACCCCCGGCATGGGCGCGCCGGGCGGTCGGCGGCATCGGGCACTGGTGCCCGAATCGCCGTTGATCGCTCGCAAATAGCGGTGATCTGTGGCTCCCGCCTGACCATGAGTCCAAGCGTTGCAAACCGCATTGCTATGCGGATTTCCGCCCCTCTTCCGCTTCCTCGGCTTGCGCTCCACACGCGAGAGGTCGCTGGTTCGAAACCAGCCGCGCCCATGGCCCCCGAGAGCGAAACGGGCGCCGGGGCGCCCGCCCCGCCCATCACAGGGGCGGCTCCGAGTCGACGGAGCCCGTCTACGAGCTTCTTGCCGCCGTGTCCGCTTCGGTCGCCAGGTCCTTGTTCTCCGGCACGAACTTGCTCGCCGTGAACGTCGCGCCCTGGGGGTCGGCGATCACGGTCATCCTGACCCAGGGGGCGTCGAACGGCGGAACGATCACCTGGCCGCCGAGCTCCGCCGCCTTCTCCGCGATGGCGTCAGCGTCGTCGACCGAGAACCTCACGTCCCAGTGAGGCGGCACGTCCGGCTGCCCCTCGGCGATCGGGTTGATCGACGCGACGACGTCCTCGAACCCTTCCGGCCCACCGCTCTCCGCCACCATCTCGCGGAGCCGTGGGTTGTCGCGCTCCAGGTAGTCGCCATATCCGGGCAGCGTCCACATCTCGAAGCCGCCGGGCAGGACGAGGGTCTCCCAACCGAACACCGAGGCGTAAAACGCCTTCGCGGCCTCCGGATCGCGGGTGTTCAGGCCGTTGAAGTTCAGCGAGCCGTGCTCGTTGACGATCCGCGCGCCCTTGTGTTGCTTCGCCTGCCAGACGCAGAACGCTGCGCCCGACGGGTCCCCGAGCAGCGCCATCCGGCCGGAATCCATGATGTCGAACGGATCCATCAGCACCTTGCCACCCGCGTCCAGGACCTTCGACGCGGTCTCATCCGCGCTGTCGACCCAGATGTAGGTGTTCCAGAGTGCCTCCGGGCCCAACCCTTCCGGTTGCGACCCAACGGCGGCGACGTCGCCGCCGCGAATGCGTGCGATGAAGTACTTGCCGGGCGAGCCCGGCGGCATGACGTCCTCGAACTCCCATCCGAACAGGCCGCTGTAGAAGTCGACTGCGGCTTCCGGGTCCGGCTGGCTCGTGTCGACCCAGCACGGGACCCCCGGGATGTATCCGTCTCGTTCAGGCATATGCGATCGGTGCTCCTTTCTCGATTGCTGACAACGCAGCGCACCCTAGATCCCATTTAGGTCAGGATCTGTCCTCAATATTGAGGACGATGAATTCGCATGAGTGAGACCTCGAGTCGCCTGCTGGAGCTGCTGTCGCTTCTGCAGGGACGCCGGGACTGGCCGGGCGCCGAGCTCGCGGAGCGGCTCGAGGTCTCCGGACGGACGATCCGGCGCGACATCGAGCGCCTTCGCGCCCTGGGCTATCCGGTCGAGTCGCTGAGCGGGCCGGCCGGCGGCTACCGGCTTCGTGCCGGCACCGCGATGCCACCGCTGCTACTCGACGACGACGAGGCGATCGCGATCGCTGTCGGGCTGCGCACAGCCGCCCGGGCGTCGGTTACCGGCATCGAGGAGACCTCGGTTCGCGCCCTGGTCAAGCTCGAGCAGGTCCTGCCGGCTCACCTGCGACGCAGGGTCAGCGCGCTGGGGTCAGCGACGATCGCGCCCGCGGCCGCCGGGCCAACCGTCGATCCGCAGCACCTGACCGTGATCGCCGCCGCCTGCCGCGACTCCGAGGGCCTTCGCTTCGCCTACCGAAGCCGCGAGGGCGTCGACACGCGCCGCGAGGTCGAGCCCCACTCGCTCGTCAACCTGGGCCGCCGCTGGTACCTGGTCGCCTGGGACCGCCGTCGCGAGAACTGGCGCAGCTTCCGCGTCGACCGCCTGAGCAGGCCGGCTTCGACCGGCGTCGGCTTCAAAGCACGAACGTTGCCCGCGAAGGACGCGGCCGCCTACGTCGCGCAGAGCATCTCGGGCGCGCCCACCCGCTACGACGCGAAGGTCATGGTCCATGCCTCGCTGGAAGAGATCACGAGCCGCATCCCGTCCCACTGGGGGACGTTCGAACCGATCGACGAGCGGACGTGCGAGTACCGGACGGGCGACGACGACCTCGGATGGCTAGCGATGCGGATCGCGATGCTCGGCGTCGATTTCGAGGTCCGTGAGCCGCCGGAGCTCGTCGAGCACCTGAAGACGATCGCCGGGCGCTTGAAGCGCGGTGTGGGTTGAAGCCTCTACCGTCGGTCCAGGTAGTGCCCACGGCATCCCTACTTGTTCACATCGGGGTCGCTGAGCCCGGGGTGAACGCCGCTGCCGATGCCCTGGTTGTCGACCAGCTTGCGCAGCAACGCGATCAGCTGCTTGCGATCCGCAGCGCTCATCCCGCGGGTCAGCTCCCCCTCGTGCTCCATCGCGATCTCCCGCCCCTTGGCAAGCAGCTTGCGGCCCTCGGCGGTCAGGTAGAGGGCGTGGACGCGGCGGTCGCTCGGGTACGGGCGGCGCTCAATCAAGCCGCGCTGCTCGAGCTCATCGACGATCGCGACCATGCGACTTGCGGGCGCCTCGATCGCCTCGCCGATTGCCTGTTGTGACTGCCCCTCCGCCGCGTCGACCACATTCAGGACCCGGAACAACGGTGGGTGGATGTCGAGCGCGCCGATCCGCTGCGCGAATCGACGCGAGGCGTAGATGCCGACCTGCGAGAGCAGGAAGCCGAGGCTCGACGGCGCCTTGTCGCCGCTGATCTCCTTGCCGCCCATCAGCGTCCGATCAGGGTCTTTCCGGATCGACGGGACCGATCTCACGCGTCATCGTCGAGGAAGACTATACGCGCTGCTTTCTGATAGAAATCATTCTCTTCGTGAACCTTTGAACTTGTAAACAAGTAGTTAAGCCGAGAAAGGACTCCGGATGACCCGCCGCCTCGCCAGCCTCGCCGACATCGCCTACCGCCGCCGCGGCCGCGTGGTCGTTGCGTGGATCGCGGCGACGATCCTGATCATCGGGGTGGGCTCGTCGCTCGCCGGCGAGTACAACGCGGACTACAACACGCCCGGATCGGAGTCGAAGGCCGCGAGCGACCTCACCGAGCAACGCTTCAGCGGCTACTCCGGCCAGGAGATCTACGTCGTCTGGAAGGACTCGGCCGGCGCCACCAGCTCCGGCGCCAAGCAGCGCATGGACGCCTTCTTCGGCGAGGCCGAGCAGGTCGATCACGTAGCCGAGCACACCCCGGTCCGGGTCTCGGAGGACGGCACGATCGGATCGACGACGCTCCCCTTGACGGTTCCGGGCTGGGACGTCCCCAAGGAGGACGGCGAGAAGCTGGTCGACGCCGCCGAGCAGAACAGCGGCGAGGGCCTCGATATCGAGCTCGGCGGGGACCCGATCTACGCCGCCCAGAATCAATCCAGCCCCGAGGGGCTCGGCTTCCTCGGCGCCGCGATCGTGCTGCTGATCGCCTTCGGCTCGCTGATCGCCGCCGGGCTGCCGCTCGTGATCGCCCTCGTCGGCCTCGGCATCTCGTCGGCGGGCCTGATCGCCCTGCTGGCCAACCTCGTCGACGTCCCCGACTGGACGACGGCGGTCTCGGGGCTGATCGGAATCGGGGTCGGCATCGACTACTCGCTGCTGGTCCTGACCCGGTTCCGTTCGGCGATGAGGGATGGAAAGGAGCGCCACGACGCCGTCGTCGAGGCCGTGACCACCGCCGGACGCAGCGTGATCATCGCCGGCTTCACCGTGGTGATCGCCGTCCTCGGCCTCTGCCTGACCGGCCTTTCCTACATGTACGGGGTAGCCATCTCGGCGTCGTTCGCGGTCCTGGTCGTGATGTTCGCCGCCGTCACCCTGCTGCCGGCGATCCTCTCCTTCCTGGGGCCCAGGGTCGACCGCCTCCGGATCCCGCTCCTCGGCCGGCACCTGAAGGCCGACCGGGAAGGTGAGTCCCCCGCGGCGCGCTGGAGCCACGTCGTCCAGCGCCATCCCTGGATCGCCGTGACGGCCGCGGCCGCGGTCCTGCTCGCACTGGCGGCGCCGGCTCTCGGCATGCGGCTCGGCTTCCCCGACGCCGGGAACGACCCGCCGGACACGATGACCCGCCGGTCCTACGATCTCAACACCGAGGGATTCGGCCCCGGCACGAACGGGCCGCTGGTGGTCGCCGCCGAGCTGTCCGGCCCTGCCGCGAAGGCCGGCGTCCAGTCCTTCGCGAGGCGGCTTCGCAGCGAGCCCGGGGTCGCCTTCGTCGCCGGACCGCAGATCAATCCGGAGGGCGACGCGGCGATCATCACGGTGATCCCGACCGGCTCCCCCCAGGACCAGCAGACCGAGGACCTGGTCAACCACCTGCGCCAGGACGTCGTGCCCGACGAGCTGCGCGGGTCCGGCGTCAACGTCAAGATCGGAGGCGTGACCGCGGCGCTCGAGGACCAGAGCGAGTACATGAAGGACCGCATGCCGCTGTTCATCGCCGCGGTCGTCGGCCTCTCCTTCCTGCTCCTGCTCGTCGCCTTCCACTCACCGTTGATCTCGCTCAAGGCCGCGGTCATGAACCTGCTGTCGGTCTGCGCCGCCTACGGCGTGATGACGCTCGTGTCGCAGGGCGGCGTCGTGGGCGAGCTGATCGGGATCGACCACGAGGTGCCGGTGGCGCCGTTCATGCCCGTGATGATGTTCGCCATCCTCTTCGGGCTCTCGATGGACTACGAGGTCTTCCTGATCTCGCGGATCCGCGAGGAGTACCTGAAGGACGGAGACACCCGCCGCGCGGTCGCCGACGGCCTGGCGAAGACCGCGCGGGTGATAACCGCGGCGGCGGCGATCATGGTCGTCGTCTTCCTCGCCTTCCTGGCGGCGCCGGACGTCTTCCTGAAGCTGTTCGGGATCGGGCTCGCGTCCGCGATCTTCCTCGACGCCACCGTCGTGCGGATGGTGCTCGTCCCGGGGGTTATGCAGCTGCTCGGCAGCCGCAACTGGTGGATCCCGGACTGGCTCGAGCGGATCCTGCCGCGGCTCGACGTCGAGCGCGTCGCGGTCGGTGCCGCGCAGGGAAGGCCCTAGGAAGACTTCTTCTTTTTCTTCTTGACCTTCCAGTCGTCGGAGGCGGGTGAGCCCTCGACGTTGTTGCCGGCGTCCGTGGCGCGGACCGCGAAGGTGTGCTTTCCCTTCCTGACCTTGACCGCGTGGGGAGACGTGCAGGGCGCGAAGGCCCGTCCGTCGAGTGAGCACTCGAAGCTCGCGCCCGGCTCGTTGGCGGTGAACTCGAATGTCGCGTGCTTCTTCTTCGTCCTGTCCTTGGGGCCCTTGGTGATCGTCGTCTCGGGCGCTGGCGGACACGGAGCGAGGTTCGGGTCCTGGGTCTCGTCCCCGAAGCCGTCGGAGTCGCAGTCGGACTCGAGGATCGCCGAGACGTCGAACTGAAAGCCCTCGATCTCAAAGAAGGTGGGCGTTGTCCCCGGTGGCGCGTCCCCGCTGGTGTAGGCATACGAGTAGCCACCGATCGCGCGGGCGCAGGGCTCGTTGGCAGCTAGAAAAACGCCGATTGCGTCACCCGCCAGCACTGGGATCCGGACGTCGGTGTAGGTGTTGAAGCTGCCGGCGTCCGCGGTCTTCACGGGGCTTTCGCCGACAATGAGGAACTGTTGGCTGGTGCCCACGCGCCGGCCTACCTTGAGCTTGAGCGTCGTCGCGGCCGAGGGGTCGGCCTGGAAGCTCCAGGATGTGATCACCCCCGCCGAGGGTGCCGCGTATTGCCTGGACGCCGGCGGCGCGCCGGTTTGAAAGTAGGTGAACCCACCGTCACAAGGCGTAGGAGGGACTGTCTCCCCGATCTGCGTCGCGGCACTCGCCGGTGCCGGTGCCGCCGCGCCGATAAGTCCCAACGCGACGAACAGCGACAGCGCCATCGCCCGCCGGCTCGAAGCCCCTCGCTGCATGGGTCCCCTCTCTATCGGGTGGCCCAGGCAGGAGTTGCGTGGCGCCGACAGAGAGTCTCGCACACGGGTGTCGCGGGCAGAGACCTGCGACCAGGGGACGCTTCCGCGCCGCGCGGGGCTACGGACGGCCCCCCGGAGGTGTACGACAGCCCCCGGTGCAGATCCGTGTGGATGACTATTGCGTCTGGTCGACCTGCGGGTTACCGCAGAGATGCGAGTTGTTGTAACCGGTGGCCGTGCCGTTGGCCCCAGGCGTTCCGTTCGAGTCGCCGGGATAGACGTGACCGAAGTCATGCACGACATCGCCCTTGTCGCCGAACGCGCCGAACGCACCGGCCCCTGAGCAACGCGTCTGCGACTGCGCGACCTCGTAGCCGGGCTGGCTCCCGTACACCGCGAGCGCCGTAGACGGGACCGCTAGCGCACCCGCAGCGACTAGTACCACCAATGCCTTCTTCATTCGCGCGCCTCCTTGCACCGAGTTGTGTCCTCCTTGCAGCTGCTGCCGTCGGAACACTTATCGACGCAAAGGGCCGCCAGCGCTCGCCGCACCGCCCTTCTTGGCCAAGTATCGCGGGCCAGTCGTGCGCGCCGCGATCTGCGACCGCTCACGCGCGAGAGGTCGCTGGTTCGAAGTCAGCCGCGCCGATCGTCGGCTTTCATCGCCGACGGCGCTCGCGCAGGGTCTCCAGCACGCCCCGTACGAAACCCACGACGTGGCGGCGATCGCGCTCGCGAAGCGAGTCGGCGGCGGCCGCGCCGGTCTCCGCGATAAGCGACAGCGCGAACGCCGCCCGGCTGCCGATCGAATCATCGAGGTGCCGCAGCCGGAAGTAGGTCTCGCGGCGGCCGCGCTGGTACCAGCGGACCGGCGACAGACGCTCGCGCGGGTTCCACTCGTGCAGGTAGCGCACGGATGGAACCTGGAGGATCGGCGCGTCGGCCGCGAGGCGGCTGGACATCTCGAGGTCCTCCCCGGGTGCGTACCCGGGGAACTTCTCGTCGAACGGGTGGCGGCGCAGCAGATCGGTGCGGAAGAGCCCGTAACCCGCGCCGCACGCCGGCACGGTGACCTCGCGGCTCGGGATCGGTACGTAGCGGACCTTGCGCGAGCGGCGTAAGGTGGTGGCCTCGCCTCGCGCCGCGTGGTAGTGAAGCATGAAGACCCTCCGCAGGGCGCGGGCCAGCGGTCCATGCGGCGGCACGTATTCGGGCGTTCCCACCATCGCGCCGAACGCCTCCAGGCCGGCCCCCTCCCAACGCTCGAGGAGAACCTCGACGTAGTCCGGCTGCAGCGACACGTCGTCGTCGAGCAGCAGCGTCACCGGAGTCTCGACGCGCTCGACGCCGCGGTTTCGCTGCCCCGCCGTCGAGGGAGGCGCGTGAACCAGGACGAGCTCGACGCCCGCCTCGCGGGTCGCGTCGCGCAATTGGTCTGCCAGCTCGAGCGCCGGCTCGCTCGCGTCGACGACCACGATCCGCTCCGGGAGCCGCGTCTGGGCGAGCATCTCCTCGACTGCGGTCCGCACCCGATCGGCACGGTCCTTCGTCGGGATCACTGTCGTGTAGGTCAGAGTCACTCCGGGTCCCCAGCACCTTAGGATGGCGTCCCGTGCGGAGCGAGTCGGCGCCCCTCACCCTGAACGCGATCGGCCGGCGCCGTTCGAGCCGATGAGCTCGCGCAGCGTCGTGCTCTGCTATCACGCCGTCGCGCCGGTGCCCGCGGGCGCCCCTCTGCGCCATACCTTCGTCCCGCTGGAGCTGTTCGAGCGCCAGATGGAGTTCCTCGCCGGCCAGCGGCGGGTGGTCGGGCTGGACGAGATCGTGGCCGGGCCCCCGGAGAGCGGCCCGCCGCGCGTCGCGATCACGTTCGACGACGCCTATCGCAGCGTGCTGACCCGCGCGGCGCCCGTGCTCGAACGCCACGGGTTCGAGGCGACGGTGTTCGCTCCGACCGCCTGGCTGGGGGACCGCAACCGCTGGGACCCCGAGTCCGATCTCGAGGTCGACCTGATGACCGGCGAGGAGCTCGTCGAGCTCAGCGAGCGGGGCTTCGCGGTCGAAAGCCACGGCCACCGGCACATCGACCTCTCGCGTGCCACCGAGGGCGAGATCCGCGAAGACGTGCTGGCCTCGGCTGGCTGCATCGCCGATCTGCTCGGGCGTCCGCCGCGCTACCTGGCGTACCCGTACGGCCGCAGCAGCGAGGTGGCTCGGCGGGCAGTGCGCGAGGCGGGGTTCGCCGAGGCCTTCGCGCTCGAGTTCCAGGACGTTCCGTTCGCGCGCTCGCGGACCCCGATCTTCCCCGCCGACAGCGGGTGGCGCTTCGCGTTCAAGGCCTCCGGCCGCTACGCGGCCCTTCGCCGCTCGCGACCCGTCGCCGGCACCTACAGGCTGGTGCGCCCGCTGCTGCGGCGAGGCGACTGACCGCGCCGGGCGGGGCGGCCCACGCCCCCACCGACCTGTGCGGCGCTCAAGCGGCCCTCAGGCGGCGCACCAGGCCGGTCGCGAAGCTCCAGGTCTCACGCGCGTCCTTGGGTCGCGGGATCAGCTCGCGCCAGGCGAAGCGCACGTGGCCGCGATACAGCAGCAGCCCGGTCACGCCCCCTGCCATGAAGGCTCCCGTCGCCGCGGCCGCCGCGCCGGACGCAGCGAAGCTCGGGATCAGCGCCAGGTCGAGCGCCACGCCGACGACCAGACAGACGAGCGGCCCCACTGAGGAGCGCCCGGGCGAGCCGACGGCGAGCAGCGCGCTGTTGGTGACGATCATCGCCGAGTAGCCGATCACGCCCGGCAGCAGCCACAGGAACGGGGCCACCGACGGCTGGAAGGCATCCCCGAAGACGATCGGTATGAGCCACGGGCCGACGGCAGCGGCCGCGGCCATTGCCGCGACCCCGATCAGGGTCGCGGCGCGAAGGATGCGCATGACCCGCCAGTGCGCCATGGCGCGGTCTTCGGAGGAGATGGCCGGCAGCATCGCCTGCGCGATCGCGCTCGAGAGATAAAGCAGCGGCTCGGAGGTGTTGACCGCGACGGCGTAGATCCCGAGTGCGGCCTGCGTGGCGATGAATGCCATGAGGATCTGGTCGAAGCGCGAGTTGAGAAGCGTGGAGAGGGTGCCGACCCAGGCCCGGGTCCCGAAGCGCAGCATCTCGCGCAGCAGCTCGAGGCTGGGCCGTACGAACCCCAGCCGAATCAGTGGCCCGCCCTGGAACGAAAGCCCGATCAGGAACTGGGAGACGGCCCAAGCCGCGGCGGCGGTGGGTACCGAAAGGCCGAAGAGCAGCAACGTGGCGGCCACCACCAGGGCGTAGGTCCAGCCGACCATCGCCTTTCGCGACGACAGCTCGCGCATGCGTCGGCAGCCCAGCAGGAAGGACTCGTCCGACAGCGACGTGGCGACGGTTCCGCCGAGCAGGATGCCCAGCTCGGTGGGCCCGATGTCGCCGGGCCGAATCCCGGGCGCCGCCAGCAGCACGCCGCAGACGAGGGCTGCTCCGGCGAACGAGCCGGCGATCGAGTAGGTGAGCAGGTTCGACAGCAGCTTCGCGCGCTGCTCGGGCCGCTGCGCCGCCAACACGGTCGTCGCCTGGCTGATCCCTACCTTCATCACGCGGGCGACGACGAGCCCGGTGACCGTGATGAAGGCCAGGGTCCCGCGCCCACTCGGTCCGAGCGAGCGGGCGAGGATGAGAACGGCCACGAAGTAGCCGGCATTGCCGATCAGCTGGGCTCCGAACAGGAGCAGCGAGCCACGACCGATCGACCCGGTCGCAGCGGGTTGCGGTATCCCTGGGGTCGGCTCGGTGCTCACGCCGCGGGCCGCGCGCTGATCCCTGCGTTAGCGTCCACGACGCAGGTCCTCGACATGTCGCCCCCAAACTACTGAGTGCCGACGCCGGCTTCTGATCGGCGAATCCTCGTGACCGAGGACGCCCCCGCCTACGCCGTCCTGGCGGGGGTGCGGGCGTTGCGCGCCGCGGGCTACGAGCCCTGGGTCGCGGTCACGGGGCGCGACGCCTACTCGCTGCGCTCGCGAGCCCGGGCCGGCGTGGTCGAGGTTCCCGATCCGGCGCTCGACCGCGACGGCTACGTGGCGGCGCTTGGCCGCGTCGCGCAGCGGCTCGAAGTGGCCGCGGTCCTGCCCGGCACCGAGGTTGCCCTGGTGGCGCTTTCGGCCGCTCGGGAGTCGTTCGCGCCCGGAATAGCGCTGGGAACGGCCGATCCCGAGATGGTGCGCCGCGCCACGGACAAGCTCGAGCTGGAGCCGCTCGCCGCCGCGGCCGGCCTCGCCACGCCTCACACGATGCTCACCACCCGTGCCGAGCTGGAATCGGACGGTCCCGTCGCGCTGCCGGCCGTCGTCAAGGCTCAGCGGACCCGCACCCCCACCGAGGAGGGCGGCTTCGCCGGCTCACCGGTGCGCCGCGTGACCACGCCGGCGGAGCTCCGCCAGGCAGTCGCCGCGGTGCCGGGGGACGTCGCCGTCGTCCAGCCGGCCCTCGACGGTCAGCTGACGGCGGTCTGCGGCGTCGCCTGGCGGGGCGAGGTCATCGCGGCGTCCCACCAGGTCGCAAGGCGGATCTTCCCGCCGGGCGCCGGGATCAGCGCCTTCGCGGAGACCGTCCCCGCCGACCCGACGCTCGAGGCGGGGGTTGTCCGGTTGATCGCCGAGCTGCGCTGGAGCGGCATCTTTCAGGCGCAGTTCGTGCGCTCGAGCGGAACGAGCTACCTGATCGACCTCAACCCGCGGATGTATGGCTCGCTCGCGCTGGCCGTGGCCGCCGGGCTCAACCTGCCGGCGATCTGGGCGGACCTGCTGCTCGAACGCTCGCCGCGGGTCGAGCCATACCGGGTCGGCCAGCGCTTCCGCTCCGAGGAACGCGACCTGGCCGCCCTCGCCAGCGCCGCTCTCGCGGGCGACTGGCGCACGGTGCTCGCCGTGCTGCGGCCGCGTCCGCGCACGACGCATGCGGTGGGCTCGCTGCGCGATCCGCTCCCGTTGCTCACGCTGGGACGAAGGCTGGGCCGCGCCCGGCGCGCGCTGGCGCAAGGTCGAGGGTGATCGCGCTCAGCCGAGACGCTCCCAGACCGTGCGCGCGATGTCCGCGCAAAGCTCCTCGCGGGGCCGCTCGCCGTCGAGGCGCTCGACCCCGAGCCGCTGGTGCAGCTCGTGGTAGAGGGCGGCGCGCTCGCGAAGATTGTCGATCGGGAAGTCCTGCTTGCGCGCATAGGCGACCTCGGGCGGAAGGTCGAGGAAGAACGCGCAGTCGGGGCGCCGCGCCAGCCGCCGGATCAGGGCGCTCTCGAGCCGGAAGGCCCGCCCGTGGCCCCAGCGATGGCGAAGGTAGACGATCGAATCGAGCGCGTAGCGGTCGTAGATGACCACGTCGACCCGCCGCGCCTCTCGCGCCGCGCCGCGCCGAAACGCCCACGCCTGGGCGAACGCCACCACGAACGCCAACCCGTGCGCCACCGGCGCGCTCTGGCGGGGCAGGGGCTCGAACGAGGGCTCACCGGCGGGGGCGGGCAGGGACTCGTCTCCAGCTTCCGAACGGCGCCCGAGCGCTTCGAGGACGGCGAGCAGCCGCCGCTTGAGAGCCGGGTTGGCCTGGAAGATGACGTTGCTCGCGGGCGGCCAGACGACCACAGCGGT
Organism: Solirubrobacterales bacterium; assembly: GCA_035637595.1. GTDB lineage: Bacteria > Actinomycetota > Thermoleophilia > Solirubrobacterales > 70-9 > DASPWW01. The sequence continues at coordinate 4,267 of DASPWW010000166.1, read as the reverse complement.
GCGGCCCAGCCGCTCGAGCGCCTCCTGAAGGCGCATCGCCTGAAAGCTCTTGCCGGCGCCGTCGAGCCCCGAGAACGCGACGATCGCGGGGCGCCCGGCCGCCCGCCGCACCGCGCGCGCGGCGGCGCGGCGACGGTAGGGCGCACGCGCCGAGCGCAGTCGCGCCCCGAGCGCCCGGGCCCTCGCGGTCCGGCCCGGTGCGGCTCCTCCCGCGTGCAGCGCCCGCAGCGCGGCAAGCGCGTCGACTGCGTCCCACGCCGGCGCCCGCCGCGCGGCGTCCTGCCAGGCCGATTGCACGCCGTCGACGAGCGCGGCGATGCGCTCGCGCAGCCGATCCTCGTAGCGCCCGCCACGCGCCACGCGCCGCGCGGCGATCAGCAGCGCATGGTCGGGCGCCGGGACGGCGAGATGGCGAAAGCCGGGCATGACGTCGGCCTGCTCGAAGAGCGCCGCGAGCTCGCCGGGAGGCAGCTCCCACGCGGCGGCGGGCACCAGATCCACGCCGACCGCGGCGCAGTCCCGAAAGGCCACCCACTCCACTCCCTTGCGGATGAAGCCCTCTCCCGCCAGCCGCGAGGCGATGGCGTCGTGCTCCGGCTCGCGCGCCAGCAGGTCGAGGTCACGGGCGTCCTGGGGCGGCGATCCGAACACGAGCACGCGTCCATCCGCGGCGTCGTCGATGGCCTCGGCGACGCCGAGCAGGGTCGTTTGTGCATCGAACTGGTCGGACTTGGGAAACTGTGGCGATGTCACGCAAGCGGCTCCGGATGTTGCCGTCGTGGGTCTACGCGGTCAAGGCGGCGTATACGCGTGGGCGCTCGCTCACCTGGCTTGCGACGACTCGGCGACGCACGCCGAGGCGCGGGGTGCGGATGCTCTTCTACCACCGGGTCACCCCGGACCGCGATCCCCTGGGGGTCACGCCGGAGCGATTTCGCCAGCAGATGCAGTACCTCGCCGACGGCGGCTGGCGCGTCGTGGACGTAGCCGAGGCCGGCGAGCTGCTGCGGCGCGGGGATCCGATGGATCGGGTAGTGAGCCTGTCCTTCGACGACGGATACCTCGACGTCGTCAAGAACGCCTTGCCGATTCTGGCCGAGCTCGGCTTCAAGGCGACCGTGTTCGTCGTCACCGGTGCGCTCGACGGCGACGTCAGCTTCGAATGGTACGCGCAGATGCCGCCGTTGATCTCGTGGCAGCAGGTCGTCCAGCTCGATCGCGACTCGCCGCTTCGCTTCGAGGCGCACACGATCACCCATCCCAACCTGCTCACGCTCGACGACGAGCAGGCCAGGAAGGAGATCGTGGGATGCAAGGCTGCGTTGGAGGAGCGCCTCGGGCGGCCGGTCGAGGCTTTCAACTATCCGGCGGGGCTGTTTGGCCCGCGCGAGCGCCGCATGGTCGAGGAGGCCGGGTATCGGGTCGCGGTGTCGTCCGACCCGGGCCTCAACAGCGCGAGCAGCGACCTGCTCGCACTGCGGCGCACCCAGATCGAGCACTACGACGGGCTCCTGGACTTCCGGTCCAAGGTCGGCAGCGGCCACGACGGGATACCACCCTTCCGCGGGCTGTACCGGCGGCTGCGCTACGGCGCGACGGCGATGACGCAATGAGCGCCGCAAGATGAAGATCGCAGTGATCGGCACGGGGATGGTCGGACGGACACTGGGAACGAAGCTGACGGACCTGGGCCACGAGGTGATGATGGGCTCGCGCACGGCGGACAACGAAACCGCGGTCGAGTGGGCCGAGGGCGCGGGCGACAGCGCGAGCCACGGCACGTTCGCGGACGCGGCGGACTTTGGCGAGCTGACCGTCAACTGCACGCCCGGCGGGGTATCGCTCGACGCGCTGCGGGCCGCCGGCGCGGAGAATCTCGCCGGCAAGACGCTGCTCGACGTCGCCAACCCGCTCGATTTCTCCAAGGGCATGCCCCCCACCCTGCTGTTTTGCAACACCGAGAGCCTCGGCGAGTGGATCCAGGAAGCGTTTCCCGAGGCGAAGGTCGTCAAGTCGCTCAACACGATGAACGCCGCGGTGATGACCGATCCCGGTGTGGTGAAGGGCGACCACGATGTATTCGTGTGCGGTAACGACGATTCCGCCAAGCGCCAGGTCGTCGAGCTGCTCGAGAGCTTCGGCTGGCCGAGCGACAACATCATCGACCTCGGCGACATCACAGCATCGCGTGGCACCGAGATGTTCCTGGCGCTGTGGCTTCGCCTCTACAGCACCATGGGCGGCGGCCAGTTCAACATCCGCGCCGTGCGCTGAATCCCGACCTCCGCTGACCACGACTTCTGATCGTTCGGGGACCCCATCGGGTACCCAAAAGCATCAGTAGTTGAGATTCACGGGCGGCGATGAGGACTGGACAGCCGCCTCCTCGGGCAAATCCCTAGTGTCCGGGCCACGATGGAGCTGGCGACCTCGGAGCCGGTAGGGACGACCCCCGCCGACAGCGCCTACCTGCGGCGCAGGGAACGGCTGCGCGAGCAGTACCTCGCGATCCCTGCGCACGCCCCGGTGCGCCTCGCGAAGCGCACCTCGAACCTGTTCCGGCCGCGGGCGGCGCCGCAGCGCCCCGGACTCGACGTCGCCGCCTTCGACGGCGTGCTGTCGGTGGATCCCGACGCCCGCACCGCCGACGTCCAGGGGATGACGACCTACGAGCACCTGGTCGAGGCGACGCTTCCGCACGGCCTGATGCCGCTCGTCGTCCCCCAGCTTCGGACGATCACGCTCGGCGGCGCGGTCACGGGGCTCGGGATCGAGTCGAGCTCGTTTCGCAACGGGCTGCCACACGAGTCGGTGCTCGAGCTCGAGGTCATGAGCGGCGACGGGAGGATCGTCATCGCGCGGCCCGACGGCGAGCACGCCGACCTGTTCCGCGGCTTTCCCAACTCCTACGGCACGCTCGGATACGCGCTGCGCCTCACGATCGAGCTCGAGCCCGTGCGGCCCTACGTCCGGGTGCGCCATCTGCCCTTCCCGAACCCCGACGCTTACTTCGCCGCCGTCGCCGAGGTCGCCGCGACGCGCTCATGGAATGGCGAGGGCGCCGACTTCATGGACGGCACGGTCTTCGCCCCCGGGGGCCACTACCTCACGCTCGGCACGATGGTCGACGAGGCCCCCTACACGTCGGACTACACGGGCCAGCAGATCTACTACCGCTCGATCCCGCGACGCGACGAGGACTACCTGACGATCCACGACTATCTGTGGCGCTGGGACACCGACTGGTTCTGGTGCTCGAAGTCGTTCGGCGTCCAGCGACCGCGCATCCGGCGCCTGTGGCCGAAGCGCTGGCTGCGCAGCGACGTGTACTGGAAGCTCATCAGCCTCGAGCGTCGCTATCAGCCGCTCGCGCGGCTCGACCGGCTGCGGGGCCGTCCCGGACGCGAGGACGTGATCCAGGACGTCGAGGTTCCCGTCGAGCACGCGGCTGAGTTCCTCGACGCCTTCCAGCGCGAGGTCGGGATCGCACCGCTGTGGATGTGCCCGCTGCGCCTGCGCGAGCACGCTGCGCCGTGGACCCTGTACGCGCTCGATCCCGACACGACGTACGTGAACTTCGGGTTCTGGGGCCAGGTCGAGCGCCGCCCGGGCGAGCGCGAGGGCGAGCGCAACCGCTTCGTCGAGCGGCTCGTCTCCGACCTCGGCGGGCACAAGTCCCTTTACTCGACGTCGTACTACGAGCGCGACGAGTTCCGTGACCTGTACGGGGGTGCGGAGTACGAGGCGCTCAAATCTGCATACGATCCGGACCGCCGCTTGCTTGATCTCTACGAAAAGTGCGTGCAGAGGAGCTGAGAACGATGCGCTTGGCCGACGTATTTACGAGACTCGTGGACGAACGCGCCCCCGTCGCCTTCCGCGGCTACGACGGCAGCAGCGCCGGCCCCGCCGATGCCGAGCTGGTGCTGGAGATCCGGCGACCGGAAGCGGTCGGCTACGTCGCCACGGCCCCCGGCGAGCTGGGGCTCGTTCGCGCCTACGTCACCGGCGCGCTGGAGATCCACGGCGACGTCCACGCGACGATCCACGCTCTGCTCGCAAACGTCAAGCCCGTGCCGTGGCGCGAGCGCCTCGGCATCCTGCGCGGCCTCGGGCTCGGTGCGCTGCGGCGCCCCCCGATCCCCGACGAGGAGGCTCCGCCGCCGTGGCGCCGCGGCCTGCGCCGCCACTCCAAGGCGCGCGACGCGGCCGCAATCGCGCACCACTACGACGTCTCGAACCGCTTCTACGAGATCGTGCTCGGCCC
>DASPWW010000165.1:0-3741 GCA_035637595.1 Solirubrobacterales bacterium | reverse complement strand
GGCGGCCACGGCGCGTCGCCGAGCCCCTCGCGCTCGTCGCGGGCGGCGAGCTCGAGCAGCGGGTCGAGCGAGCCGGCGTGGTCGTCGATGTCCGCTGACGGGTCGCCCCGCCTCCTGAGCCGCTCGGGGACGGTGTCGAGGCGCAGGTCGGCCGGCTCGGCGTCGGCGACCTCGTCCCACTCCAGGGGGCACGACACCCGCGCGTCGGGGACGGGACGCACCGAGTAGGCCGACGCGACGGTGCGGTCGCGGGCGTTCTGGTTGTAGTCGACGAAGACGCCGTGGCGCTCCTCCTTCCACCACTTCGAGGTGGCGAGCCTGGGGGCGCGGCGCTCGACCTCGCGGGCGAGGGCGAGCGCCGCCCTGCGCACCTCGGTGAAGCCGTGCTCGGGCTCGACGCGCACGTTTACGTGGATGCCGCGCGACCCCGAGGTCTTGGGGAAGCCCACGAGGCCGTGGTCTTCGAGCACCTCGCGCACGATCAGCGCGACCTTGCGCACCGAGCTGAACCTGACACGCGGCGTCGGATCGAGGTCGACGCGCAGCTCGTCTGGGTAGTCGAGATCGGCGCGCCGCGACGGCCACGGGTTGAAGTCGATGACCCCGAGGTTCACCGCCCAGACGAGGTGGGCGGCGTCGTTGGCGACCAGCTCGGTCGCGCTGCGCCCGCTGGGGAAGGTGACGGTCGCGGTCTGGAGCCAGTCGGGCGCCCCCTTCGGGACGCGCTTCTGGAAGAAGAACTCGCCGCCGGCGCCGTCGACGAAGCGCTTCATCGTCGTGGGGCGCTCGCGAAGGTGGTTGACGGCGGCGTCGGCCACCGCGAGGTAGTAGGTGGCGAGGTCGAGCTTGGTGTGGCCCGGCTTCGAGAAGAAGACCTTGCCCGGGTTGGAGAGCCGGATCTCCCGCCCCGCGGCCTCGACGGTTGCGTGCTCGCCCTTCGCCACGGCCCGAGAGTACGCGACGTGGAAGGATCGCCGAGACCCAGCACCAACAGCCGGGAGGCATCGTGGACGAGCTCAGCACCCTGACCTACGAAGTCGACGGGCGGATCGCCCGGATCACCCTCAACAGGCCGGAGCGCGGCAACGGGATCACGCTCGAGATGCCACGCGAGCTTGCCGAGTGCGTCGAGCGCGCGGACCTCGACCCCGCGGTCCACGTGATCGCGCTGGCCGGGAACGGCAGCGGGTTCTGCGGCGGCTACGACCTCGTCGACTCGGCGGAGCGGATGTCGGAGGGGTTCGGGGTCGGCCAGGCCCCGGGGGGCTCGCCGCTCGATCCCGCCGTCCAGGCCGCCAACCACGACCCCGACGGCACCTGGGACCCCGTCACCGACTTTCAGATGATGAGCCGCAACGTGCGCGGCTTCATGAGCCTGTTCTGGGCCGACAAGCCCGTGCTCTGCAAGGTGCACGGCTTCTGCGTGGCGGGCGGGACCGACATGGCGCTGTGCTCCGACCTGCTGCTGATCGAGGATCGCGCCAAGATCGGGTATCCGCCGGCGCGGGTCTGGGGCGTGCCGACGACCGCGATCTGGGCCCACCGGATCGGCCCCGAGAAGGCGAAGCGGCTGCTGTTCACCGGCGATTCGCTGAGCGGGACCGAGGCCGTCGAGTGGGGGCTCGCCACCGAGTCCGCGCCCGCCGAGTCCCTTGACGAGCGCTTCGAGGCCCTGCTCGAGCGGATCGCGCGTCTGCCGATCAACCAGCTCGTGATGATGAAGCTGCTCGTCAACCAGTCGCTTTACTCGCAGGGCCTGTACGCGACACAGGCCCTGGGGACGGTCTTCGACGGCATCGCGCGCCACACCCCGGAGGGCTTCGCCTTCCAGCGCCGCGCCGCCGAGGCCGGGTTCAAGCAGGCCGTCCGTGAGCGCGACGAGCCGTTCGGGGATTTCGGGCTCTCCGGATAAGGTCCGCCGCCGTGGCGGAGATGAATCCCCAGATCACGGTCGGCTCGATCCGCGAGCGGCTCCGCGACAGCTTTCCCGACCGCATGGGGGTCGAGCCGGTGGAGATCGACGACGCGCGCTGCCGCGGCCGCCTCGTCGTCGAGCAGCAGCACCTCCACCCGGGTGGGCTGGTCCACGGCGGAGTGTGGGTCGCGCTCACCGACACCGTCGGCGCCTGGCAGACGTTCCGCCATCTGCCGCCCGGATCGGACTTCACGACGGTCGAGCTGAAGCTCAACGTGTTCGCCGGCGCGACCACCGGCGACGAGCTGATCGCGACCGCCGAGCACCTGCACGCGGGCCGCAGCACCCACGTCATCCAGGTCGAGGTGGCGAAGGGGGACAAGCGCGCCGCCAACCTGATCCTGACCCAGTTCGTGCTGCCGCCGGCAGAGTCCTGAATCGGCGTAAGATTCGGGGTGAGCCTTCGCGAAGGGGCTCGCTCGATCTAGGGGAGCGATCTTGGTACAGAGAAGGGGGAGAAGGGGCATCCGCGGGGCAGCCGCCCTCGTCGCGCTGCTCTTCCTGCTCCTCGCGTCCGACGCCCAAGCGGCGACGATCCCGGTAACCACGACGCAGGACGAGCTCAACGCGGACGGCGACTGCTCGCTGCGGGAGGCCATCGAGGCCGCCAACACCAACGCCGCGGTCGACAGCTGCACGGCCGGTAGCGGCGCCGACATCGTCAGCCTCGCCGCCGCCACCTACGCCCTGAGCGTCACAGGGACGCTCGAGGACGCCAACGCCACCGGCGACCTCGACATCACCTCCGACGTGACGATCAGCGGGGCGGGGTCTACGCACAGCGTCATCGACGCCGACGGGATCGACCGCGTGCTGGACGTCCGCTCGAGCTCGAGCCTGACGATCAACCGCGCCCGCGTCACCGATGGCTGCGCCGCGCCCGAGCCGACCTCGGCCGCGGGCGGCGGCGTCAGGGTCACGAGCGGCTCGTCGCTCGCGGTGACCAGGGCCGAGCTGCGCGGCAACATCCTGTGCGCCGGGGGTGAGGGCGGCGGCATCTATGTCGACTCGGGGGCGTCGGCGACGCTCGACAAGAGCACCTTGGCCCAGAACAGCGCGGGCAACAACGGCGGCGGGATCGCCGTCTATGGCTCGGTCACCGTCACCGAGAGCACGTTCTCCGGCAACGAGGCCGGCAACGGCGGGGGGATCTACAACAACCAGGGCACCGCGACGATCACCAACAGCACGTTCTCCGGCAACAAGGCGAATACCGATGGCGGGGGGCTGGCGGTGGCCGGGCCCTCCGGCACGACGACGCTCATGCACGTCACCGTGGCCGGGAACTCGGCCCACAACTTCGGCCTCACCGGGGACGGCGGCGGGCTGCGGATCTACTCCGGCGCCAACATCACCCTCAACTCCTCGCTGATCGCGGACAACAGCGTGGCCTCGCCGGGGCAGGGCCCGGACTGCTTCGGCGCGGTGACGACCTCGAACGGGCGCAACCTGGTCGAGGACACGACCGGCTGCACCGGGCTCGCCGGCGGTGACCTGACGGGGCAGGACCCGGCCCTCTCGCCCCTCGCCAACAACGGCGGCCCGACGAAGACGAGGGCGATCGCCGCGACCAGCCCCGCCATCGACGCCGCCGGCCCCGGTTGCCCGCCTCCGGCGACCGACCAGCGCGGCGTCACCCGGGCTCAGGGCGCCGCCTGTGACATCGGCGCCTTCGAGCGCGAGTCGGCGCCGGTGGGAACGACGATCGCGGTCGATACCACCCAGGACGAGCTCAACGGCGACGGCGACTGCTCGCTTCGGGAGGC
>DASPWW010000164.1:0-22738 GCA_035637595.1 Solirubrobacterales bacterium | reverse complement strand
TGACGGCCCGCTTCTGGCGAGCGAAAGTCGAGCATGGCAAGGACGCAGGGAGCCGGAATAGCAGCGCTATTTCGGCGACCGAGGACGCCGCCAGGCGATGACTTGCAGCCGCCAGAACGGGGCGTTCATTGGTTGACGGGGCACTAGCTCGTCGCGGCGAGCGTGCCGCGGATCTCGCTGGGCAGCATGAAGCGGACGTCCTCGTCGACGGTCCGCAGCTCCGAGACGTCCTGCGCGCCGCGTGCGCGGAAGAACTCGACGAGCTGCTCGACGAGCTCCTCGGGGGCGCTGGCCCCCGACGTGATCCCCACCGTCTCGACCCCCTCGAGCCACCCCTCGTCGACCTGGAGCGAGTTGTCGATCAGGTGGGAGTCGGCACCGTGCTCGCGCGCCACCTCGACGAGGCGGTTGGAGTTCGAGGAGTTGGTCGAGCCGATCACCAGCACGAGGTCGCACTCGCGGGCGAGCTGCTTGACGGCGAGCTGCCGGTTGGTGGTCGCGTAACAGATGTCGTCGGTCTTCGGGCCGGTGATGTTCGGGAAGCGCTGCCGCAGCCGCTCGATGATCGCCGTCGTCTCGTCGACCGACAGGGTCGTCTGGGTGATGAAGGCGACGCGATCGGGGTCTGAGACCTCGAGCTCGTCGACGTCGTCCTCGGTCTGCACCAGGACGATGCTCTCGGGCGCCTCTCCCGTCGTGCCCTCGACCTCCTCGTGGCCCTCGTGTCCGATCAAGACGATCGTGTAGCCCTGCGCCGCGAACTTTCGCGCCTCGACATGGACCTTGGTGACGAGCGGGCAGGTGGCGTCGATGGTGCGCAGCCGGCGCCGCTCCGCGTTCTGGTGCACGCTCGGAGCGACCCCGTGGGCGGAGAACACGACCAGCTCGCCCTCGGGGACCTCGGTCTCCTGGTCGACGAAGATCGCGCCGCGTTCGGTGAGCTGCTGGACGACGTGCTTGTTGTGGACGATCTCCTTGCGCACGTAGACGGGCGGGCCGTAGCGCTCCAGGGCGCGCTCGACGGTCACCACGGCACGGTCAACCCCCGCGCAGTAGCCGCGCGGCGCGGCGAGCAGCACCCTGCTCGGGGCGTGTGTGGACACGGCACCCATCCCGCTACAGGGTAGCGGCGCCGAGCCGGCGCCCCACGCCACAGATCAGCGCCTGGAGCGCTTGCCGGAGGCTCGCCGGCGCCGGCCGTCGCCCTTGGCGAGCCGCCCCAGCTCGCGCTCGACCGTCTCCTCCACGGTGTCGGTCATCACCACCCCGAACACCGAGAGCAGCGACTGCGCCGCGAGCGGACGCAGCCGCTCGAGCGCATCGCGGACGCTCTGCCAGTCGCCGGCGCCGGCGCCGCTTTCCTCGAAGGGGCGCCACACGTTCTCGACGAACAGCTCGGTGTACGCCCTGGCAACCGCCTCGGAGTGCCGCTTCAGGGTCCGCATCACGTCGATCGCGGTCTCGAGCGGGACGCCGAGCCTGGCGAGCTCCTCGGAGGCCCTCTGAAGGCGCGGGCTTCGGACCTCGAACCGCCCGTCGCCGAGGTCGCGAAGCAGCCCCAGCCTGACCACCTTGCGGGCCAGCTCGGGCGTCACCTGGTCGCCCCACGGCTCGGCGAGCTGGTCGGCGTCGATGATCTCGGGACGCTCCTCGCTGAAGGCCCCGGTCACCGCCCGCGTGAAGTCCAGGGCCTCGCGCGACAGCGCCTCGGGCGCGTTCTCGATCATGCGCCTGATCGCCTCGAGGTTGAAGCCCTCGGCCTGGAGCTCCTTGATGAACTCGAGCCGCGCCAGGTGGTCGGGCCCGTAGTAGCCGGTCCTCCCTCGCACCTCGGGCGGCTGCAGCAGGCCGCGCGACTGGTGGGCGCGCACGTTGCGGACCGTCATTCCGGCGCGGCGGGCCAGCTCGTCGACGGTCATCTCAGTGACATCGTTCACACAACCAGCTTACGCCCGCCTATGTGTCATCAAACGGTGTTACATTCGTTGATGACGGGGTAATTGCAGACGCAAGCGCGGCCGCTAGAGGCGGCCCAAGGCAACCAAACGGGAGATCGGGATGTACGTAGCCGAGACAGCGCCCCCCGCAGGCGGCGCAGCCATCGAGGAGGTCGTGATCGCGACCGCGGGGGCGATGCTGATCACCTTCGCGCTCGTCGCGCTCGGGTGGGCGCATCGCACGGGGCGCGTCGGCTTCCTGCGCCGCGGCGCAGAGCGCGTCGGCGAGCTCGCCGGCGGCCCCCCGTGGGCGGTCCTGCCGACCAGCGTCGCGACCCTGTCGCTGCTGGTCGCCGTCTTCGGGATGTACTGGGACATCTCGCTGCACATCGGCGAGGGACGCGACCCGGGGCCGCTCGCCAATCCGGCGCACTACTTCATCCTCGCCGGCCTGTTCGGGATCTTCGCGGCGGGCTTCCTGGCCGTCGTGCTCCCCGACGAGCGGCCCAGTCGCGCCGCGATCAGGATCGCGGGCGACTGGTATGCGCCGATCGGCGGACTCGTGCTGCTTGCCTGTGGCTCCTTCGCCCTGTTCGGCTTCCCGCTCGACGACATCTGGCATCGACTGTTCGGACAGGACGTGACGCTGTGGGGCCCAACGCACCTGATGCTGATCGGGGGCGCGGGCCTGTCGCTGCTCGGGATGGCGATCCTGATGGTCGAGGGCGGCCCTCCAGTCGAACATCGCACCGAGGGCGGCCTCGGCGACCGGGTGATGGCGTTCATGTACAGGACCCGCTTCGCGGGCGTGTGCGGCGGCCTGCTTGTCGGCCTGTCCACGTTCCAGGCGGAGTTCGACTTCGGCGTCCCCCAGTTCCGCCTGCTCTTCGAGCCGGTGCTGATCGTCTTCGCGGCCGGGGTCGCGCTGGTCGCCGCGCGCACCTACGCGGGCCGCGGCGCCGCGCTGATCGCGCTGCTCTACTTCGTCGTCGTGCGCGGCGGGCTGGCCCTGCTCGTCGGCCCGGTGCTCGGCGAGCCGACGCCGCACTTCCCGCTCTACGCGGTCGAGGCGCTCATCGTGGAGGGCGTCGCGCTGGGGCTCGCTCCGCGCCGCGGCCCGATCGCGTACGGAGCCGTGTGCGGCGCCCTGATCGGCACGGTCGGCTTTGCCTCGGAGTACGCGTGGTCGCACCTCTTCCTGCCGATCTCGTGGCCCCAGGCCCTGGTCGGGGAGTCGCTGGTGGTCGTGCCCCTCACCGCCATCGCCGCCGGAATGCTCGGTGGCTTCGTCGGCGCCTGCCTCGCCGCGCCCCGGGAGCCCGGCGCCGTGCGCATCCCGCGCCTCGCCGTCGCCGCGGCCGCCGTGATCGCGATCGCCGGGGTCATCGGCTACGGGCTGCGGACAGACCATGTCGAGGGCGTGCGCGCCCAGGTGAACCTGGACGAGGCCTCCCCCGCCCCCGCGCGAAGGGTGAACGCGACGGTGCGGATCGACCCGGCGAGCGCCGCCGAGGACGCGGATTGGGTCCGCGGCATCGCGTGGCAGGGGGGCGGCCTGGTCGAGGCGCCGCTCGAGCGAACCGGGGCGGGAACGTGGCGGACGACCGAGCCGCTTCCGGTGAGCGGCGACTGGAAGGCGCTCATCCGGCTCCAGGACGGACCCTCGGTGCTCGGCGTTCCGATCTACCTGCCGGAGGACCCGGCGATCCCGGCGCCCAAGGTGCCGGCCAAGCCACGCTTCGAGCGGCAATTCGTCCCGGAGCATCAGATCCTGCAGCGCGAGCAAAAGAACGACGTCCCCGCGACCCTGCCCCCGATCGCCTACTCAATCGTCGGATCGGTCGCTCTCGTGCTGATCGTCCTTCTCGGCTGGTCGCTGTCGCGACTCGCGGGCGCCGCGCCGCCCCCGAGCGGCCGGCGCACGGCCGCTCCCCGGCCCCCGATCGCGACGCCCGCGGGAGGCCGGGCATGAGCCTGGTGCTGCCGGTAGGAGGCGACGGTGCAGCCTGAGCGTCGCCACCTGATAGTCGGGGCCGGGTACTCCGGCAACGGCGTCGCGAAGGCGTTCAAGGACGCCGGAATCCCCTATGACCAGGTCGAGCGCAACTCGGAGGTCGGCGGCAACTGGCTCGACGGCGTCTACGACTCGACCCACATCATCTCGAGCCGCGACTCGACCGGCTACGCGGACTTCCCGATGCCCGACTCGTATCCGGACTTCCCGAGCCGCACCCAGATGCTCGACTACCTGAAGGGCTACGTCGACCATTTCGGGCTCCGCGACGCGATCGAGTTCGAGACCGAGGTCGTCGGGGTGAGCCCGCTCGACCCGCGGGGGCTCGACGGCTGGCGCGTCGAGCTCGCGAGCGGCGAGGTGCGCCACTACGCCGGCGTGGTCGTCGCCAACGGCCACCACTGGGACAAGCGCCATCCCTCCTACCCGGGCGAGTTCGCCGGCAAGACGATCCACTCGAAGGACTACCGCCGCCCCGCCGACCTCGAGGGCGAGCGCGTGCTCGTCGTCGGGGTCGGAAACAGCGGCTGCGACATCGCCGTCGAGGCCGCCAAGGAGCTCGGCCACGCGACGATCTCGATGCGGCGCGGCAACTGGTTCCTGCCCAAGACGCTGCTCGGGATTCCGCTCTCGGAGTGGGACCGCCCCGGGTTTCCGGTCTGGGCCCAGCGGATCGTGCTGCGGGCGCTGCTGTGGGTCGCGATGGGTCCGAACAGCCGCTACGGCCTGCCCAAGCCCGACTACCGCCTGTTCGACAAGCACCCGATCGTCAACTCGCAGCTGCTCTACCAGCTCCGCCACGGGATCGTCGACGCGAGGCCCGACATCGAACGGCTCGACGGCCGTACCGTGCACTTCGTCGACGGGACGAGCCAGGAGTTCGACACGATCGTATGGGCGACGGGGTTCGACGTCAGCTTCCCGTTCCTCGACCCCGGCCTGTTCCCGTGGGAGGACGGCAGGCCCGTCCGCGTCGCCGGGATGATGCCGCCGGGGCTCGCCAACCTCTACGCGTTCGGCGTCTTCCAGCCGCGCGGCGGCGCCGGGCCGCTGATCACCGCGGGTGCTGAGATCCTCACCGAGATGGCCCGCCTCCAGGGCCACATGACCGAGCCGCTCGCCGACCTGCTGGGGCGGGTTCGCAAGCCGAGCTCGCGCATGCTGGTCGGCGTCAACGAGACGATGCGCGAGATCAAGCGAGGGCGGCGCGCCCTGCGGCTGATCGCGTGGTGGTGCAGACGGCGCGGCACGTGGGTCGAGCGCCCCCAACCGGCCGCCGTCACTGCCTGATCCAGCGGCTCTCAGCCGCCGGCGAGAATCGCCGCGATCACGCCGAGGAGACCGGCCACGATGGCGCCGCCTACCGCCCCGCCGACCCGGATCATCGTGACCCGAAGCGCACCGACCTCAGCGCGTAGCTCGGACCCCATCCCCCGGACCTCGACACGCAGGTCCCGGATATCCGCATCCAAGCGCGCGAAGCCGGCGTCCATACGCTCGGCGAGGTCATCGAGTCGCTCGTCGGTCCAGGCCATGCGCTCCACGGCTCAAGCGTAGCCGTCAAAAGCGCAAACGAAATGGGGGGCGGCCGCCACGGCCAAGCAGCGGGGCCGTGGCGGCCGCGGCCCCAGAGCGCACCCCACGCGAGTCTTGGGCCAGATCGACCTGATCGAAGATCGAACGAGAATGGTCCGCTATCGCGAGCCCGCTGTCACCCCGCCGATCGGACGGTTGGGAGGACTGTCTTGACCGGTCCGATCGGAGGGTCGCGGGTGACCCGATCGTCAGGGCGCGATCTCGAACCAGAGTCGAAGCTCGCCGTCGTAGGCGATGCCCCAGCGATCGGTCAACCGCTCGATCAGCTCGAAGGCCGGCAGCGGGACGCCGCGAAAGCCACGCGCCAGCGTCTCGGGGCGAAGGTCGAGACAGCCGTCGCCGACCTCGACGTGCAGCGCGCCTTCGTCGACCCAGGTCTCGACCGCGACGCAATCCGTGGCGGCGAGGGGCCGGCCTCTCAGCAACGCGCTGATGATCGCGACCGCATGCTCGCGAACCACCGGATCGAGCTCGGCCTCGAGGCGGTCGAGCGCCGCGAGCACCTGCTTGGACGCGATGCGGCCGGGCTCGATCGAGGCCCGCACGCGGGATGGACCGCCTCCGGCCTTGCTGATCACGCCGTCCGGCACCACGCCCCGAGGATCACCCATGCCGGCGCCGCGCGCCACCTCCGATCGTAGGGTTTAGAGGACCGGGTTACCCCCTCCCATCGGAGTGAGCGGGCGGGCCGCCCGTTGAGGCGCTCAGCCCGTGCGGTGCTCGGAGGCGACCGGCAGGGCGGCGCTGACCGCGGTCCCCCCTCCCGGCGCGCTCGAGACCTCGAGCGCACCGCCCAGCGCGTCGAGGCGCTGGGCGATCGAGGCGAGGCCCAGGTGGCCCTCGCTCAGCGCCGCCTCGTACCGGGTCGCGGGCATGCCCTTGCCGTCGTCGACGACGTCGAGGACGAGCTGACCGTCGTCGCGCTCCACGACGACCGAGACGCGGTCGGCGTCGGAGTGCTTGGCCGCGTTGACGAGCAGCTCGCGAACGATCGCGAGCACGACCTGATCGTTGACCCCCGACGCGTCGGTCTCGACCCTGACGCTGCAGCGGAACCCCCCCAGGGCGGCCGCTCCCTTGGCAACCGCGTCGAGCGCGACCGCGAGCCCCTCGTTCTCGAGCAGCAACGGGTGCAGCTCGAGCGCGGTGTCGCGGAGCTGCTCGATCGTGCGCCCGATCGATTCCTCCGCCCGTCCGATCGCTTCGACATCACGCTCGCCGTTACGTCTTGCGTCGATCAGGTCCTGCTTCGCGGCGAGCAGGTTCTGCAGGGCATCGTCGTGAAGCGCCTGGGAGATCCGTCGCCGCTCGCGCTCCTCCGCGCTCATCAGCTCGAGGACCAGGCGCGCGCGCTGATCGGCGAGCTCCTGGACCTCCCTTGCCCTGCGCTCGAGCGCCTCTTCGGCCTGACGGCGCTCGGTCACGTCTCGGATGACCTTCGAGAACCCCCGCGGGCTGCCCGACTCGTCGCGGAGCGCAGTGGTCACGACGCTGGCCTGGAACGCGGTGCCGTCCCTGCGGACGCGGACGCCCTCGACGTCCACCCTGCCCTGCTGGAGGGCGAGGTCGAGCAGCCGTCGCCGCCTCCCTGCGACCCGGTCCGCCTCGATGAAGAACAGGTCGATCCTGCGGCCCATGATCTCGTCGGCGCGATAGCCGAAGATGCGCTCGGCGCCCTCGTTCCAGGTCAAGACCCGCCCCTCGAGGTCGATGACGAAGATCGCGTAATCCTGGGCCGACTCGACGAGCAGCCGCAGCATCTCACGGTCGAGGTCCTCGCGCCTGCGACCGACGTGGGTCCGGCGCTCGCCGCCGCTGCCACCCTGCTTGGCCGCGATCCCCATGGCGTTACTCCAGCAGCCCGCGCCGCATCGCCTCGGCGACCGCGGTGGCCCGGTCGGAGGCGCCGAGCTTCTCGTAGAGCGTCTGGAGGTGGCCCTTGATCGTCGTCGGGCTTAGATGGATCAGTCGCCCGATCTCGGGGGTGGAGTGGCCTTCGGCGATCAGCTCGAGGATCTCCTGCTCGCGTGCCGTGAGGCGAGTTCCGCCGGTGGCGGCCTCACGCTGGGCGATCTCCGCGGCGAGCCCGCCCTGCACCTCCGGGGCAAGCACCGTCTCACCGCGCGCGATCCGGCTGATCGCCTCGCAGATCTCCTGGCGATCGGAATCCTTGGAGAGGTAGGCACGGGCCCCGTCGGCGACGACGTCGTAGGCGGTCGAGCCCTCGGCTTCGGCCGACAGGAACATCACGGCCGTCTCGATCCCCTCCCGCTTCAGGGCGTGCATCACCTTCGGACCGTCGAGTTGGGGCATGCGGACGTCCAAGACCGCGACATCGGGCGAGTCCTCCTTGATTCGCGCCAGTGCCTCACGTCCATCGGCGGCCTCGCCGACGAGCTTGAGCTCGGGCCGCTCCCTGATCGCCCGCGCCAGGCCCTCCCGGTAGATCGGGTGGTCGTCTGCAAGTAGGACCGTGATCCTCTTCGCCCGGGCCATGACGCCTCCTAGCCGGCCGCGTCCCGCGGCCCCCCCTGACGCCGTGAAGGCAATGGCATTATCCCGGAGCCGGTTGCCTTTCGCCACGCGCCCGCCCCCGGTCGTATCGCGCCCGGGATAGGCTTAGGGCGTGGCTCAGCAGCACATGGACCGCCTGAGCTCGGTCGACGCCTCGTTTCTGACCCAGGAGACGTCGCACAGCCACATGCACGTCGGCGCGATCGTCGTCTGCGAGGGCCCGCCCCCGAGCTACGACGACGTGCTCGAGCACGTGCGCTCGCGCCTGCACCTCGTGCCGCGCTTTCGCCAGAAGCTGGCGTTCCCGCCCATGGAACTGGGCAGGCCGTTCTGGATCGACGACCCGAGCTTCAACCTCGAATACCACGTTCGCCACTCGGCGCTGCCGGCCCCGGGCACCGAGGAGCAGCTTCGCAAGATGGCGGCGCGCGTCTTCTCGCAGCAGCTCGATCGCACCAAGCCGCTGTGGGAGCTGTGGCTCGTCCAGGGGCTCAAGAAGAAGCGCTTCGCGCTGCTGTCGAAGACCCATCACGCCGTCGTCGACGGCGTCGCGGGCGTCGACATCGCGACGGTGCTGTTCGACGTCACGCCGGTCCCGGAGCCCGCCGAGCCCGATCACGAGTGGATCCCCCAGCCCGAGCCGTCGGCCGCCGACCTCGCGGCCCGCGGTGTCGAGGGCATCGCGACGGCCCCGCTGCGGCTCGCACGCCGGGTGGTGACCGCCGTCGAGCACCCGCGGCCCGCCGTCCAGCAGGCGACCGAGGCGGCGGAGGCGCTCGGCGAGGTGGCATGGAACCTCGCCAACCCCGCTCCCCAGGTTCCGGTCAACGTCGAGATCGGCTCGCACCGACGCTTCGACTGGGTGCGGACGGAGCTGCGCGAGTTCAAGCGGATCAAGAACGCGCTCGGCGGGACGGTCAACGACGTCGTGCTCGCCGTGGTGAGCGGGGCGCTGCGGCGCTGGCTGCGCGCCCGCGGAATCAAGACCGAGGGCCTCGAGCTGCGCGCCCTGGTGCCGGTTTCGATCCGCGCCGAGGACGAGCATGGCCAGCTCGGCAACCGGATCGCCGCCGTTCGCGGCCCGCTGCCGGTCTACATCTCAGACCCCGTCCGCCGGCTCGAGATCGTGAGCGAGTCGATGCGGGGGGTCAAGTCGTCCAACCAGGCGCTCGGCGCCGAGGTGATCTCGCGCTTCAACGACTTCGCCCCTCCCACCCTGCTGGCCCAGGCCTCGCGGCTGAACTTCTCGACCCGGCTCTTCAACCTCATCGTCACCAACGTCCCCGGGCCGCAGATGCCGCTCTACGTGCTCGGCCGCGAGCTCGAGGACGTCTTCCCGGTCGCGTTCCTGCCCGAGAACCACGCCCTCGCGATCGCGATCATGAGCTACAACGGCGGCATCGACTTCGGGCTGCTCGCCGACTACGACGCGATGGACGACGTCGAGCTGATCGTCGACGGGATAAAGGCATCGATCGCCGAGCTCAGCGAGGCGGCCGAGCGCGTCGAGGCCCAGGCGGAGGCCGAGGCCGAGCCCACGGCGGCGAGCTAGCGCCCCTTCCCCTTCCCCTTCTTCTTCTTCTGCCCCAGCGCCGCTTTGAGAGCGGCCTTCGCGTCGAGGATCCCCCAGCCGAACGGATCGGTGAACACCCCGGGCCGCGCGCTGCGCTTGAGGATCTCGATCACCTTCGCGGCGCTCATCGCGGGCTTGGCGCTGCGGATCAGCGCGGCCGCGCCGGCCACCTGGGGTGTCGCCATGCTTGTGCCGCGCAGGTAGGCGAAGCGGTCGTCGTCCCAGAACCAGGCGCGGCACGAGCAGGGCCCGGATTGGCCCGGGACTCCCTGCTCGAGCTTCGTCGGGCCGGGCGGAAACGTCGAGAAGATGCCGGGGTTCGAGGCGCTCGCCGCTCCGTAGGCCGCGATCGAGACCCCGGGGCCGAAGCCGGGATTGAACGAGGCCGGCGTGTCGTCGTACTCCGCCGCGGTCACGACGAGCCCCTTTCCGGCGTGGATGTTGGGCGCGCTCCCGGTCGGCTGCAGGTACTCGGCCGGGATGCCCTGGTTGGTCACCGGCTGGTTGCTCGCCGCGGCCACCATGACGACGTCGCGCGCCCAGGCGTAGTCGATCGCGTCGCGGATCACGGGAGAGCTGGTCGGCCCGCCGAAGCTCATGCTGATCACCTCGGCGCCGCGCTCGGTCGCGTCGACGATCGAGTTGGCGATCGAGACGTCGCTGAAATCGGTCTTCTCCACGATCAGGCCGCAGCCGAATCCAGCCGAGGCGCCTGCGTAGCCATTGTTGGACTCGGCGCACGCCAGCCCCGCCACGTGGGTGCCGTGCCCGTTCTCGTCGACGGTCGCGGGGCCCGAGCCCGCGCTCTCGTCGGCATCGATCGCCGCGACGACCTTCGACGCGAGCTCGGGGTGGGTGGCGTCGATCCCGGTGTCGATCATGGCGATCTCGACGCCGGTCCCCTGGGAGCGCGCCCAGGCGCCCGGGAAGCTCTCCCGCGCGAGGTTCCATTGAAAGAAGTCGCCGGCCGGCGCCGCCGGGTCGAGGGTCACCCAGGCGGGGTCGTTGGGGATCAGCGGGGCAAGCCGCGGACTGCGTCGGTATTCCGGCGTTACCCGGACCACGCCGGGCTCGCCGGCAAGCTCGCGACGCAGGGCCGCGACGCTCCAACCGCGGGGGATGTCGACCGCGGCGGCGCCGAGCTCGGGGATGACGGCCTCGGAGCGCAGGCCGGCCGCGCCGAGCGTGGCCGACAGCCGCTCGCGGACGCGCTGCGGACGCCGCGCGGGCTCGACCTGCACGACGGCCCGGCCGGTGAGCCGGGGCTTCTCCGGGGGCGGCGCTGGAGCGCTAGGCGAGGCCGGGGCGGGCGAGGCCGCGAGCAGGACAGCCGCCGCGAAGGCGAGGGAGGCGCCCCATGCATTCGACCCGTTTCGCCGCGACATCCCGCCCATTCAACAACCGCACGAGGCGTGAGATGCGCTCGGGTCCCGCCGCGTGCGTACCATTGTCGGATGAACGACAGCGGCGCCGACGCGCCCCCTCCCACCCCGTTTCACTACCACCTCGAGCTGACCCCGGCGCAGCTCAAGATCACCTACACCGCGCTCCACTCACTGCTCGACGACTTCGGGCACGACCAGTCGGACGTGATCCGGGCGATCCGCGAGGTGCTCGCGAAGCTCCCCGACGAGCATGCGATCCGCTCCATCCAGCTCGACCGCGAGATGGCACGCGAGCTGGAGGGCCGGCCGGGATCCGATTCGCCTCCTCCGCCCGACGACAGCTCACCGCACGCCGCCTAGGCACACATGAGCATCTCGGTCCAGATCGGGCTGCTGCTGGCCCTCGGGACCTCGTTCGCTTCGGTCGTCGGCTTCCTCTACAAGCACCGCGGGGCGGTGGAGTCGCCGGCGGTGAACTGGCGCCGGCCGGTGTGGAGCTCGCTCGTCCTCTTTCGGTCGCGCTGGTACGCGCTGGGAATCGCCATCGCGATGGGCTCCTGGGGGCTGCACGTCGGGGCGCTGGCCCTCGCTCCGATCTCGCTCGTGCAGTCGGTCATCGCCGGCGGGCTCGTCATGCTGACCGTGGTCGCCGACCGCCTCTTCGCCCACTCGGTCACGCGCCGAGAGTGGCTCGGCGTCGCGCTGGCGGCGGCGGGTCTGGCCTTCCTGGCCGCGACGCTCGACGGCGCCGGGCGCGACGCCCACTCCGGCTACGAGCCGGCGACCCTGCTCGCCTATCTCGCGGCCTGCGCCGCACTGGGCATCGCGGTCGCGGTGACGGCGAACCGCGCAGTGCACCAGGGCGGCGTGCTGTTCGGCGCCTCGGCGGGGTTGCTATGGGCTGCCTCGGACGTCTCGATCAAGGCGCTCAGCGGGCGGCTCGACGACGGCGCCGCCGCGATCCTGCTGCACCCGCTGGCGGTGCTGATCGCCCTGCTCTCGCTGGTCGGCCTGCTGGTCTCGGCGCGCAGCCTTCAGATTGGCAAGGCCGTGCCGGTGATCGCCGTGACGAGCGCGACCGCGAACGCGTTGACGATCGCGGCCGGGCCGATCGTCTTCGGCGATCCGATGCCCGACGACTCGCTCGGCGTTGCGGTGCGCGTGCTCGCCTTCGCGCTCGTCGTCAGCGCCGCGGCGCTCACCCCGGCGCCGGTGCGCGCGGTGCGCGCCGAGGCCGCCTGAGCGGGTCGCCCCGGCGCCGTTCCCGCGCCTGAGTTCGACCGCCGGTCGAATCGCGGCAGGTCAAGTTTGGCCCTCGGGACAGGGACAGCGCCACCAGCCGGCGCCACACTCTTCCCACTCCAGTCGGCGAGTCGGAGGCGAGCGCGGTGGGCGCGATGCGACAGATCGTGAGCTTCGGAGGCGGAGGGTTCTCGATGGAGGCTGGAAACCCCCTGCTCGACGAGTTCGTCCTCGACCTCACCGGCAAGGAGCGCCCCCGGATCTGCTTCCTTCCCCAGGCGAGCGGGGACGCCGACCACTACCTCGTGCGCTTCTATCGCGCCTTCGACGCGGAGCGCTGCATTCCCTCGCACGTATCGCTCTTTCGCCGCCTGCGGGCGCCGCGAGATCCCCGTAGCCACCTGCTCGATCAGGACGTGATCTACGTCGGCGGCGGCAGCATCACGAGCCTGATCGGCGTCTGGCGGGCACACGGGATCGATCGCATCCTGCGCAAGGCGTGGGAGCGCGGGATCGTCATGTGCGGGCTGTCGGCGGGATCGTTGTGCTGGTTCGAGGAGGGGGTCAGCACGTTCCACGGCGCCCCCGAGCGAGTCGAGGGGCTCGGACTTCTGCCGTGGAGCAACACTGTGCACTACTCGAGCGAGCCCGAGCGGCGCGAGGCCTACCACCAATGGCTGCTCGACGGCATGCGTCCCGGCTACGCGGCCGACGACGGGGCCGCGGTCCACTTCGTCGGAGCCGACGTAGCTCAGGTGGTCGCGTCGCGCGGCGACGCGCGCGCCTACCGGGTCGAGGCCGTCGGGGGCCGCGTCGTCACGACGCAGCTCGCGACGCGCTACCTCGGCGATCCGAAGGTGCGCCCGATCGTTCCCCCCGCCGCGGTCGCCCGCACGGCCTAGGGATGCCTTCGCCACGCCCGCCGCGGCGCGACCGATCCGCGTCGCAGCGTGACCGACTCGTCTTCGCGCTGGGCGGCCACGACTTCTCTCGCCGCCGCGGAAACGAGGCGCTGAGCGACTACATCCTCGCCCTCGCGGACACCGACGAGCCGCGGATCTGCCTCCTTCCGACGGCGAGCGGCGATCCGCGGGAGCAGATCTTCGCCTTCCGCCGATCGCTCGCCGACCGGACCTGCCACTCCTCACACATCTCGCTGTTCCGCCTCGAGACGGAGCCGGTCACCGCCCGGGAGCATCTGCTGAGCCAGGACATCGTCTACGTCGGCGGCGGCAGCATGCTCAACCTGCTCGCGGTGTGGCGGGCACACGGCATCGACGAGGTGCTCCGCGAGGCTTGGGAGCGCGGTGTCGTGCTGTGCGGCCAGAGCGCCGGTGCGCTGTGCTGGTTCGAGCGCGGAATCACGCGCTCGGCCGGGCGCGCACGGGCGGTGGCGGGCCTCGGATTGCTCCCAGGCGTCCTGTGCGTCCACTACCACCGCGATCACGCGCGGCGCCACGCCCTGCTCGACGCGAGCGCGAACGGCGACGCGCCGGGATTCGGCGTCGACGACGGAGCCGGGCTGCTGTTCCGCGGCCGCGAGCTGGCCGACGTGGTGAGCGGCGAGGGTGTCGGAGGCGCCTGGCGGGTCGAGCGCGGTCCGCGCGGCGTTGAGGAGACGCCGCTCGGCGTCCGCGCTCTCGACGATCCCCGCCCCGCGATCGACGCCCCGACGGCCGAGATCGCCGAGCTGCGCAGGATCCGCGCGTTGCGGCCCTAGCCTTCGGGCTACGTCTGGATCTCGACCTCGCCGGTCCGCTCGACGTGCTGCCAGCGCAGCCTCACTCCGCGCACCGCGCTGATGATCGACTGGATGACGACCAGGTAGGTGAGCTGCCGGTAGGCGAACTGCTGGAAGGGCATCGACCACAAGGGGCGCAGCGACTCGCCGTCGAGCCGGAAGGCGAGGGCACCGATCGCGAGCATCAGGGCGCTGAAGCCGAGCCAGAACGCCCCGACGCCGAGCGGGTTGAGGAAGAGCAGGCCGTAGAGGGCGAACAGATCGATCAGCGGTGCGAGCATGGGAAGGGCGATCTGGAACGCCACCAGGTAAGGCAGGCCGCGTCGCCCCACCTTGCCGGGCTCCTTGCGCCAGATCGCGCGGCGGTGCTTCCAGACGGCCTGCATCGTCCCGTAGGACCACCGGTACCGCTGGCGCCACAGCGCCGCCAGCGTCGGAGGGGTCTCGGTCCAGGCGCGGGCCTGTTCGACGTAGATCACCTTCCAGCCGGCGCGGCCGACGGCGATCGTCAGATCGGTGTCCTCGGCGAGGGTATGGGTCGTAAAGCCGCCGGCCTGCTTTACCGCGCTGCGCCGGAAGGCCCCAACCGCCCCGGGGACCGTCGGCATGCACTGGAGCACGTCGTAGAGGCGGCGGTCGAGGTTGAAGCCGGTCACGTAGTCGATGTGCTGCCAGCGGCCCAGGATGCCGGCCCGGTTGCCGACCTTCGTGTTGCCCGCCGCCGCGCCGACGTGCGGATCGGCGAAGGGCTCGACCAGGCGCCGCAGCGTCTCCCTCTCGAACACGGTGTCGGCGTCGACGGTGACCACGATCTCGCCCGAGGAGGCAGCGAACCCGGTGCTCAGCGCCACCGCCTTTCCGGAGTTGGGCTGGCGCAGGACCGGGACGCCCGGCAGCTCGAGGCGCTCGACGATCTCACCGGTGCCGTCGCTGGATCCGTCGTCCACAACGACGACCTCGTGCGCCGGGTAGTCGACCTCCACCAGCGACTTCACGGCGCGCTCGATCCCGGCCGACTCGTTGTAGGCGGGAACGACGATCGAGACGTCGGGCAGCCCGGAGCCTCCACCCGCGGGCCGGCGCCAACCGCGAGCGTGGCGGCGTGCCACGACGGCGACGACGATCGCCCGCAGCACGGCGAGGGCGGCGAGCGGGATCAGCAGCGCGATCAGCACGGCGACGACCCAGCGCGCGACGGTCAGCGAGCCGATCAGCAGCTCGCCCCGCAGGTGCTGGGACGGGTCGGCGCCGGGGGCCAGCTCGTCCTCTGGGAGGCCAGCGAGCTTGGAGAGCGGGACGAACCGGAAGCCGCGCCGCTCCAGCAGGGGCACGAGCCGCTTGAGGGCTCGAACGGTCTGCGAGCGATCGCCGCCCCCGTCGTGGAACAGGATGACCCCTCCCCGGTCGCCGGGAGGGGTGGCGTTGCGGACGATCTTCCCGGCCCCCGGGCGCTGCCAGTCTCCGGAGTCGAAGTTGGAGAGCGTCATCAGGTAGCCCTCGTCGGCGAGCGTCTCCATCGTCTGGGCCTGATCGGGGGTCACCGCGTCCGCCCGGCTGGAGTACGGCGGGCGCACCAGCCTGGGGCGGATGTCCGCCGCGCCCGCGATCGCGCTCTCGGTGAGTGAGATCTGCAGATCGCGCTGCCAGTCGGGCAGCGTGGAGAGATCGGCGTGGGTGAAGGTGTGGTTGCCGAGGCCGAATCCCTCGTCGGCCAGGTCACCGACGATGCCGGGATGGCGGACCACCCGGTTTCCGACCACGAAGAAGGTGGCCGGAACGCCGAGGTCCTGGAGGGTCGCGGCGATCCGTGGCGTCCAGCGGGGGTCGGGGCCGTCGTCGAACGTCAGCGCGACGCGGTGCCGAACGGCTCCCTCGCGCGGCACCAGCTCGCCGTCCGCCGCTCCCCAGATCGCGGCGCGCCCGTGCAGCGCGGAGATCGCCGCCCCCGTGTCGGCCGGGGTTGCGCTCGTTCCGGTGTTCTGGGTCGAAAGGCCCTGGGCGACGAGCAGAAGCGCGAGACCCCCGAGGCAGATCGCGAGCAGCGACCAGTGAGCGGGCGGG
Organism: Solirubrobacterales bacterium; assembly: GCA_035637595.1. Lineage (GTDB taxonomy): Bacteria > Actinomycetota > Thermoleophilia > Solirubrobacterales > 70-9 > DASPWW01. Next base: position 6,675 of record DASPWW010000164.1, on the reverse strand, counting down.
CGCTCGATCCGCCGCGCCATCCGGGCTCTCGCCTGCAGTCTGCGGCGCATCGGGGTCCTCATCGAGCCTTCCGACGAACCCTTGGGCTCGTTCCTACCCTACCCCGCCTCGGGTGGCTGCTCGGCGCTACTTCGCGAGCCCGTGGGCGTAGCCCGGCGGATAGGCAGGGGGGCCGGTCGGTACCGGGGCGTGGTCGCCGCTCTCGCCCGGCGGGGAGGTCGCGGACCCAGCGTCGGTCTCGCCTGGGGCCGTGGCGTCGGCGGGCGGGGACGTCGTCCCGGAATCCGAGCCGCTCGAGCCGTCGGTACCGGACGATCCGTCGCCCGCCGAGCCTGCCGGCGTCCCACCCGCGGCGCTGTCGCCATTCGAGTTGGGGCTCGAGTTATCGGACTTGCTTGCGCCGGAGTCGCCCGGCCCTGCGTTCGCATTGGCGGCCACAGATGCCCCCGCGTCGTGCGGGACACCGGCCAGCTGCCCGTGGTCGTGCCCGGCCGGTGCGCGATGCAGGTCTCCCACGGCCGGAAGCTGGGGCAGGCCGTCGAACCCGACGACGCCCGCAGCAAGCGCGGCCAGCCAGCCGACCACCAGGCACGCCGCGACCACTGCCCCGGCTTGCACGAGCCGGTGGCGGGCGCGCCCGTGCGAGACGAACACGGGCCGCGCGGCCGCGGGGCGTGCGGCCGCGGTCGGCTCCCCGGCACGGTCGGCTGCGGCCGGTCTGCGTTGTATGGGGCTCCGGGCCGCTGTGCCCGGCGCCGGCTTTTCAAGCGTGGCAGGCATCGAAACCTTCTTCTACCAGGATTCGATGAAGGCTAAATGAAGAATCTGTGATCTTGCGCTCAGAACCCGAGCGCGAACCGGAGCAGCTAGGCTGCGGCCCCCAAGACCCCGAGGGAGGATCTGTATGAACGTTCGCTTGCTTGCCCTGCTGGCCCTGTGTCTCGCCGGCTTGGGCCTCGCCGCATGCGGGGGCGACGACGAGACGACGAGCGTGACCGGCGAGGAGGGCGCGGCCGCGACCGGCGCGACGGGCGCGGCGGGGAGCGGCACGGCGGTGGAGTCGGCGATCGAGAACGCCGCGTTGGGACCGCCCCTGACCCTCGACTGCCCGGACTCCGTTCCGCTCGAGAAGGGAGACAGCTTCGACTGCGAGTTCTCCTCGAAGGATGCCTCCGGCACGATGACCATGACCGTGGACTCCGCGACCGACAGCAGCGCGGAGCTCAGCTACTCCGGGAAGGCCACGGGAGGGGGCTACAAGATCTCGGGCTCGCAAGTCAAGGTCGGGAAGTAGCCACGGCCGAGCGCGCGCTCGCAATGGGGTTGCAGATAGCCATCCTCGCCTCGTCGGCCTAAATGGGGAACAGCTCGCGGGCAGGGGCCAAGGATCGCCTGACTGCCGATAACAACGAAAGCGTCCTCTCCGAGCACGTTCGCCGCCGCGGCAATCACGTGCTCCAGGTCCGCGCGTCGCATCAGCGGGTGAGCTCGAGTATGCGGCGTCGCTCGGGCTCGCTCAACATGCCTGCGAATGGCGAGCTCTGTCGGAGATCTCGGGCCCGAGCGCTATCGCTCGCAATCGCCTGACGCACATCAGCAACCGGACGCCGCAGGATGCTCTCCCACTCGTCCGCATAGCGCGGATTCAGCTTGCCTTCGGCGCGCCACTTCCAGACACGGTGCAGGGCCTCGTCGATCATCTTGCGATTGAGGCGCTTCGCGACGGCCCGGTGATAGGCGAGAGCCCTCCGATCGGCCGCGCTGTGTCCGTTCTCACCCGAGCTTTCAGGCGCGACTTCATCAGCCCTGACCCTGCCTGCGCGTTCGCGTCCTTCTACCAGGACTGGCTCCAGGTGATGTCTGCGTCGATGGCCGTGAAGTCGTCCACGCTCCACCCTCTCGTAGAGATCGAGTAGACCCGAGACCGGGACCTCCTGACGGCCGCTCGCGCTGAACACGAGCGGCAAGTCACCCGCTTTGATCCAACGCCGCAGGGCAGTGTGGCTCACGCCCAGGAACCGGGCCGCGAGACGTTGCGACACGGTTTCGCCGAGCTCGCGCTCCAACTCGGCACGGACCGTGGCGATGTCCCGATCCCGCGCAGCACGTTGCTGAGCCCGGCGGAGGCGGGCAATCTGCTCCAGGCGCTCCAGCTTGCGTTCGGTGCTGTTCATGCCCAAGGAGTCTACCGACGAAAGTTGCCGAAAAAGACGATTTTTGGTAACTTTCGGTGGCCGTTGGGGCCACCCGTCAGATACCGCTTAGCGAAGCGAGATCAGAACCCGAGCGCGAACTTCGCGTCCTCGGACGTCATCATCGGCCGAGGCACCTGACGACGCCTCCGCAGGCGACGACCACGGCACCTCAGGTGCTCTCATTGACGCACGAACTTCCGAGTTCGGTGCGCGGTCGGGTGCACGCCGCAAGCGGAAGCGCCGGCGCCCGAAGGACGCCGGCTGAGCAATCCAGGAGTGGGCTCGGCTTAGGGGGCGACGACGAGCTCGCGCTTCGGAGCTCGCTTCGACCCGCGACCGGGCGCCTCGTCCTGGAAGCCGTAGACGAGGTGCGTCTCAAGGGCCTGGGCGAGCTTGCGCATCGTCGCAAAGCTGAAGCGGTGCTGGCCGCTCTCGAGCCGTGAGATCACCGAGTGGCTGGTCCCCATCCTCTCGGCCAGCTCCTGCTGGGTAAGGCCGAGCTGCATCCGCTTTCGAATCACCAGCCGCGCGAACTGCTCGTAGGGGAGTTGCTCTTCGAGGGCGGCGCGATACGCGGCGCTCTTCCGAGCCCGCTTCTCCATGGCCTTGCTGTGTGAGGCGCCAATTGGGGATTGCATCTTCCTAGCCATTTCCGTCCGATCCGCTACTGAAGCGTGTAGATAAGCTTAGCAAAACTGCTAAACACATCGGATGGAATTATGGCGCGTCCTGGCCCGCAGCTCGCGGCGGAACACGCTTCTTCGCGTCCATCCGAGCTTTGAAGTCATCCCACCGCTCCTTGGCGATCTCGATATCCGCCTGCGGAACGGCGCGAGTCGTCTTGCGGATCATGTGAAGCAGCACGAATAGGTTCCCCGAGCGCCGGTAGAGGATCCGGTAATGGGCGCGGCCGTAGTGGCAGCGGAGCTCGCGGAGGGGCCCATCGATCTGCGAGGTGTGCGGGAAGGGAAGGGGCGGGTCCTTGTCGGCGAGCCCGTTCAGCCGATCGATCTGCAGGTCGATCGTCGCTCGCTTCCTCGCCGCAGCCTGAGCCTCGCGCGCGCTGGGCTTCTTCTTCCGCGGCTCGACCGGAAACTCCCTATCGAGGAACTCGCCGACCGGCTCAGACCCATCCGGCGCCCGATAGAAGACTGCCTGCGTTGCCACGCGGCGACGGTAGCCCTGCGCTCGGATGGCGGACGCCTACAGCGTCGCTCCCGCATTCACGCGCACGACGCCGCGGACAGGCTCACGGCGCTGCTGAAATCGCCCACCGCGGGCTCAGTTGGGTACACCACGGGTGCATCGCCGGGTGACGCCGGAAGCGCGTCAGCGTCAGAAACCGCGCAGGAGCAGCGGATTCGCCGCCTCAGAACCCGAGCGCGAACTTCGCGTCCTCGGACATCATCTCCGGGGACCAGGGCGGGTCGAAGATCATCTTCGGATGCACGCTCTCGACCCCGTCGAGGTCGCCGACGAACTCCTTCATCTGCTCGGTGACCTGCGGCCCGATCGGGCAGGCGGGCGTCGTCAGCGTGAAGGTGATGTAGACGTCGCCACCCTCGATCTCGACGTCGTAGACGAGCCCGAGGGAGACGAAGTCGAGGCCCAGCTCGGGGTCGATTACCTCCTCGAGCGCCTCCGTGACGTCGTCTTCGGTGACCATGACCTCATCCTAGCTACCACCCCTCCGGAAAGAACGCTGCGATCGTCACAAGGGTCTTTGGACCGCCCGAGCCGTGTTTACGACACTGCGAGGTGGGCAGACGCCGAAAGAAGGCGCGCCCGGCCGAGGGAGGCGGCAGGGTGCGCTGGTCTGCGACCTGCCGGCACCGAGCGAGGAGGAACGCATGACCCACACGGGCCCGTCCCCGACCGACACAGACGGCGCCGTCCTGCTCACGGGCGCGACGGGGTTCGTCGGAATGGAGCTGCTCAGCCGCTATCTCGAGCGCAGCGAGCGCGGCGTCTACGCGTTGATTCGAGCCCCCGACGGGGCCGCCGCCGAGGAGCGCCTGCGCGAGGTCCGGACCTCGCTGTACTCCCGTCCGGACGCATACGCGGACCGCGTCACGGCTGTGGCCGGCGACATCGAGAGTCCCGGCCTGGGCCTCGACGACGCCGATCGCGCGCTGCTCGGCGACCGGGTCACCGAGATCGTCCACTCCGCCGCCTCGGTCTCCTTCTCGCTGCCGCTCGAGGCGGCGCGCGAGGTCAACGTCGAGGGCACCCGCCGGATGCTCGAGCTCGCCCAGGACTGCGCCCTGGGTCGCGGCGGGCTGAAGCGCTTCTCGTACCTGTCCACCGCCTACGTGGCGGGAGACCACGGCGGGGAGTTCGGTGAGGACCAGCTCGATGAGGGACAGCGGTTCCGCAACTCCTACGAGCGCTCGAAGTTCGAGGCCGAGCGGCTCGTCCACGCGTACGCCGACCACCTTCCGGTGCAGGTGTTCAGGCCCAGCATCGTGGTGGGAGAGCGCACCACGGGATGGACGAACTCGTTCAACGTCCTGTACCCGCCGCTCAAGGCTTTCGCGCGAGGGGCCTACCCGGCGATCCCGGGCCGTCGCTCGACCCCCGTCGACGTCGTGCCGGTGGACTACGTCGCCGACGCGGTATTCGAGCTGTCGAACCGCCCCCTGACCGGGAACGAGACCTATCACCTCGTGGCGGGGCCCCAGGCGACGAGCGCCGGGCGGATCGCGACGATGGCCGCCCGCTACTTCGGGCGCCGCCCGCCGTGGATGCTCCCGCCGAGGATCTACAGGCGGCTGATCCATCCGCTCGTCGTGCGCCGCACCCAGGGTCGAAGGCGGCGCGCCCTCGAGCAGAGCGAGGCCCTCTTCCCCTACTTCTCGATGCGCGTCCGGTTCGACGACACCCGGGCGCGCTCCCGGTTGGTTCCCGCGGGCGTTCGGGTGTCGCCGCTCGAGCAGTACTTCGAGCGCCTGCTCGACTTCGCGGTCAGGGCGCGGTGGGGACGAAGCGCACCGGGACGCGCCGAGGCGCGCGGCGCCCCGGCGGCTGTCGCCGCGTAGGGCCATCCGGGACCTGCGGGGCGGGGGTTACGCTTGTGGCGATGCCGCTTCTGATCCTGCTGTTCATCGTCGTCCCGCTCGTCGAGCTGTACGTGATCATCGAGGTCGGCCGGGCGATCGGCGTGTGGCCGACCATCGCCCTGCTCTTCCTCGACGGGGTCCTCGGGGCGATGCTGCTGCGCGCCCAGGGCCGCGCGGCGTGGCGGCGCTTCAACCTCGCGCTGTCCGAGCGCCGCGTGCCGGCGCGCGAGACCTTCGACGGGGCGATGGTGATCGTCGGCGGGACGCTGCTGCTGACGCCCGGGTTCATCACCGACGTCTTCGGCCTGCTGCTCCTCCTCCCCCCCAGCCGCGCGGCGATCCGGCGCATTCTGAGCGCGGTAGCGACGCGGCGCATGGCCGCCGGCCGAGCCGTCTTCTGGACCTTCGGCCGGTACAACGACGCCCGCGCCGCGCGCGGACCGGCCCCGTACCCGCCCCCCGGCGGCGCGCCGCACGGGCCGGGCGGCCGCCCCTACGACGTCGAGGGAAGCGGCCACGAGGTGGCGGACGAGCCGGGTCGCCAGCTCCCGGAGCGACATGACGAGCGCTGATTCGATCGCGCTCGAGCTCGGATCGGACGGCGCCCGGATCGAGTGGGCCGCAGACGGGTTGCGGGCGCTCGCGCCCCCGGGGTCGCGGACGGGCACGGACCCGGTGTGGCAACTCGAGGGCGACTTCGACTGGGATGCCGTGGAGTCGCTTCGCGTCGTCTCGGCCGCGTTCGAGGACGGCAGGCTGCTGATCATCGCCGCCGCCCACCCTCAGGGAGCCGAAGGCCACGACGAGACCCGTCTGCGCGGCGCGCTCGTCGAGCCCGACGGCGAGATCGTCGAGCTGGTCGACGCTTTGCTGTCGACCGAGTACGACGCCGCGGGAGCGCCAGCGAGGATCGGCCTCGAGCTGTACACCGACCCCGACGCGCTGCCGCTGCGCGTAGCCGCCGACCGCGAGAGCGGTGACGCGGCGACCGCGGCCGACCGTGCCGTGATCCCGATGAGCTTCCGGATGGAGGGAGCGCGGGGAGCCGGGCTGCTCGAGCTGATCTCGCGAGGCTGAGCGTGGCGATCACGACGGTCATCTCGGACTTCGGAGGCGTGCTCACGACGCCCCTGATGCGCTCGTTCATGGCCTTCCAGGACCAGACCGGGATCCAGTGGGAGGCGATGGGCCGGGCGATGCAGCGAGCCGCGGAGCGCAACGGCACCTATCCCCTGTTCGAGCTCGAGAAGGGGCGGATGAGCGAGGCCGACTTCCTCGCCCTGCTCGGAGCCGAGCTCGAGCCGGAGATCGGGCACCGCCCCGAGCTGCACGGCTTCCGCGAGATCTACTTCGACGCGCTGGATCCCAACGAGCGCATGGTCGAGCTGATGCGCGACCTGCGCTCCCGCGGGCACCGCATG
>DASPWW010000163.1:0-5662 GCA_035637595.1 Solirubrobacterales bacterium | reverse complement strand
GACGAGCTCCGGGCGTGTGCTGCCGGCGACTGAGCCTCGCGTCAGATGCGCCCTCGCCCGGCGAAGGGGGCGTCGGGATCCGAACCCCGAGCTGGCGGGAGCGCCCTTAGCGCTCCGCGCTCCCACGCTCGGAGGCCTTGTTCAGAGCCGCAGGCCGACGCTCGCCGGCGTCATCGGCGCCCGTCGTCCATGGACGGCGGCGATGATCTCCTCGGTATCGATGCCCTGCAGGTAGATGCTCGTCGTGCCGAGGTTGGCGTGGCCGAGCTGGCGCTGGATGATGTTGAGCGGAACGCCTTCGCGCGCGAGCTCGAGCGCATGAGCATGGCGCAGCTGATGGGGCGCGAACCGGCGCCTGTTGCCCGCTTCGGCAGCGAGCCGGCGAACCTCGACCCGGACTCCGGCAGCTGACCAGGGCCGCCCGCGCGTGGGACCGTCGATCACGCAGAAGAGCGGGCCGGCCGGGAGCTTGGCCCGCTCGACGAGCCAGGGTCGGAGCTGCTCGAAGCCCCAATCGTCCATGCCGACCTCGCGACGACGCCCACCCTTGCCGTGGCGAACGAGGATCGACCCGCGGCGCGGGTCGAGGTCACGCTCCGCACGCGCGAGCGCCTCCTGGATGCGAAGCCCGCCGCGCCACAGGACGACGATCAGAGCACGCAGGCGAGCGCCGTGGCGATCGCTCCCGACCTGGCGCATCACCGCGATGATCTCCTCCACCGTCGGCGGGTCGGGCGGGTAGCGCATCCCCTTGTTTCGAGGCGATCGCCCGGCGTGATAGCCGGGCATCGTCGCCGGCGAGCGACGTCGGCCGGCGGAATCGAGGGCAGCGAGTACGGTCATGGGAACCTCCTCCCATCGGACAGTGGATACGGCTGGTTGGCCTACCACCCGCAGCGCCAGCCGCGGCTTGTCGGTCGCGGATGCGCGTTACGCTGTCAGCAGTGGATCCCTCCGCCCCCAGCACGACGCCGACGGCCGAGAAGCCGGCGCTCAGCGATGCGGAGCGCGCTGAGCGCCTCAAGCTGCTCGCCGAGCGGCTGCGCAACCCCGACGGACTCGACCACGAGGCGCTCGCGCAGGTCGAGCAGCTGAGCCGCAACGAGCAATAGCGGCCGCGGTGGACGCCGAGGAGCTGCTGCGCAGCGACCGACCGTTCGTCGCCGACACCTCGGCGTGGTGGCGCGCCGCGACGCTCCCCGACGAGCTCGGCTCTCTGCTTGGGCAGGCGGTACTCGACGATCGCTTCTGGATCACGCCGATCGTGCGCATGGAGATCCTCTACTCCGCTCGCACCAGCGCCGAGTACGTCGCGCTTGAGTCCGAGCTCGACGCGCTGCGCATCCTGCGCAACGATCGCGCGGTCGCCGACGCAGCGATCAGCGCGCTCGGCGAGCTAGCTCAACAGGGCGACGGCTACCACCGAGTGCCACCCACCGACGCACTGATCGCCGCGGCCGCCGCCGAGCACGGCGGGCTCGCCGTGCTCCACCGCGATACGCACTTCGACCGGCTCGCCGAGGTCCTCGCCTTCCGAAGCATCCAGCTCCCGGGTCCGTGACCCGAGCTCCCGCCTAGCCCTGGCGAAGCGGGAGCTGACATCTCGTCGACCAGATGCCTCAGGCTCGTCCACAGCGGGCACCTCGATGACGGGTCGCCAGGTGCTCGCCTTGCATGGAAAGCAGAAGTAGCGTGCGATCAGGTTTCAGGCGCCCTTCCGGGCCCAGACAGCAATCTCCCTCGACCCTGTCACCACCTCCCCGTCGTCGGTGACGAGAACGGGGACCGTGGTGTCGCCGGTGAGCTCCTTGACCTTGCGCCGCCCGGGGGTGAGGTTGAACACCCCGGGCAGGGCCTCCCAGCCAAAACAGCGGACGACCTCAGGATCGTGGCCGGCCTCTGTTAGCGCCTCGTGGGCAACACCGCAGGGGTGCGAGTCCGCACGGCGGAACGGCCGCGGGGTCGCGCCCTTCCAGGTCCCCCAACACACGTACAGCTTCACGGCGCGATCCTAGTCTCGATCCCCCTCAGCGAGTCTGTCGCGCGATCTCGACCGCGCTCTTGACGCCGTTCATCCATGGCTCCCCGTGACCAGGTAGGACGCTGTCCGCATTGGTGGCCGCGAGCACTTCGAGTGACTCCACCGCCAGGTCGGCGTTCCCGGCGTGTGGCCCTCGAACGATCTGCGGTCCCGCTCGGCCGCGCGGGCCACGGACGATGTCGAGTGTGACGAGAGCGTCCCCGCTGAACAAGAGCGATTGATCCTCGAGAAACAGCGCGCAGCTGCCGGCCGTGTGGCCGGGCGCGTGGACGACGCGGGGAGATCCGGGCACGTCGAGGACTTCTCCGTCGGCAAGCTCGTCGAGCTGAGCGACCGGAGGCGTTCGGGTAATTCCTTTGGCGAGGTAACGCAGCATGTAAGAGGCGTACCAGGGGCGCCACAGATACCGCACGATGCCGCTGTTATTCATGTGCTTCTCACCGCGGAGATAGGGCGCGTCGGCCGGGTGCGAGAGCACCCGCGCCCCAGACGACCTGAGGCGCTCCGCGTTGCCCGCGTGGTCGGGGTGATGGTGGGTGATCAGCACGGCGTCGATATCGGAGATCGCGCGCCCGAGCCGCGACAACGCCGAGGAGAAATCACCCCAGTCGCCAGGCAGCCCCGAGTCGAGCACGGTGAGCCGGTCGCCGGCCTCCAGCAGGTACCAATTCGTATAGACGCTTGACAGGCGATGGACGCCGGGGGAGATCTGGGTTACCCGCAGAGGCATCGTGTGCGGCACCTCAACCGAGCCGCAAGCGTTTGCGCCTCGCCGGGAGCAACTCCGATGTTCTCTTCGACATCACCCCGCAAGTATCTCCCTTGTTAGGGACTTTGCTTTCCATGCGAAGCGAGCATCTCTGCGCCGGGACCCAACGTGCTCGCCTTGGACGAACGCCAGCGGTCCGGCAGGGGATGCGATCGACTTCCGCATTCGCACGCCTATGCGGGAGCCTGCTCGTGGCCGATCTGTGCCGTCGGGCCTCGTCCCGAACGGGCACGTCGGGCGGCTGGGCCGACGCGCGTAACTCCAGCTGAACCGACACTGGCGGCAGGCGCGTAACTCGTCAGGTTGCGCGTGCGATGAAGTCGATGATCGTGTGGCGTGCCTCGGAGCTGCGCCAGAGCAAACCGTGTGAGGCTCCGTTCACGACGCGGAGCTCAGCGTGAGGGATGGCCTGGGCAAGCTCGACGCCCCAATCTATGGGGACCGCTTGATCGCGCTCTCCGTGGATGACCAGCGTAGGCGCTTTGACGTTGGGCGCGAACTTGCGCCCGTCGCAGTCAATGTACGCCTGGATGTTGCGGAGCTCGACGGCGTAGTACGCGATCCGCTCTGCCACGGGTGCCTGCGCGGCACGGGTCGCGAGCCGTTCTTCGCGGTCGAGAAACTGATCGACGTCGTCGCGCTCCTTGGCCTCGCGTGTCATCCACAACGGTTCAAGCCAAACCTCGATCCCGGCTGGCCTGTTCTCGAACGCGACCTCTGGCCCGTGTTCCTCAAGCAACGCGATCTGCGTCTTGACGCTCACATCGGCGGTGCCGGGCTCATCGGAGCGAAAGAGATCGAAACCGGTCCCGACGAGCACCAGCGAGCGCGCGCGCTGCGGATAGAGCGCCGCAAACGCCAGCGCGATCAGTCCACCGGCCGAGCTCCCGACCACGTTTGCCGATGCAAGCCCGAGATGGTCGAGTAGCGCCACCAGATCGCGGGCCTGGTTTTCGATCCCGTAGCCCTCGGGCGGACATGACGAGCGCCCGCAGCCGCGCCGGTCGTAGGTGATGAATCGAAAGTGGCGCGCGAACTCACGCTCCCACTGACCCCACTCGTACTCCCCGGGATCGAGGAGCGTCCGGCCAAGGCTGGCAAAACCGCCGTGCACGAACACCACCGGGTTGCCCTGTCCGTACTCCTCGTAACGCGTCCAGAAACCATTGACCTCAGCCGTCGCCATCGAACTGGCCAGACAGTAGCCAGCGCAAGCGGTCACATGGACGACTACTCCCTTCGATCAGATGCGGGCGTCCCCGCGGTCTGCGGCAGGCGCCCGCCTGGGACGACAAGCAGAAGCGGGACTCCCTTGCCTCGGCGCTTTCGCAAAGCGCGAGCACCAGCAGTCAGCCGGCGATCTCGGCGAGGAACGCCTTGGGCCTGATGATCCGCATACCGTGGTGCTGGCCGAGCGGGAGCAGATGCTGGCTGTCGCCGCTGACCAGGATCTCGGCGCCCGCGGCGGTCGAGGCGGCAAGGATCCGGTCGTCGTCGGGGTCGCCACTCACCTCTTCGACCCGCTCGGGCACCTTCGCGGCTTCGGGGGCGAGTTCGTCGAGCAACCCGACGATCGCCTCAACCGAGGCATCGCCCAGGGCGAACTTCTCCTGCAGCACTCGCCGCAGCTCGGCCCGGACCGGCTCGGGGAGGACCAGCTCCGCGGCCCCGTCGGCGATCACCTCCAGCACGCGGCGCGGGGGGCCGTCGGCGATGACGGCCGAGACGAGGACGTTGGTATCGACCGCTGCCCTCAGCCGGAGTGCCTAATCTCGTCGACGAGCCGCTCAGCATCCTCGGGCCCGATCCCCTCGAGCTCGGCGCGGGCCCTCGCCTCGCGGGTGGCCATCGACCAGCGCTCGCGCCACAGGTAGCTGCGCAGGGCATCGCGAACGATCTCGCTGCGCGTTCGACCCTGCGCCGCGGCCAAGCGGTCGGTGCCGTCGCTGAGTTCGTCCGGCAGGGAGACGGAGAGGAGCTTGCTCATCGTGATATGACGATATCATATACACGTGTTGCCCCGGGAATCCCGGCGCTCCCCCTTCGCGCGACTTGCAGAAACGACGGCGGCGTCGCGTGAGACGCTTGTGAGTCGTCCACAGCGAGCGTGTCGGCGACCCGCCTGAGACGCCTCCGTTTCGGGGCATGAAACTCCACCCCCGAAAGCTGATGTCCGGGTCCGGACCTACGGTCCGCTGACTGGGACAGGGGCGTTCTGGAGAACGCAGGCTGGACAGGCCGTTTCTTGCGCGATGGGCCTCGAGCCCGGCTTTTCAGTGGCCGCCCCTGCGACCGGCCCGGTTGTGCTTTGAGCACGGATACGTCGCTGTCGTTGTCCACCTGCCCTCCGTCGAATCACAACCGACGAGGAGGAGGAGACGATGAGATCGATCGGTCTCGACATCCACCGCGACTTCGGCGAGGTCGCGATCGGCGAAGGAGCCGAGGTCCGCTCGGCAGGCCGAATCGAGATGACCCCGGCGGCGCTGGAGCTGTTCGCCCAAAGCCTCGGCGCCGACGACCAAGTGGCGCTCGAAGTCTCGGGCAACGCCTGGGAGGTGGCGCGGATCGTCCGCCCCCACGTCGGGCGGGTGGTGGTCGTCTCGCCGGCCGACACCGGGATCCGCTCGGCGCGGGCGAAGACCGACCGCCTCGACGCCCGGGCGCTGGCGAAGCTGCTGGCCTCGGGCTCGCTGGACTCGGTCTGGGTCCCCGACGAGAACACCCAGGCGATGCGCCGGCGACTGCAGCGCCGAAGCCAGCTGGTGCGGGTGAAGACCAAGGCCAAGAACGAGATCCACGCGGCGCTGATGCGGCGGCTGATCCCGAAGCCCGGGTTCAGCGATCTCTTC
>DASPWW010000162.1:0-25770 GCA_035637595.1 Solirubrobacterales bacterium | reverse complement strand
GGCCGCACGGCCACCTGCTCAATCTAGCCCCGAGCAGCCGGCCGCCGCTTACTTCTTCTTCTTTTTCTTCTTCTTGATCCTGACCGCGTGAGTGAGGATGGCGGACTCCCCGAGATCATCGGTGACGGTGACCGTCAGTGTCGCGGTGCCGGCCTTGCCGGACCTCTTGAGCGCCTTGCGGCCCTTCTTTGGAATCGCGAGCGTTAGAACAGTCGCCGTAGCTTGCGGGACGTCCGCGCTTGCCGGCGTGAGTGGCACCACCTTCTTTTTCGATGCGGCGGCCACCCGTGGTTTCGGCACCTTCGCGATCAGCTCGCCGGTGGCATTCGCGGCCGCGTTCTCGTTGCACAGCAGCGTGACCGTGACGTCGTTGAGGTTCCTCGACTTGCTCTCCCCGGCGAGGCTGCATCCCGGCGGATTGAGCGGCTGCCAATCGACCTGAGTGTCGAAGTCCGAGTTCTGCGTCAGCGCGACCGGGTTTTGCCCATTGGCGTCCATGACGATGACCTCGCCGTCGCCGCCGCCGCCGCTCGGAAACTGGGCGAAAGCGATCTTCTGGCCGTCCGGCGAGAAGACCGGTCCGCCGTCGTGGACGCCCGGGCTGTTGGTGAGCGGCTGCTGGTTCTGCCCGTCCGAGTCCATGACGACCACGTCGCCGGGCATGTCGCCGGGGGGAGCCTGGACGAACACGATCCGATTGCCGTCGGGCGAGAAGGAGGGTGTCGACTCGTCTGTGGATCCGCCCGTCAGGCGGACCTGGTTCTGGCCGGCGGCGTTCATGGTCCAGATGTTGATGCCCGTCCCGTCGTACCTCGAGAAGACGATCCGCTGACCATCCGGCGAGAAGGAGGGCTCGAAGTCCCTCTCCGGCCCGCTGGTGAGCAGCTGCCGGTTCTGTCCGTCGACGTCGATGATCGCGAGGTCCTCATTCCCGGGGGTGCTCGTCTGGTAGACGATCTGCTGCCCGCTGGGAGAGAAATGCGGGCTCGGGAAGCTGCTGGCGTCGTCTGTGACGAGGGTGGGATTGCTCCCGTCCACACCGATGACGACGACCCCCATCTTGCTGCCCGGGAGCTCAGTCGCGAACGTGACTCGCTCCCCGTCGGCCGAGAACGACGACCCGAACTGGTTGCTCGGGGAGCCGTCGGCGAGCAGCGTCTGGTTCTGACCATCGGGATCCATGAGCCAGATGTCGCTGAGCCCTCCGGTCGACCGCGTGAAGGTGAGCTTGCCGTTCGCGCCGGGGAAGGTCGCCACCGCGGTCGCGGGGACTGCGGCGGATATCGCTGTGCACGCAACCGCCAGGGTCAGAAGCCGGGTTCGCCGCACCGACAGACGCTACTTCTTCTTCTTCTTGACCTTCCAGCTGTCGGTCGCCGGTGAGCCGTCGACGTTGCCGGCCGCATCCTTTGCGCGGACCTCGAACGTGTGCTTGCCCTTCTTGACCTTGACGTCGTGCGGCGAGGTGCAGGGCTGGAAGGGGCCGTTGTCGAGCTTGCACTCGAACGTCGAGCCGGCCTCTGACGAGCTGAACTCGAACGTCGCGGTCTTCTTCTTGGTCTTGTCCTTGGGGCCCTTTGTGATGGTGGTGTTCGGCGGGGTTGTGTCGCCTGCTTGGGGCTCGGGCTCGGGCTGCGGCGGCACGGGGCAATTCACGCTGAACTCATCCGCGCCGATGTCCGGCTGGGCCGTTCCATCGCAGTTCCCATCCAGGGTCCGGGGGTCGGCGTCGAGGTCAAATGTTCCGAGCATCGAGGCGCCGGGGTCGCCGGCGTCGATCGTCGGCGAGCTCGCGGCCTGATGGAAATCTCCGCTCGGCGCGTCGACGAACACCGGGGCAGCTTCCTGGTTCGTCGGAGCGGTGGACGGGGTGATCGTCGCCCCGCCCGAGGCGCTCTCGTTGAGGTAGTTCGAGTTGGCGAGGTTGACCGTCACGGTGGCGCCGGTTGTCTGGGATGCGAACACGTCGTTCGTACCGCCGCGAGCGATGACGTTCTTAAGGTCCCACGTCACGTTGACGCCCGATCCTCCGGCTTCCACGTGGACCGCATCGCCGCCTGAGATGAGGGTCGTGTTGCGAAACGTGGCTGTGCCAGTGCTCCCGGTACTGATGCCGGCCGCCAGTCCCGTGGAGGTGTTACGGCAGATCGAGTCCCGGATCACCGTGTTCGACGGGTTGCACGCGTAAGAGTTAGTGGCAGCCGACGACGCCACCACGTGCTCCACCGTGGTCGGCACCGCACCGAGGCTCGCCAATGCTGCCCCGTTGTTGGCAGCGTTCTGGATCTCGAGATCCCTGACCGTCATCGCTGTTCCGGAGAAGACGAACACGAACAGCGTCGTTGAGACGCTGTTTTCCATGATCACCGGGCGCGGGCCTCCCGCCGCGCCGTGGAGGTCGATCGCGTTGTCGACGTTGATGAAGTCGCCGCCGAGGTTCGTGTACGTGCCCGGGAGGACGATCACCTCGTCGCCGTTTGCGACGCTCGGGTCCTCGACCGCGGCGTCGAGGCTGCACGGGTCGGCCTGGACACACCCTCCGGCGCCGGATGGGCCCGTGCCGGTCGGAGAGGCGTAGCGCGTCGCCCCCAGCGCCGCTGCGGGCAGCGCGAAAGCACCGAGGCCAAAGACGAGCATGGCGCCCAGCCACCGCCTCCGTCCGCTGAATGAAACCCGCGCTATCCCCATGACCTCCTCGTCAAGGTAGCACTATCAGGTGGAGGCGGAACCCGCCGCGTCGGCGAGCAGTGCCTCGACGAGGCCGTCGGGGTCGTGGCGGGTCGCCTCGACCTGGACGGATAGACCGGCCTCGCGCGCGGCCTCGCTCGTCACCGGGCCGATCGAGACGATCCTCGCGGCGTCCGGGAAGCCGTCGCCGACAGCCGCGACGAAGTTGCGGACCGTCGACGAGGAGGTGAAGGTCACGTAGTCGGCATCGCGGGCCGCCTCGAGCGCGGCGGGGTCGGGCTCATCGGCGAGCGTCTCGTAGAGCGCGACCACGTCGACCTCGGCTCCACGCTCGCGCAGCGCGTCGGGCAGGACGTCGCGCGCCTCGGCCGCGCGCGCGACGAGCGCGGGTCGGCCAGAGATCTCGACGCCGGCGAGCGCCTCGACGAGCGCCTCGGCGACGGAGCGCTCCGGAACGACGTCGGCGATCACGCCGTGGTCGCGCAGCGCCGCCGCCGTGCCCGGCCCGATCGCCGCGACCGTCGCGTTGGCGAGCGCCCGGGCGTCGCGGCCGGCGTTGGCGAGCGCCTCGAAGAGCAGCCGGACGCCGTTGGGGCTCGTCAGGCAGACGAGGGAGTACGAGTAGATCTCGTCCACGGCGTGGCGCACCTCGTCGGAGTCGAGCCGCGGCTCGATCCGGATCGCCGGCAGCTCGACGACCTCGGCACCCAGCGCGGCCAGCGTTCGGGCGAGGCCACTGGCCTGGGCGCGGGCGCGGGTGACGACGACGCGGCGGCCGTGCAGGGGCCGGCGCTCGAGCCACGCGAGGCCATCGCGGCGGGCGGCGACGGGGCCGATCACGACGACCGCGGGCGCGCGCAGGCCGCCCGCGTCCGCCGCAGCCGGCAGGTCGCCGAGCTTCGCCTCGATCGTCCGCTGCCCCGGCAGGGTCCCGCGCTCTATCGCCGCCGCGGGCTCGGCGGCGTCCCGGCCGGCCGCGATCAGCCGCTCGACGGTCTCGCCGAGGCGCTTGACGCCCATGTAGATCACGAGCGTCCCCGGAAACGAGGCCAGCGCGTCCCAGTCGAGCGCCGAGCCCGGCTTGTCGGGATCCTCGTGGCCGGTGACGAAGGCGACCGCGGACGCGTCCTCGCGATGGGTGACGGGGATGCCGGCGTACGCGGGGCCGGCGACCCCGGCCGTCACCCCCGGGACGACCTCGAACTCGACTCCTGCGGCGCGCAGCGCCTCGCCCTCCTCGCCGCCGCGGCCGAAGACGAACGGGTCGCCGCCTTTCAGCCGCACCACGCTGTGGCCCGCGCGCGCTCTCTCGACCATCAGCGACTCGATCTCGTCCTGGGGGATCTCGGCCGCCCCCGGGCGCTTGCCGGCGTTGATCAGCTCGGCATCGGGGCGTGCGGCGTCGAGCGCACCGGCCGGGATCAGGCGGTCGTGGACGATCACGTCGGCCGAGGCGATGAGCTCGGCCGCGCGCAGGGTCATCAGACCGGGATCGCCGGGGCCGGCCCCCACCAAGTAGACCACTCCCCGGCGGGCGCTCATGCCTCCTCGCGGGTCAGCGCGGCCACGGCGTCGCGATCGAGCGGATCCACCCGCCGTAGCCCCGCGACGCCGTCGAAGCCCGCGTCGGCGGACAGGATCGTGTCGATCCCGTGCGCGGCGCACGTTGCGGCGTGGACACGGTCGTTGGAGCCGAGGCTGCCTGCGTCGATCGCCAGCGCGTCGCGGAAGATCTCGTCGGTGACCGCCAGCAGCGGGGTGAACAACAGGTACGCATCGTTCGTCGTTCCGTCCAAACCGGCGGGCCGACCCCGCAGCTCGAGATGCCAGACCTCCTCGATCACCGCGACGGACGCGCGGCATCGAATGGCTCCCCCGCCGATCGCTCGCATGACGGCGGAGCACGCTTGGCTCAGCTCAGCGGTAGGCGCGATCTTCGCGTAAACGATGACGTTGGTATCGACGAAGGCGAGCAACTAGTCGCGCGACTGCTTCTCGATCAGGTCGGCATACTCCTCGTCGTAACGGCTGTCGAGCAGCTCCTCGAGCTCGTCGGGCGGGATGAACTCAGCCGTGCCCGAGGCGATCCGCTCCGCGGCCGCCATCCGCTGCTCACGGGTCACGCCACCGAACCGCGCGTCGACGGCCTCGCGCACGAGCGCGCTGATCGAGGAGCCGGTCCGCCGGGCCTCGTCCTCGAGGCGCTTGCGCTGCTCGGGCGACAGCAGGATCTGAAACCGCTCGCTGTACATACACATAGCCTACACATGGTCCTCGGGGCCGCCGCCCCTGCCCGCGTCGGTGCGGTCGAGCAACTCTCCGGCGCCCGCGGCGAGCAGGCGGCCCGCAAGCCAGCGCCCGACCTGCGCCGGATCCTGCGCCGGGCGCCGGACCGTGTCGCGCACCCACTCGCTGCCGTCCGGCAGCCCGACGAACGCCTCGACGCTCAGCTCGTCGCCGTCGAGCCGCGCGTTGACGCCGACCGGGGTGTGGCAGGTGGCATCGAGCTCGGCGACCGCGGCGCGCTCCGCGGTCAGCTCGACGAGCGCTGCGCGGTCGGTCAGCGAGCTAACGGCTCGCGTCGCGCCGGCGTCGCCGCTTCGCGCCTCGAGCGCGAGGGCGCCCTGGCCGCAGGCCGGCGTCATCTCCTCGGTCGAGAACCGAAACGCGATCTCGTCGGCGCGCCCAAGGCGCCGCAGCCCGGCGGTCGCGAGCACGATGCCGTCGAAGTCGCCGTCGCGCAGGCGCCGCAGCCGCGTGTCGACGTTTCCACGCAGCTCTGCGATCTCGAGGTCGGGGCTCGCGGCGAGAAGCTGCGCGCGGCGGCGCAGGCTGGCGGTCCCGATCCGGGCCCCGGCCGGAATCTCGGCGAGCGATCCCGCCGCGCCCACGAAGCAGTCGGCGGGGTCCTCGCGCGAAAGGACCCCGGCGATCTCGAGGCCGTCGGGCAGGTCGGTTGGAACGTCCTTGGCCGAGTGGACCCCGAGGTCCACCTCGCCGTCGAGCAGGGCGCGCTCGATCTCGCGCACGAAGCGCGCCTTGTCGCCGCCGGCGGCGCTGCGATCACCGGAGGTCTTGATCGCGACGATCTCGGCCCCGTCGAGGGCGTCCGCGACGAGCCGCGCCTGGGCGAGCGCCAGCGCGCTGCCCCGCGTGCCGAGCCGCATATCTACCCCTGCTCGCGGCCGCGCCGCCGGTCCTCGATCGGGTGGACCTCGGCGTCCTCCGCCTCGATCGGGGCGGTCTCGACATCGAGGCCGAAGAGCTCGCGCAGGGCGTGGACGTACTCGTAGCCGGGGTCATCCTCCGCCGAGCGCTTGACCCGAAGCGTCGGCTCGTGCAGCAGCCGGCTGGCGATCGCACGGGCCATCGTCCGGAGCCGCTCGCGATCGGGATCCGAGAGGCTCTCCCACCGGGGCTCGTTCTCGGCCAGAACACGCTCCACGATCTCGTCGGCCCGGTGGCGAAGCGCCGCAACGGTGGGAACCACCTCGAGCGAGGCGAGCCAGTTCTCGAAGCGCGCCAGCTCACCGTCGAGGATCCGCGCCGCGTGGGTCGCCTCCGTCGCGCGGTTGGAGGCGTTGCGCTCCGCAATCGCCTGGACTTCGTCGACGTCGTGGAGCGTGACCCCGGGAACCTCGCGGCAGGAGGGGTCGATGTCGCGCGGCACGGCGAGGTCCATGCACAGCAGCGGGCGCCCTTCGCGGCGCTCGAGGACGAGGTCCAGCTCCTCTCGCTCGATGAGGTGGTGGGGGGAGTTCGTGGTCGAGACGACGATGTCCGCAAGCTCGAGCTGGGCCGGCAACTCGTCGATGCGCACCGCCCGGCCGCCGAATCGCTGCGCCAGCCCGATCGCCCGGTCGTAGTGGCGGTTGGCGACGAACACCGCCTCGACGCCACGGGCCGCCAGTGCACGTGCTGTCAGCTCCGCGGTCTCGCCCGCGCCGACGAGCAGCACGGTCCGCTGTGCGAGGTCGCCGAGCGTGCGCTGGGCCAGCTCGACGGAGACCGACGGGATCGAGAGGCCGCGCTGGCTGATCCCGGTCTCCGAGCGTGCGCGCTTGCCACCCGCCAGCGCGCCCCGGAACATCCGGTTGAGGATCGGGCCGGTGGCACCCTCGACCAGCGCCAGCTCGTAGGCGCGCTTGACCTGGCCCTGGATCTCGGCCTCGCCGACGATCATCGAGTCGAGCCCCGCGGTGACCGAGAACAGGTGGCGGGCCGCGTCGGGTCCGCGCAGCGAGTAGATGTGCCCCAGAAGCTCGGTCAGGCGGATGTCGGCCTCCCGCGCGAGCAGGCCGAGCGCGTGGCTTTCGGCCTCCACCGGCTCGGCGGCGACGACGTAGAGCTCGGTCCGGTTGCAGGTCGAGAGCGCGGCCGCCTCGTGGATGTGCTCGGATGCGGTCAGCTCACCGAGCACCCCGACGGCGCGCCCCTCGGGCAGCGCGAGGCGCTCGCGCAGCTCGAGCGGCGCGGTCTTGTGCGAGACGCCGAGCGTCAGGATCTCGCTCACCTGCCCGTCCCCTCCTGGGCGCGGTCGGCGAGCTCGCGAAGCTCGCGCTCGATGCGCTGCAGCTTGGCGGCCATGATCGCGACGTAGACGAGCAGCAGGGCGACGAAGACCAAGTATGCGCCGGCTACGTACTTGCCGGCCTCGTCGAGCGGCAGCGCGGGCATCAGGACTGGGCGGCGCGCGCCGGGACCGTCGCGGTCGGGCGGGCCGGGGCGCCGGGTTGAGTCACCTCGTCGCCGTCGAGCGCGCGGCGCAGGCGCGCCAGGCTTGCCGAGGCGCTCTTGGCGGCGAGCTCGAAGCGAACGAGGGTCACCCACAGCATCGCCACCCCGGCGAGGCAGACCAGGAACGTCAGCCACATCTTGGCCGGCATCCCGCCCTCGGCGGTCGCGAAGACGCGCGGGTGGACGAGGCTCTCGGCGAGACGGACGGCGACAAAGTTGAGTGGCACGAAGGCGCCCGCGGTGATCGCGAACACCGACGCGTAGCGCGCCTGGCGGTCGCGGTCCTCGATCGCGTAGCGCAGCGGGTAGTAGGTGCAGTAGAGGAGGAAGACGATCAGGAAGCTGGTCAGGGTCGGCTCGTCCCAAACCCACCACTTGCCCCACGATGCGCGTGCCCAGATCATCCCGGTCGCGAGCACGGCGACGCCGAAGATCACCGAGAGATGGATCGCGACGTAGGAGCGCGCGTCATCGGCCGAGTCGCCGCTGCGCAGGTGGCGAATCGCGAACACCGCCGCGACCACGAACCCGACCAGCGCGGTGGTCGCGAGCGGCACGTGGAGGTAGAAAATCTTCTGGATGAACCCCTGGTCGGCATCGAGCGGCGCGAAGTAGAAGACCAGGGCGAAGCCCGCCACCAGCGTGGCGACCGTTATGAGGGCGAGTGTGCGCAGGCCCTTGGGGTACACGGGGGGAGGCCCATATCGTAGAGCGAGCCTGGCGCCCGCCCGGCGAGTTGCCGGTTGACGCAGCGATCCTGCCGGGGTTACGGTCGGGTTCACGGGTATTCGGCAGCGGGGAGGATTCGATGCAGACGTTGGTGAGGTTTCGCCGTAGGGCCGGGGCGGTGGGCGTCCTCGCTTTCCTCGCGGTCGCGGGAGCCGCGGCGCCGCCCGCCGAGTCCACCTTCCCGGGGGTTCCGGGCAGGATTGCGTTTACTCGAGAAGCTCCCGGGCCGAGCTTCAACTTCGAGATCTTCGCCATCAATCCCGATGGGAGCGGCCTCCTCGACCTCACCAACAGCCCGGAGGACGAGTTCGCCCCGTCCTACTCGGCCGATGGGAGCGTGATCGCCTTCGTCAGGTACCCACTGGACTTCGATCTTGAGTCCGAGATCTATGTGATGGGAGCCGATGGCAGCGGGCAGGCAAACCTGACCAACGATCCGGCCGCGGACTTCAACCCCAGCTTCTCGGCGGGCGCGGGCAGGCTCGCCTTGGAGCGCGACTTCTCCGGAGCCGACAGCGAGATTGTCGTCATGAACTCCGACGGCAGCGGCCAGGTGCCAGTGACCAGTGACCCGGCGGAGGACAGCAACCCCGCGTTCTTCCCCGACGGGACGCGGATCGCCTTCGAGCGCCAGCCCTCAGGCGGGGACGCCGAGATCCTGGTCATGAACTCCGACGGCTCCGCGCCCGTGCAAGTGTCCAACTTCCCGACCGACGACGTCGATCCCGCTGTGTCCCCGGACGGGAGGCAGATCGCGTTCGCCCGGGACACTGACCCGACGTTCGAGGAGTCCTACGACATCTTCGTCATGAACGCCGACGGATCGGGGCAGTTCGACCTGACCAACACCCCGACCACGAACGAGACTGCTCCGACGTTCTCACCAGATGGCTCGCGGATCGCCTTCGTCCGCGAGCCCGATCCCGAGTCCGACCTCTTCGAGACGGACATCTTCATCCACAACATCGACGGAAGCGGCGAGGTGAATCTGACCAACACGACGACGGTTTCCGAGTTCGCGCCGGACTGGCAGGCGATTCCGGTGCCGTGCGGGAAGGCTCACGCGACGCTGGTCGGAACGGAAGGCGCCGACCAGTTGATCGGCACCGCCGCCGCGGATGTGATCGCGGGTCTAGGCGGTAACGACATCATCAAGGGCGTCGAAGGACGCGACCTGATCTGCGGCGGCGACGGGAACGACCGCCTGAACGGCGGTCAAGGCAAGGACAAGCTCTACGGAGAGGCCGACAAGGACAAGTGCGACGGCGCCCAGGGCAAGGACAAGGCGTTCAAATGCGAGAAGAAGGTGGACGTCTAGGACCGCGGGCGAGTTGAGATCAATCCTCGAGCACGAAGTCGTACACCGCGTAGGCGACAAGGGCGAAGACCGCGTCGTAGAGCGCCAGGACGCCGAGCCACTGGCCGAAGTCGTCGTACTGCGGGCCCCCGCGCACAAGCAGCGGCTCGGCGGCGCCGGCGGCGGCGATCATCAGCGGGATCAGCAGCGGCAGCAGGATCAGTGGCACGAGCAGGTCGCGGGCGCGCGAGTGGGTCGCCATCGAGGAGATCAGGGTTCCCGTCGCCGCCAGGCCGAGGTCGGCGAGCACGAGCACGGCGCACAGCGGCCCGAGGCCGGCCCAGTCGTCGAGGAAGAAGACGCCGAAGATCGGCACCGCGACGACCTCGAGCGCGGCCAGGTAGACGACGAGCGCCGCCGCCTTGGCGGCGAGCAGAGCGGTGGCGTCGATCGGGGCGAGGCGGATCGCGTCGAAGCCGCCCTGCTCGCGCTCGGCGACGAACAGCCGGTTGATCGCCAGCACCGCGGCGAACAGCAGCGTCGCCAGCAGCACACCGGCCGCGAGGCTTCCGGTGAGCTCGGTGCGGTCGAGCCCGTAGCGAAACAGGACGAAGGTCGCGACGCAGAACAGGACCATCGCCGGGACGGACTGGAGCGTCCGCAGCTCGATGCGCAGGTCCTTGGCGAGGATCGCGGCGAAGGCGCGGCGGAAGCGCACGGGCGGTTCGCTCATCGAGGCTCGCCTCCGTGCCGCGAATTGCGGCGAGTGAACACTTGACCACCCCATAGGGATGTCAACTGTTCCCTCGACTGTTCCAGCGAGCCTCTGGGCCGCCGGGGGCTCATACCGGCTCCCCGCCGTAGATGCCGCGCGCCTCGGCGGGCTTGATCTCGCCCGCCGGGCCCTCGTAGGCGACCGCCCCGCCGTGGCTTAGAGCCAGAGCCCGATCCGCCTCGGCGAGCGCGGGCTCGAGGTCGTGGGTGACGATCACCCTGGTGCGGCCGTCGGCCGGACCGAGGAGCGGCTCGACCAGCCCCGCCGCCTCCGGATCGAGGTGCGCCCGCGGCTCGTCGAGCAGCAGCAACTCGGGCTCGTGCAGGACGCAGCGGCAGACCGCGACGCGCTGCGCCATCCCGGCGGAGAGGTTGCGAACCAGCTCGCCGCCGCGCCGCCCCATCCCGACGCGGTCGAGCAGGGCGGCGATCGCATCCTCGGCGCCGTTCCCGATCCCGTGCAGGCGGGCATGGAAGCGAAGGTTCTCCTCGACTGTCAGATCCCGATAGAGCAGCGGCTCGTGCCCGAGGTACCCGAGGCGCCCGCGCAACCGCCACGCCGCGCCGGGCAGATCGCAACCCAGGACCGAGACCTCGCCGCCGCTTGGCCGCAGCAGTGCGGCGAGGACGCGCAGCAGCGTCGTCTTGCCGGCCCCGTTGGGGCCCAGCACGACGAGCGTCTCGCCGGCGGGGAGCGTCAGGCTGACGTCGCGCAACGCGACGCGGTCGCCGTACTCGCGCCGCAGCCCGGCCAGCTCGATCGCCGCCTCCACGGCGGCCGAATCTACAGCCGCGGACGGCGAGCGGCCGGCATCCGCCGGCCGCTCGCCCCCGCGCTCGCCCGCCGGCGCTACTTCTTCTTGTGGCCCTTCTTCTTCGCCTTGACCTTCAGCGGCGCGGTGCCGTCGCCCGCCCGGTCGTCGTCACCCTGCCACTGGGCGACCACGTAGACGGTGCCCTTGACGTTGAAGGTCGCCGTGAACGTGCCGTTCGAGGCGACGGTCGCGACCTGAGAGGACCACCTGGTTCCCCGCCGCAGCGAGACGACGACCTGCTCGCCGCCCTCGGCCGGCTGCAGCGTCCCCTGGATCTTGACCGGCTGGCCCTTCCCGCCGCCGGGCTTCTTGGCGGACGACTTCGCCTTCGAGATCGTCAGCGTCGTCGCCGCCCCGAGCTGACCGGCGGAGTCCGTCGCGTAGAAGCGGCCGTTGCGGGCCACCCCGAACGCGCTCTGGCCGGCGTCCGCGATGTCGAGCAGATCCTGGGAGATCAGCTGCGGCTGCCAGCTCTTGCCTGCGTCGGCGGTGTAGAAGCCGTAGCCCGCCGATTGGGGGCCGCCGTACTCGGTGGTGAGCGCCGCGAAGCTCGACACCGCCAGGTAGCCGGAGCCCTCGCTCGAGAACGAGATCGCATACGCGTCATCGGTCCCCACGCCGGGCAGGTCCGCCCACCTGCGACCGCCGTTCGCCGTCCGCCACAGGCGGCCGTCCTTGGTCAGGGCGTAACCGACCTTGCCGCTGACGAAGTCGACGTCCACCAGCTCCGCCTTGCGCGTCGGCAGGCGCTTTCGCGACCAGCCCTCTCCCCCGTTGGACGAGAACACCAGCGCCTTGGGACCGAAGGCGAACAATGCGTCGCCGCCCACGGCGTCGGCGCCCGTCAGGGTCGCCTTCTGGACGTCCTTGTCCTTGACCGCGTCGAAATGCTCGCCGGCGTCGGTGGACAGCCGGACTCCCTGCGGCCCGACGAGCAGGACCCGTGAGGGATCGGGCGCCAGAACCGCGTGCGCGGCCGTCGGCGTCCCCGGGTTGAGGATCGACCAGCTCTGGCCGCCGTTCTGCGTCTTGAACGCTCCGCCCTCGACGTCGATCGCGAAGCCGACGTCGGTGGTCGGGAACACGGCATCGACGATGGTCTCCGCCGTCGGCACGCCGACCTCGAACCAGTTCGCGCCGCCGTCCACGGTGCGGGCGAGCTGGCCCTCCGACCCGACGGCGACCGCCACCTGGGCGTTGGTCGCGTTGACATGATCGAAGCCGCCCTGGCCGGCTGAGGTCTGACCGAGCGCCACGATCCTGCTACCGACCCGCGACCAGGTCATGCCGGCGTCATTCGAGACCACCGTGGCCCCGAACGATCCCGCGGCAACGACGCGCGTCGCCGAGGCGAACCCCGCGGCGTAGATCGGCTCGTCCGAGGGGACGACTGAGTCGTAGTTGTCGCCGCCGTCCACCGTCCGCAGCAGGCGATCGCCATTGGCATTGGTGATCACGCACGTGGTCGCGCCGGCGCAGCTGATCGAGGTCAGCTCCAGCGCCGGGACGCCCGCGGCCGGCTTCGGCGTCCAGTTGAGGCCGCCGTCGATGGTCTTGAGGATCGTCGTGTTGTGTCCGACCGCGTACCCGGTCGAGGCGTCAACGAAGGTGAGGCCGTTGAGCCTCGGGCCCGGGCTCGCCACCTCGACCCACGAGCTTCCGCCGTCCGTGGTCCTGTAGATCTTGCCTCCGTCGGTCGTCGCAACGCCGGTATCGGCGCTGAGGAAGAAGATGTCCGTCGCCGACCCCGGAACCGAGGTCTTGCGCGTGAACGTCTGGCCCCCATCGTCGGTCCGGAACAGCGTGCCGTCGGCGGTCACCAGGTAGCCGACCGACGGACTCGGAAAGGCAAACGAGGCAAGCGGGCTCGGGCAGTCCGAGTCGCTCGCGGTCCACGGCAGTCGCTGGAAGCTCTGCCCCGCGTCATCGGAGCGTCGCAGCACGCACCCGCCGCCGATCACGACCGTGTTGGCGTCGATCGCACGGACGCGAACCAAGCTGCTGGTGATCCCCGTGGGGATCCCCGACCAGGTCGCACCGGCGTCCTCGGTCGAAAGCAGCGTGCCGAAGTCGCCGGCCGCATAACCGCGGCTTCCGGCGAAGGCGATTCCCCTGATCGTGTTGCCCTGCGGCTGTGGGTTGCCCCAGAACCAGCCTGAGTGACCCACCGAGACCGGCGCCGCGGACGCCTGAGCGCCGATGCCCAGGGTCGCGAAAACGACACCGACGATCCCTGCAACGAGACGAGCCCTGCCCATCTTTGACCTCCCCTACTCCGCCGCCGAAGCGGCCTATCCATCCCTGTTTTCCCGCCGGCCGGCGTTCCCTCCCCGGCCAATTGCACTGAACACGGGGGCCCCGTCGGAGTTGCGGACCAGCCTCCCTTCTCTTCTTCTTCTTGGTCTAGCGGCCCTTGCGCAGTGTCCGGGCGCCGACCTTGAGCAGCGGCACGGCCCCGTCCTTGAGCGCCTTCAGCCGGGCGCCGTTGCTGCCGTAGATCAGCCGCGCCGAGGCGCGGATCGCGTCGCCGAGGGTCTGGTCGTAGGGCTGCCACCAGAAGTCGCGGGTCATCCCCGGCTCCCAGGAGACGAGCTTGACATTGACGCACTCGTAGAAGCCGAACTTGGAGTGCGAGCGGCCCAGGCCCGACTCCTTGACCCCGCCCCACGAGCACTGGCAGGCGCCGTGGCTGTAGGAGTGGTCGTTGATCCACACCATCCCGGACTCGATCCGCCGCGCCATCCGCTCGCCCTTGGCGCGATCGCGGGTCCAGATCGAAGAGCCGAGCCCGAAGCGCGAGTCGTTGGCCTGCTCGACCGCCTCGGCCTCGCTGTCGACGGTGAGGATCGGCAGCACCGGGCCGAAGATCTCCTCCCGCATGATCCGCATCTCGGGCTTCACCCCTGTGAGCACGGTCGGGGCGATGAACTTGCCCGAGAACCCCGGGACCTCGCGCGGGCCCCCAGTGAGGCGCTCGGCGCCGTTGGCGAGCGCGTCGTCGACGAGCTCGGTGACGGTGTTGAACTGGTCCTCGGAGACCATCGGGCCGGTCTCGGTGGTCCACTCCATCGGATCGCCGACCGTCAGCCGCTCGCTCTCGCGCACCACGCCGTCGAGGAAGCGATCGGCGACGTCGCGCACGACGTAGGTGCGCTCGATCCCCGAGCACGTCTGACCGGCGTTCGCGAACCCGCCCCAGACGCCGCCGGACACCGCGTTCGCGAGGTCCGCGTCGGGACAGACGATCTGGGGGTCCTTGCCGCCGAGCTCGAGCACGCACCCCTTGAGCGTCTTGGCGCACGCCTCCGCGACCGTGCGGCCGACCTCGACCGAGCCGGTGAAGAAGATCTTGCCCGCCGACGACTCGGCGAGCGCCTGGCCGATCTTGCCGCCGCCGTGCACGTCGCGAACGATGCCCTCGGGCAGGCCTGCCCTCTCGAAGGTGAGGCGGATCCGCTCACCCAGCTTCGGCGTCAGGCTCGCCGGCTTGAGCACGACCCCGTTGCCGGCCATCAGCGCGATCGCGACCTCGCCGAACGGGATCGACCAGGGGTAGTTCCAGGGCGCGATAACGCCTACGACGCCGATCGGCTCGTACGAGAAGAAGCTGCGCTTCGTCTTCAGGAAGAGCTGGGGGTAGGAGATCTTCTCGTCCGCGAGGATCTCCGGCCCCGCGTCGGCGCACCAGTGCAGCAGGTCGACGGTGGGCAGCAGCTCCATGGTGTAGCTCTCGGTGCGCGGCTTGCCCTGCTCGCGGGTGAGCAGCTCGGCGATCTCGTCGATCTCCTCGAGCACGACGTCGGCGGCGCGGCGCAGGTAGCGCGCCCGGTCGCCGAGCGAGAGCTGGCCCCAGAAAGGCTGCACCTCGGCGACTTCGTCGACGACCCCCTGGACCTGCGCCGGCGTGATCGTCTCGACGCTGCCGACCAGCTCCCCGGTCGCCGGGTTGAAAGATTCGAGCTGCCCCATCGAGGTCGATTCTATGCGGAGGGGATCGCGCGCTCAGCCACGCACGTGCTCAGATCTGGCTTGTTGAGTTTCCATCGCATACCGAAGGGAAATCGACAATCGACTCATCCGCACCGATCCTC
This sequence comes from Solirubrobacterales bacterium, assembly GCA_035637595.1. Taxonomy (GTDB): domain Bacteria; phylum Actinomycetota; class Thermoleophilia; order Solirubrobacterales; family 70-9; genus DASPWW01. Next base: position 10,639 of record DASPWW010000162.1, on the reverse strand, counting down.
GAGCCGGCGACTTACCCAGCCTCTCCCCCACCCAGCCTCTTCCGAATTTCCTCGAGCCGCCGCCGCAGCTCGGCCTCGAAGCCGCGATCGGTCGGCTCGTAGAAGCGCTCTCCACCGATCCCCTCGGGAGTGAGCTGCTGATCGGCGAGGCCGCCCGGCTCGTCGTGGGGATAGACGTAGCCCTCGCCGCGGCCAAGCTTCTTCGCCCCGGGGTAGTGGGCGTCCTGGAGGTAGGGCGGCGGCAGCTTGACACCGTACTCGCGGACGTGGGCGCCGGCGCGTGAGATGGCGAGGTAGGAGGCGTTCGACTTCGGGGCCAGGGCGAGGTAGGCGGCGGCCTGGGCGAGGTTGAGGCGGCACTCGGGAAGGCCGACCCGATCGACGGCCTGGGCCGCGGCGGTGGCGACGACGAGCGCCTGCGGGTCGGCGTTGCCGATGTCCTCGGAGGCCAGGATGACCATGCGGCGCGCGATGAAGCGCGGATCCTCGCCGCCCTCGAGCATCGCCGCGAGGTAGTAGAGCGAGGCGTCGGGGTCCGAGCCGCGGGTCGCCTTGATCCAGGCCGAGATGTAGTCGTAGTGCCTGTCGCCCTCGCGGTCGTAGAGGATCGCCTTGCGCTGAAGGGCGTCCTCGGCCTCGGCGATCCCGACGCCGCCACCGGTTTCCCGAGTCGTCTCGACCGCCCGCTCCAGCGCCGCCAGCGCGACCCGCGCGTCCCCTCCGGTTCGCATGGCGAGCAGCTCGATCGCCTCCTCCGAGACCTCGGGGGCCTCGGGGATCCCGCGCTCGTCCGACAGCGAGCGGCGCAGCAACTGCTCGATGTGGGCGGGCTCCAAGGGGCGGAACTCGTAGATCTGGCAACGTGACAGCAGCGCCGAGATCACCTCGAAATAGGGGTTCTGGGTCGTCGCGCCGATCAGCGTGACCAGGCCCTCCTCGACCGCGGGCAGCAGCGCGTCCTGCTGCGCCTTGTTGAAGCGGTGGATCTCGTCGAGGAAGAAGATCGTCGGCTGGCCCGCCGCGCGGCGGCGCTCCTCGGCGCGCTCGATAACGGCCCGAACCTCGGCGCGGCCGGCGTTCACGGCGGAGGCCTCCTCGAACGCTCCCCGGGCGCGCTGGGCGATGATCCGCGCCAGGGTCGTCTTGCCGCTCCCCGGGGGGCCGTAGAAGACGGCGCTGTGGGGCTCGCCCGACTCGCTCGCCGCGCGCAGCGTCGAGCCCTCGCCGAGCAGATGCTCCTGGCCGACCAGCTCGTCGAGATCCCGTGGGCGCATGCGCACCGCGAGCGGGGCCTCCTCGGGTGGCACGCTGGTCCGCTGCGGCGCCGCCTCGCCGGTGTCGAACAGTCGCTCCATCAGTCCCGCGGAGCGCGGCCGGGGATCAATGCGAGGCCGGAGCGCCGCGCAGCCTCCCACAGCCGCGCGTCCCAGGTCGCGAGCGCGAAGGGGCCCTCCGCGACTGCGAGAGCGGAGGCGAGGTGCAGCGAATCCAACGTCCTCGTCCCGTGCTCGAGCGCAAGCTCGGCGGCTTCTTCGGCGAGGCGCTGGTCGACATCGACCACCAGGAAGCTCGGCCACTCGGAGCGAAAGCGCGACACCGGGCCGGAGCCGCGCGGATCGCCGGCGCCCAGTGCCCGCACGACTTCCGTGAAGGCGATCCGGGACGCGACCCACTCCCCCGCCGCGGTCATCGCTTCCCGGACTTCCTCGGCACCGGGCTCCGCTACGTATCGCTTCACCAGCGCGCTCGAATCGACGTACAGCCTCACCGCTCGGCTTCCCGCTCGGCGAGGATGAGCTCCGACGGGAGCGAGCGACGCCTGGACGGCGACTCCAACGGCGGCGCGCGGCTGGGAAGCGGCTTGGCGGGAAGCGCCACGCGACCCTGCGCGACCAGCGCGCGCACCTTGGGACCCAGCGCGTCATCCCGGACGGGAAGGATCTCGGCGACCGCCCTCCCTCGGCTCGTCACCCTGATCCGCTCCCCGCTTGCGACATGGCGGAGGTACTGGCTGAGGCGGTCCTTGAGCTCCTTGACGCCGACCTCGATCATATAGCCACTTTAGCAGCAGGTAGCTACTTGGGCCCCACCCAATACCGTCCCGGCCGATGGCCGTCGCCGAGTTGATCGTCGTCGGGGTGTGGGCTTTCGTCGTCTCGCTGGTCGGGGGGCTGGTCGGGCTGGTGCTCGGCAACCTGCGGCTGCCCGTGATGGTCCTGTTCGCGACCTCGCCGGCGGCGGGGGCGGGAGCAAACGTCGCGGTCAGCGGGGCCCGCCGCGGTCGGCTGCGCTGGCGGGATCCCCGGAGCCTGGCTCGGCTCGAGGCTCACCGGCCGCCTCGATGAGCGCGCGCTGCTGCGGGCGATGACCGCGGTGCTGGTGATCACCGGCCTCGCGATGCTTGTCCAGGCGATCCTGGGTTAGGGCATCCTGCAAGTAACCTGGGGGCGATGGAGGAGGTCGCGATCGCCACCCGCTCGGACCTCGGCACCGCGGCGGTCGAGCTGCTCCAGCGGCTGATCCGGATCGACACCTCCAACCCGCCGGGGCGCGAGCGCGAGGCCCAGGAGATGCTTCGCGACCTGCTCGCCGCGGCGGGCTTCGAGTGCGAGCTCGCCGCTCGCGAGCCCGAGCGGCCCAACCTCGTGGCGCGGCTTCGCGGCGAGTCCGCCGGGCCGGTGCTCTGCCTGCTCGGCCACGCGGACACCGTTGGCGCCGACGCTTCCGAGTGGAGCCGCGACCCGTGGTGCGGCGACGTCGCCGACGGCGAGGTGTGGGGGCGCGGGGCGCTCGACATGAAGGGCCAGGTGGCGGCCGAGGTGGCGGCCGCTGCCGCGCTGGCCTCCGATGGATGGCGGCCCGCACGCGGCGAGCTGCTCGTCGTCACGACCGCCGACGAGGAGGCGGGCGCCGCGTACGGCGCCAGGTGGCTGTGCGAGGAGCGCCCGGACCTTGTGCGCTCCGACGTCGTGATCAACGAGGGTGGTGGCGTCGCGCTCGAACGCGACGGCCGCCGGCTGTACACGGTCGCGCTCGGCGAGAAGGGGGTCTTCCGGCTCACGATCCGGGCCCGTGGGCGGGCGGGGCACGGCTCGCTGCCGCGAATCGGCGACAACGCCCTGCTGAAGCTGGGGCCGCTGCTCGAGCGACTGCGGACGCAGCCCGACTACGAGGCGACTCCGGAGGGAATCGAGTTCCTCTCCGCGATGCTCGACGAGCCCGTCGCGGGCGACCACGACTCGCTGGCCGCGGCGCTGCAGCGCCTCGCCGGCGACGATCCCGCCGCGGCGCTGTTCATCGCCGAGCCGATCCTCGGGGTGACGCTCTCGCCGACGATGGCGCGGGCCTCACAGAAGGAGAACGTCATCCCCTCGCAAGCGGAGCTGTTCGTCGACTGCCGCGTCCCGCCGGGGCACGGTGAGGATTACGTTCGCGAGCGGGTCGAGTCGGTGCTCGGCGAGGGCGAATACGAGATTGAGTTTGCCCAGCGCGTTGTGGGCAACCGCTCCGATTCCGGCACCCCGCTGTGGGAGGCGATCGATGGCTGGCTCGCGGAGGCGGACCCCGGCGCCCGGCTGGTGCCGATCGTGATGCCCGGGTTCAGCGACAGCCACTGGTTCCGCAAGGCATTCGGCGCGACCGTCTACGGCTTCTGCCCTCACAACGCGATGTCGCTTGCCGAGATCGCCCCGCTGATCCACGGCGCCGACGAGCGCGTCGCCGTCTCCGACCTCGAGCTCTCGGCGAGCTTCTTCGCCGAGCTTGCACGCCGGGTGCTCGGATGAGCGAGGAAGGCGCGACGGCGATCTCCCTCGCCGACGGCTCGACCGCGTCGGGCAACGGGGCGGGGCCGGAGCGACTACGGCTCGGCGGGATGGCGCTTCGCAACGGGCTGCTGATCCACGGGCCCACCGCATGGGCAGCCGCCGCCCGGGCGCCGGACGGGAGCATCCGCGTCGCGTCCGGCGACAAGCCGAGCTTCGCGCCGCGAGCGGGAACGCTGCCGCTGCTTCGTGGGCCGCTGAAGCTCGCCGAGGCGTTCGCGGTCGTGCCGCTGGCGCGGCGGCGGCTGCCCGAGGCCCGGCTCCCGTTCGAGGATCCGCGCGTCCTGATCGCCGCGATCGCAGCGACGCTCGCGGGCGGCGCGTTGCGGCGCGGCGGGACGAGCTCGGCGGCGCGCGAGAGCCTCGCCGCGGCACTCGGCCTGCTTCCCGCCGCCGTCGCCCTGCGGGGCTCCGAGCTGGCCGCCTATCACGGCGTCGAGCACAAGGCGATCGGCGCATATGAGCAGGGCCGCCCCGATCCGGCGGAGGTAGCGAAGGAGCACGAACGCTGCGGCTCGCACCTGATCGCGCCGCTGCTCGTCCTGTCGGTCGCCGGGCAGCTCACGGTCGAGCGCCTGCTCGAAAGACCTGGGCGGGTTGCGCGACTCGCCGCCGCGGTCGGCGCCGTGTCGATCGCGGTCGAGCTGTTCGCGTGGTGTGAGCGCAACCCCGACTCGGCGATCGCGCGCGCGGTGCGCCGTCCCGGGACCGAGATCCAGCGCCTGCTCGCCACGCGCGAGCCGACCGCCGAGCAGCTCGAGGTCGGCGCCGCGGCGCTCGACGCGATCCTTCGCGCGGAGGGGGTCGGACCCCTGTCCGCACCGGGGCCTCACTAGGCAGTCCCCCCTAGGGGACCACCCCGTGGACGAGTGTTCATCTTGAACAACGCGCCCATAGCGGTACCTTGTCCGTCAGGGTTTCCACTCCGTACAGGGGCCAGCGGACTTGCTTGAGACGGCACTCCTAGGAATCACGTACGACCAGTTCGAGCGCTGGGTGACGATCTGGCTGCCGGTGCTCTTCATGGGCGCGCTCGTCTACCTCGTGTGGCGGACCTTGAAGCTGATGCCGCGCACGAAGCCGCAGCAGATCACGCCGCGGTCCGCGAGCTCGGTGACCTGGGACGACATCGCAGGCGTCGAGGAGACCAAGGACGAGCTGCGCGAGGTCGTCGAGTTCCTCAGCCACCCGAAGCAGTTCAAGCGGCTCGGCGCCAAGGTCCCGAAGGGGATCATGCTCCACGGTCCGCCGGGCACGGGTAAGACGCTGCTCGCCAAGGCCGTCGCGCACGAGTCCGGCGCGAGGTTCTACGGCCAGTCGGCCTCGGCGTTCGTCGAGATGTTCGCGGGCCTCGGCGCCGCCCGGATCAGGCGCCTGTTCAAGCAGGCGCGCGACAACGCTCCGGCGATCGTGTTCATCGACGAGCTCGACGCGGTCGGAGCGAAGCGCGGCTCCGACATCTCCGGCGAGCGCGACCAGACCCTGAACCAGCTTCTCGTCGAGATGGACGGCTTCCAGTCGGGCGACAGCATCGTCGTGATGGCGGCCTCCAACCTGCTCGAGAAGCTCGATCCGGCGCTGCTGCGGCCGGGCCGCTTCGACCGCCAGGTCTTCGTCCCGCCGCCCGACATGCGCGGCAGGCACGCGATCCTGCGCGTGCACACGCGCGACAAGCCGCTCGCCCAGGGTGTTGAACTCGATCGCGTCGCCCGCCACACCTCGGGCCTGACCGGCGCCGACCTCGCCAACCTGGCCAACGAGGCCGCGATCCTCGCGGGTCGCAACCGGCGTGACTTCATCAGCCAGCGCGACTTCGAGAACGCCTTCGAGCGCGTCGTCGCGGGGTTGCAGTCGCGCAAGGTGATCACCGATGCCGAGAAGAGGGTGATCGCCTGGCACGAGGCCGGCCACGCCCTCGTCTCCGAGCTGCTGCCCTCGGTCGACAAGGTCCAGAAGGTCTCGATCATCCCCCGCGGCAAGACGCTGGGCTACACCCTCAACCTCCCCCAGGAGGACCGCTACCTGAAGTCGCGCGAGGAGCTGATCGATTACATGAAGGTCCTGCTGGCGGGGAGGGTCTCGGAGCAGATCTCGTTCGGTCGCGTCACCACCGGCGCCTCGGATGACCTCCAAAGAGTCACCGGGATCGCCCGCTCGATGGTCTTCGACTACGGGATGGGTACGACGATCCGCTCACACCAGGTCCCGGGCGACGACTTCACCGTCTCGGAGGCGCTGCGCCAGACTCGCGACGAGGAGGTCCAGGCGATCGCGGAGGAGGCCTACCGGGGAGCTCACCGCCTGCTGACCGACCATCGCGATCTGCTCGACGAGATCGCCTCGCGGCTGCTCGCCAACGAGGTGATCGAGCACGACGAGATCCAGCGGATCATGTCGCGACACCGCGGCCAGATCGACGTAGGCGAAGGCGTGCAAGAGGACGTCCCGACCGGCGCCGCGCTCGGAGTGCTCGCCAGCCGGCGGCGCGACCAGCCCAGGTAGGTTCCTGCGCCCGCGCCCCGGCCGGCCGGGGCGGGCGGCTCAATAGACTGGCCGCGAATGCTCAGCCGCATCGATCACGTCGGCGTCGCGGTGTCGGATCTCGACGCCGCGGTGGCGCTCTACGAGAACACCTTCGGGATGCCGCTTTCGCATCGCGAGACGGTCGAGTCCCAGGGCGTCGAGGCGGTCCTGATGGACGTCGGCGACGGCCACGTCGAGCTGCTTCGACCCCTGTCGCCCGATACCGCGGTCGGCAAGTTCATCGAGCAGCGCGGCGAGGGCCTGCACCACGTCGCCTACGCGGTCGACGACATTGACTCGGTGCTCGAGCGGCTGCGCTCGGCGGGGGTCGAGCTGATCGACCACGAGGCGCGCATAGGTATCCGCGGCAGCCGCGTGGCCTTCCTGCACCCCAGGGCGACCGGCAAGGTGCTGACCGAGCTGGTCGAGCACTGAGGGGGTCACGATGGCGAAGCAGACCAAGCGCGTCGAGATCGGCTTCGGGGGCGGCCAGGTCGCGGCGGTGCGCCTCAGCGAGGATCAGCTCGTGCAGCTCCGCAAGGCGCTCGGAGCGGACGACGCGTGGCTCGAGCTGTCCTCCGACGACGGAGACCTGATCCTCGATCTGCGCCAGATCGTCTTCGTCAAGGCCGAGGGCGGTCCGTCGACGATCGGCTTCTCCGGCTCCTGATGCGAAAGCTCCTGCTCGCCGCCGGCGCGGCGGTGCTCGCCGTCGCGCTGTGGTGGCGCAAGAACCCCTCGGCGTGCCCGTACAGCCAGCGCTTCTGGGTCGAGGCCCCGCATCCGTTCATCACCCGCGAGCGCCTGCGCGAGATCCTCGAGGCGAAGGCCGGCGAGCGCATCCTCGAGGTCGGGCCGGGGACCGGCTACTACACGCTCGACCTCGCCGAGTGGGTCGGCGACGAGGGGACGATCGAGATCTTCGACATCCAGCAGGAGATGCTCGACCACGCGATGCGCCGCGCCGGCGAGCGCGGCTTCGCCAACGTCACCGCGACCCAGGGCGACGCCCAGGCCCTGCCCTACGGCGATGACGCGTTCGACGCCGCGGTCCTGATCACGGTGCTGGGCGAGATCCCGGACCAGGAGGCGGCCCTGCGTGAGCTCAAGCGGGTGCTCAAGCCGGGGGGGCGCCTCGTCGTCGGCGAGCTGATGGGCGACCCGCACATGGTCACCCTGGGGACGCTGCGCGAGCGCGGCGAGGCCGCCGGGTTTCGCTTCGAGCGCCAGGTCGGGCCGAAGTGGCTCGGCTTCTTCGCGCGGCTCGGCGCCTAGATCGGGCGTTACTTCTTCTTCTTCTTCTTCTTCTTCTTCTTGACCTTCCAGTCGTCTGACGCCGGCGAGGCGTCGACGTTGCCGGCGGCGTCGACACCGCGAACCTCGAAGTGGTGCTTGCCCTTCTTCACCTTGAAGGTGTCGGGTGAGGCGCAGGTTGCGAACGCCGCGCCGTCCACCGAGCACTCGAAGCTTGAGTTGGGCTCTATCGAGATGAACTCGAACGTGGCCTTCTTCTTGCGCGTCCTGTCCTTGGGGCGCTTGGTGATCTGGGTCTCCGGTGGGGTGCAGTCGTCGTGTCTGGAGGCGTCGGTCGGCGCGCAGTCCTGTGTCTCGTCGCCGAAGCCGTCACCGTCCGCGTCGGGCTCGAGCACCGCCGCGATGTCGAGCTTGCGATCGGTCGCGTCCGGGGTCATGAAGACCGTCATTCCGGGTGCCGGATCGAAGCCGCCGTTGAAGCCAATCTGATGGTTGCTCGCGTTTCGAGTGCACGGATTCGAGACGGACCCGGTCGAGAGCCCGAGCAGGTCACCGGCCGCCACCGTGATCCGCGCGGGGTAGGTGTTCACTTGGCCTGCGACCGGGTGCTCGAACCCCGTCTCCCCAACCGCCGTGTAGTTGTTGCCCCCGGCTGCGCGGTAGACCTTGAACCGGATCTCCCCGGGAACCGCGGGCGCCTGGTGGCTCCACGATGTGATCACCCCCGCGAACGGCGCCGTGTAGTTCCCGTTGATCGCGAACTCCTGGACGAAGGTGATGTGTGTGATGCAGTTGTTAGTCGGAGCGAACGTCTCCCCGAGCTGCGTCGCGGCGCTGGTGCTTGAGGGGACCGCGGCGACCGTCAGCGCTGTGAGCGACACCGCAATGAATGCGGGACGCCTCACTGCCTCACTTCTTCTTCTTCCTCTTCTTGACCTTCCAGTCGTCTGAGGCCGGCGAGCCATCGACGTTGCCGGCGGCGTCCTTGGCCCGGACCTGGAAGCTGTGCTTGCCCTTCTTGACCTGGACGGTGTGGGGCGAGGTGCATGGCTGGAAGGGTCCATCGTCGAGCTTGCACTCGAACGTCGAGTTGGGCTCCGTCGAAGTGAACTCGAAGGTCGCGGTCTTCTTCTTGGTCTTGTCCTTGGGCTTCTTGGTGATCTGGGTGTCGGGCGGCGCGGTGTCGCCCTCGCCTCCGCCGCCCTCCGGGGGCGGGGCCGGGGGAACGAGCTCGTCGGCTCCGATGTCCGGCGCAGCGCCCACGGTCCTCGGATCGCCGTCGATGTCGACCGCTCCCAGCAGCGTCGCGGCGCCGGTGCCGGCGTCGATCGTCGGCGAGCCGGCCGCCTGGTGGAAGTCACCGCTCGCGGCGTCGACGAAGGACGGCGGCGCGAGCTGGTTGTTGAGCGTCCCCGGGTCGGTGACCGAATCGGTCGCGCCCGGCTCGAGCTCGGTGTCGTAGTTGGAGTAGTCGAGATCGACGGTCGCACTGGTGCTTGCCTGTGCCGAGGCAGCCGCGCTCACGTCAGCGCCAGTCGGAGGCGCGCCTCCGACGGCGATCACATTCCTCGCGTTCAGCGTGGTGTCGGAGCCGAAGCTCGTGTTGACATCGATTCCGGCGGCCGAGCTGCCACCGCTTGCCACCGCGGTCACGTTTCGAAGCGTGGGTGTGTGCGTTGAGTCCCCACTGCTGCTGGACTCCACGGCCGCCTCGCCGTCCGTCTTGGCCCAGCAGATCGAGTCACGGATTACCGCGGTGGCGTAGGGCCCACAAGCAGTCGCGCCCGTCCCCGTCGCGGTCACGATCACTCTTTCAGCGGTCCCGCCGACGATCATGAACAGCCCAATGCCTGGCGCCGCGGGCGTGTAGTCGATCTCCAGGTCGCGTAGCACCGCGCCGGGGCTTACGACGAAAATCCCGTTGGTGCCGCTCATCGGGATCACGGGACGGGGCTGGCCCGCTTGACCGTGGACGGTGATGGCATTGTCCACGACCAGCTGATCGGTCTGATTCTCGTAGGGGCCCGGCAGCAGAACCACCTCGTCACCGTCGGCCACGGCTACGGCCTCGACCGCGTCCGTAAGGTTGCAGGGATCGATCTGCAGGCAGCCACCGGGGCCCGCTGTGCCGTTCCCGTTTGGCTCCGCAAAGCGGGTGGCGGCGCTCGCGGAGGCGGCCGCGGCCATCATCGCGACGACCGCAAGCGATGCCACGATCGCAAGACGCAGTGTCGTCGCTACCGAAATACTCGTGACGCGCCCTGTCCCGCGCGACATACTTGCCTCCCCTTAGGCCCTACTCGAAGCTTTAACCCTACCAGCGCCTCCAGCTCAGGTTCGGTCCAGCGCGGTCCACATCCGCTCCTCGGCCTCGAGCACGCGGGCGGCCGCATCGCCAGCCGCCGACCAGAGCCGCACCTCCGGCTGGTCGGCCTCGCTCGCGGCGAGCAGCGCGCCCGCCAGCTCGGTCCACTGTCCCGCCGCCTCGTGCGCGAGCGCGCTCTCCTCGTACCCCGCCTCCTCGAGGAAGCGCGCGTACATCAGCCGGAAGTTGCCGCCGCCCGTCCCGCGCCGCTCGATCACCTGGTAGTTGAAGCGCGCGCACCATTGCCAGTCGTCGGTCGCCTCGGGCCAGCCTCCGATCTCGTCGGCGAGCCGGCGCAGGGCGGGCATCCCCTGGAACTCGCCCAGCTCGGGCTCGAACATCTCGCGCACCGCTCGCTCGATTGCCCGCGGCGCCGCGTCGCGCGGGTCGTGGAGGGCCTCGCCATCGGGGACGGAGAACATGTGGCCGGCGAGCGGGTAGACGGGGTGCTGGGCATGGCGGGCGGTGGCGAGGTTCTCCAGCTTCGTGGTCTGAAGCTCCTCGAAGGCGGTGTCGGAGAGGTATGCGACATCGTGGTCATACCCGGCGAGCACGACGGCGTGACCCGGGAAGTGGGCCGACTTGCCGTAGTGGTCGAGGTAGTAGAGGTCGGAGAGCAGCAGCGCCGGGCGGCCGGAGTCGACGGCCTCGCGGGCGAGCCGCCACGACTCGG
>DASPWW010000161.1:0-11833 GCA_035637595.1 Solirubrobacterales bacterium | reverse complement strand
ACTTGAACTCGCGGATGCCCCGGCCCATGGAGCGCCCCAGCTCCGGCAGCCGCTTTGGCCCGAAGATCACGAGGGCGATGATGAGGACGATCGCCAGTTCCAATGGTCCGATGTTCGGCATCGCGCCAATGGTACTCGCGTGGTCGCCCGGACCCGCCCGTTGCGGGATTCGCCACACATGGCGCGGGTTTTGTGACGGTCGGCCGGGGTCGTGGTGTCCATTCCCTGGGTTTTCCGATGTGACGACAAATGTCGGCACATCCCAAGAGTGACTTGACGGGGCACCTTGCCAAGCCTGGCGGGCAGCTCCCGTACGAGCACGCCCTGCTCGAGGTCGGCGTCAGGGAGCTGAGCCGCAACACCACCGCGGTCCTGGCGCGCGTCGAAGCCGGTGAGCGTGTCGTCGTGACGAGACGCCAATGTCCGATAGCCGTCGTTCTTTCGCTCGCCGAAACGCAGGATTACCTGCTGATTCACTCTCCGGCGGTGGACCGCATGCGAGCCGAAGGCCGCGCGGAGCACCGCTCCGGCGAATCGTGTTCCCTCGCGCAGCTCGAGCGCTTTACGGTCAAGTTCGCAACAGCAGCGAGCCGGGTCTACGAAGACCTGGACGGCAGGGAGCGCGCTCTCCTGGGCCGAAGCCTCAAGCAGCTCGCAAGCCGCGCGGGTCGCGGACGAGCCTTCCTGACCGAGAATTCGAGCACTCCGGGGTGGGGCATAGAGCTTCGACCCGCACTCGATGGAGAGCTCGTGGTTCTACGCGCCGGCTACGTTCGCGCCGTATGCGAGCTGCTCGAGGAGGAGAAAGTGGTCCTCGTGCTGGAGATCGTCAAGGTCTCGGAGCTCAAGCGAGCGGCGCTCGGCACGCGCGCCACCCTCAAGCACACGCATCGATGCCGAGAGGTCGACTGGAACCTCTAGCCCTTGCCCGAGCGCTCGAAGTTGAGGTGGAAGCGGCTTGGGGTGGGCTCGGTCTGGCCCTGGTACTTGCTGCCGGCCTCGTCGCTGCCGTAGGAACGCTCGACCGGGCCGTCCATGCGCATGAAGGAGATCTGGCCGATCGGCATGCCGTGGTAAATCGTGATCGGGAGGTTGGCGACGTTTGACAACTCGAGCGTCAGATTGCCCCTGAACCCCGGATCGATGAAGCCAGCGGTGCTATGGATCAGCAGGCCCAGACGCCCAATCGACGACTTCCCCTCGAGGCGCCCAACGAGATCGTCCGGCAGCTTTACCTGCTCCAGTGTCTGGCCGAGCACGAACTCGCCGGGGTGAAGCACGAACGGCTCCTCAGGCTTCACCGTGACCAGCTCGGTCAGGTCCTCCATCGGCTCGCGCACGTCGATGTAGGGGTGGCGCGAGTTGTGGAAGACGCGGAATTTGCGGTCGACCCGTACGTCGATGCTCGAAGGCTGGACGAGTGACTCGTCGTAGGGCTCGAGCACCAGCCTTCCCGCCGCGATCTCGGCCTTGATCGTGCGGTCGCTGAGGACCATGAAGTCAGTCTATTCGCCGCCACGGAGGCCGCCGCAGCGGGCGTTTGCGCCCAGCTCGCAGGCATGGGGGCGACCCCCGGTGGACATATTGGGGGGAGCACGCTAAAGGCGCCCGGGGTCCCACCCGATATGGGGAGGAGGATGGAGCGCGAGAAAAGCCACATCGACGGCGACGGCACACCCGATGAGCACCTCGAGGCCCTGCTGATCGCCGCGAGCGAGCGCGGTAGGCGCGAGGTCGCCGAGCGGCGCAAGGAGCTCCACGTCTGCCCCGAGTGCAGCTCCGACTTCGTCTACCCCCTCGACTGGGCCCAGGCGGCCGAGCGCCACTGGACCGTGGACCTGCGCTGCCCGGAGTGCGAGTGGCAGGGCAGCGGCGTCTACGACCAGGAGCTGCTCGATCGATTCGACGTCGAGCTCGACGCCGGCACCGCCGCGATGATCGACGACCTCGCCGACCTCACCCGGGCGAACATGGAGGAGGACGTCGACCGCTTCGTCACGGCACTGCGCCGCGACCTCATCCTCCCCGAAGACTTCTAGGTCTAGGAATACCGCTCCACGACGCCGTCTGCGACGAGCTCCAGCAGCCGTCGCTCATCCGCTGACCTACCTGCATGCGTAAGCGCCTGCTTGGCCTCGGCAACCCGCTCCCGGGCCAGCTCGCGAACGCGGTCGAGCGCGTCGGTCGCCGCGATCCGCTCGCAGATCCGCGCCGCGCCGGCCTCGTCGAAGCCCCTGAGGTCGAGCCCGCCGAGCTCGCGGTCCGATTCGCGCGCCAGGATCAGCGGCAGCGTCACGGTCCCGTCCAGCAGGTCGGTCCCGACCGCCTTGCCGGTGCGCTCGGGAGGGCCCGTCACGTCGAGCACGTCGTCGAGCAGCTGGAACGCGAGGCCGATATGGCGGCCGAAGGCCCCCAGCCCGTCCCCGCCGGCGCCGGCGTCGTCGCCGCCGGCCGCGTTGCCGTTCGAGCTGCGGCCGATCAGGCACGCGCACTCGAATAGGCGCGCCGTCTTGAGCAGACAGCGCTCGAGGTAGCGCTGCGCCGGGATCGAGGTGTTGAAGGCGTCGCGTCGCTGCGCGAGCTCGCCCAGCGCCAGCGCGACCGACGCCGAGCTGAGGAGCTCGACCTGGCGGTCGTTGCCCGATCCCCCCAGCTCCGCGAAGGCACGCGAGAAGAGCAGGTCGCCCGCCGCCACCGCCCGACCGCGACCAGAGCGCGCCGCGACGGTCGGATGCCCGCGGCGCAGCGGCGCGCCGTCGAGCACGTCGTCGTGCACGAGCGTCGCCATGTGTACGAGCTCGATCGCGGTCGCGGCACGCACGGCTTCGTCTCCCGACGACGGCCCCGCGCACAGCAACACGAGCAGGGGGCGAAGCCGCTTGCCGCCCGCCGCCAGCGTCGCCCCGGCGTCGCCGGCCAGCAGGGCGCCGTGTCCGCCGGTCAACTCGACCAATCGCCGCTCGACCGCCGCGAGGCGGCCGGGCAGCCACGCCTGCGCCTCGTCCATGACCTGCGTGACGGGCGGCGGGACCGAGGAGCGCATCACGATCGCACCCCGCTGTGGATCGCGATGATGCCTCCGGCCAGGATCGTCCAGCGGATCCCCCCCAGCCTTACCGCGTCCATCAGCGCCGCGAGCTCCTCGGGCGGCGGGAAGCTGCGAACCGAGTCCGGCAGGTAAGAGTAGGCGGCACGGTCGCCCGCGAACGTGCCGAGCGCCGGCACGAGGTGGTCGAACCACAGGGCGTAGAAGACCGAGAGTGGCGGCCGGCGCGGCTGCGTGATCTCGAGGATGACCAGCCGACCTCCGGGCCGCAGCACCCGCGCGAGCTCGGCGAGCCCGCGCGGAAGGTCGGCGAGGTTACGAACCCCGAAGCCGACCGTCACGGCGTCGAACGAGCCGTCGCGGTACGGCAGGTCCAGTGCGTCGGCCCACTCGAACTCGACGTCGGAGAAGCCGAGGCGGTCGGACTTGTCGCGTGCCAGCTCGAGCATCGGCTCGGAGAAGTCGCAGCCCACGACGCGCCCCGATGGCCCGACGCGGCGTCGCAGCTCGAGCGCCAGGTCCCCGGTCCCGCAGCACACGTCGAGGGCGCTGTCGCCGGGCGCCAGCTCGGCGCGGTCGGCGGAGCGCTCGCGCCAGCGGTGATGCATGCCGACGGTCATCGCCGTGTTCATCACGTCGTAGACGCCGGCGATGCGGTCGAACATCCCCCGCACCTGGGAGGAGAACTCGGCGGACTCGCGCGACGGCGGCGCGGCGCGCCCGGGGGCAGCGTCCGTGGTTGCGCTCACCCAGCCGAGGTTACTTCTTCTTCCGTTTCTTCTTGACCTTCCAGGAATCGGTCGCCGGCGTCGGGTCGACGTTTCCGGCAGCGTCGACGGCGCGGACCTCGAGCGTGTGCTTCTTGCGCTTGACCTTGAACGTCTCGGCCGCGTCGCAGGGCGCGAAGTCGGCCTTGTCGAGCTTGCACTGGAAGCTCGAGCCCGGCTCGTCGGCGGCGAACTCGAACTTCGCCTTCCTCCTCTTGGTCTTCTTCTTCGGGCCATTGACGATCGCCGTCTCAGGCGGGTCGGTGTCGGAGTGCTCGTAGGCGCCGATGTCCACCGTCGCGCCCTGGACGCGCGTGGCACCGTCGAGGTCGACCGTCGCGAGGCTGCCGTCGTCGACTCCCGCGTCGATCGTCGGCGAGCCGAACGCCTCGCGGAAGTCGCCGTTCTCGGCGTCGGCGAACGCCGGCGCGCCGGTCTGGTTCGACGCGGACCCGGGCTGCTGGGCGCTCGCGCCGGGCGCCCCGCTGGTGGCTGAGGTGTCGAAGTTGGAGTAATCGAGCTCGATCGTCGCCAGGCTCGTGGCGTCTGCGTCGGCGAGCAGGTCCACGAATCCGCCGCTGGCGATCACGTTCCTGCCCTCGTAACGGATCTTCGCCCCGCCGCTCGGCTGGGCGTGAATCGCCACAGCAGTGGGGCCCGTGGCGATCAGTGTGTCGTTGAGCAGCCTGGTAGTCGAGTCGAAGCCACTGCCGCCGCAGCCGCACCTCAGCGAATCGGTGCCAACGCCCCAGCAGACGCTGTCGCGCAGGGTGCCTCCGTATCCGAAGCCGTGACACGCGGCCTGGCCCGACGAGCGCACGAAGACGTCCTCGACCACGCCCTGGATCAGTCCGATCCCCTGCCCGATTCCCGAGTGGTAGAGCTCGAGATGCGCGATCCGCGACGGGAAGTCGAAGCTCGCCATCAGCAGCCCCTGCACCCCGGAGTTGAAGATCCTCGGACGGGGCTGACCGGCGACACCGTGGATGTTGATCGCGTCGTTGGCGACCAACGAGTCGGACTCGACGTAGTCCCCGGGTGCCATGATCACCTCGTCGCCGTCCATCACCGCAGGATCCTCGACCGCCGTCTGGAGGCTGCACGGAGACGCCTCGGTGCAGGCCGTTCCGGTTCCGGTCGGCGAGGCGAACCGCTGCGCGGCGGAAGCCTGGGCGGCGGCGGCCAGCAACACGAGGCCCGCCACGATCGATACCCCCAGGATCGCTCCCTTCATCGCCACCTACGGTAGACGCGGTCCCCGCCGAGCGTCAAATCGGGTCCGCCTACTTGAGCGAGGAGAGGAACTTGATCAGGTCGTTGAACTTGTCCGGGGGAAGGTTGGCGTAGGAGGGCATGAAGCTCGGCCCGACCTGGACGGTGCGCTCGATGGCCGGAGCTGGGAGCTTGGCGCCGACGTTGGTCAGGTCCGGGCCCAACGCGTTGCCGTTCTCGCCGAACTTGTGGCACGCCAGGCAGCCCGACTGGGCCGCGACCTCCTTGCCGGCCTCGTACTGTGGATCGACTTGAAGCTCGATCTCCGTCGGCGAGCCGGCGGCGGCACCGAGGAAGGTCAGGTACGCCATCGCGACGATCGTCAGCAGTCCCGCCGTGGTCGCGATCGGGCGCCGCTCGGGTCGCCGTTCCGGGTTGCGGTCGTAGAACGGCAGCAGCAGGAGCAGCACCATGCAGAGCGTCGGGATCCCGATCGTCGCCAGCGGGACGAGCGTGGGGCCCTTGAGCACGCGCAGCAGCTCGAAGAGGAAGAAGAAGTACCACTCGGGCCGCGGCACGTACGAGGTGGTAGTCGGGTCGGCCTTGGGACCCTGCTCGGCGCCGAGCACGATCGCCATCGCCGCGACGACGAGCAGCACGACGAACGCCATCGCCGAGTCCTTGAGCACCGCGTAGGGAAAGAAGGGCTTGCCCTTCTTCTTCAGCACCTCGTACTCGCGCAGGTACTGCTCCTTTTCGGCGCGGTTCACGGCGCTCCCCGGGTCACACCCGCGTCTCGCGCAGCGACTTCGGCTTCGTCTCCGCCTCGAGCCACGGCGGCGCGGTCGTGCCGAGCTTGACGACTAGGTAGAGGTGGGCCCCGATCAGGGCGATTATCAGTCCCGGCACCAGCAACATGTGGATCGCGTAGAAACGCGGCAGTGTGGTCGCCCCGAACTCCGGGCCGGCGCGCAGGAAGTCCGCCAGGTAGGGACCGAGGAAGGGGCCCGTTCCGGTGATGTTGGACGCGACCACGGTGGCCCAGAACGAGCGATTGTCGAACGGCAGCAGGTAGCCGGTCAGGCCCATGACCATCGTCAGGATCAGCAGCACGACGCCGATCACCCAGTTGAGCTCGCGCGGGTACTTGTAGGCGCCGAAGAAGAACGTACGCCCCATGTGGACGAAGATCAGGACGATCATCACCGTCGCCCCCCACTTGTGCATGCCGCGCAGGAACTCGCCCATGAAGACGTCATTTGTGAGGTGGGTGATCGAGCCGTACGCCTCGGTCGGCGACGGCGTGTAGTACATCGCCAGGAAGACGCCAGTGATCGCCTGGATCGTGAACGCGAATAGCGTCGCCGAGCCCAGCGTGTAGAACCAGTTGGTCCCCTTCGGGACCTTGCGGTAAAGCATTCCGGTGATGAAGCCGGTGCCACCGGTGCGCTCGTCCACCCACCCGACGAGATCGGCCGGGACCTCCCTGAGCTGGTCGAGGGGCGCGGCCCCATCGCCGTTGGCGCGCTCCCCCGGGGGGGAGGGCCGGCGAAGCGGGGCGGGGATCAGCTGCTGGGGGAATTTCATCGCTACGTGAGGCTCCTCGCTACGGCGGTGGCGGGACGGAGGGGCGCGGCGGGTAGATGTACTCCCAGATCCCGCCGACGAACTCGCCCGGGTCCCGCGCCCGCACCGGCTCGAGCTGGGAGGTGACGCTGTAGCGGGGGCCAACCTCGACCTGGCCGTTCATGACCCGGGTCTGGAACCGGTCCAGGGGGCGGACCGGCGGTCCCCCGATCACCCTGCCGTCGAAGTCATAGACGCCGCCGTGGCAGGGACAGATGAAGTTGCCCGCCGCCTGGACGAAGCGCACGGGACAACCGGCGTGGGCGCAGCGCGTCGAGACCGCGATGAACTCCCCCGGATCCTCGGAGGGGAGGTCGGGGTCCTGCTCGGAGAGCCCCGGGTTTCCCTGGCGCACGTAGCATGTCGTCTTGCCGGCCTCGCCGATCCCCTCAACGACTGTGATCACGCGCGGCGTGTAGGTATCGGGCGAGAACTCGTCCGGGGCGCCGACCGACTGCCACAGCTCGTCCTCGCGCTCGAACAGGGGAGCCAGCGCGAACCCGACCGCCGGCAGGACGACCGCCACACCGGCGACCCCGCCGAGCCCCTGGGCGGCGATCGTGAAGACCCGCCGCCTGGTCATCGACTCGCCCTCGAAGTGGCCGGGGGGGTCCGGTCTCGGGGCGGGCCCGTCGCTCGGCCCGGGCGTCGGTCCGTCGCTTGTCTTGTCGGCGCCTTCAGCCAAGGTCGGGGAGGTGGGAGGAGCCCAAGCCTATCGAGTCGGCGGTGCGCCCAAGCACGTCTGGAATGCCCGCGCGGGCGCCCCCAGCCTGGGCGTCGGCGAGCAGCGCGGCGGCCGCATTGGGGTGCTCGCTACGCAGTGCGGCCTTGGCCTGCTCGTGGCCGTCGCTCGGTCCCGCCGCGACCGCGATCACCGCGGCCAGCCACAGCGCGCCGGCGGTGAACTCGGCCCGCCCATCGTCGCCACCGCCGCTCGTTCCGCCGGCGTGAAGCTGCGCCAGCAGGCTGATCAGGTCCGAGAGCTCGCGCACCGCCTCGAGGTCGCCGAGCGTCGAGAGGCGCTTCAGGCCGAGCGCGTAGAGGTAGTCGCCGGCCAGTAGCGCGAGGTCGTCGTCGGCGCCGACGACGACGCGCGGAGAGCCGTAATGGAGCAGATACCCCTCGCGAATCGCCTCGACGAGCAGCGCGTAGTCGCCACGCGCCCCACGGGTTCGCGGCGACGCCGCGACGAGCAAGCCGAGCGCCGGGACCTCGCCCGACGCCTGGACGTGGGGAGAGATCACGGAGTCCTCGACCCGCAGCTGGTCGGCGAGCAGCGTCAGCGCCTGCTCGGGGGCGACCTCGGAGACCGCGGATCGCTTGCCGCGGCGGCGCAGCCTCATCCGAACGCCTCCCCGAACGCCTCCCCGGCGACCGCGAGAGTGCGGTCGATCGACGCCTCGTCGTGGGCGAGCGAGACGAACCAGGCCTCGAACTGCGACGGCGGCGGGTAGATCCCGCGGTCGAGCAACGCGCGGCAGAAGCGCGCGTGGGCCTCGAGGTCGCAGGTCGAGGCGGTGGCGAAGTCCCGCGCCGGTTCCGAAGAGAAGAACGGGGTCACCAGCCCGGGCGCCGATGCGATCGCGACCGGGTGCTCGCCGGCGGCGTCGCGCAGGCCGTCGGCGAGCCGCCCGGTCAATGTCCCGAGCCGTTCGTAGGCCGCGGCGTCGAGCTTGCGCAGCGTCGCGAGACCGGCCGCGGTGGCGAGCGGATTGCCCGACAGCGTGCCGGCCTGGTAGACGTCGCCCGCCGGCGCGACGCGCTCCATCAGCTCACGCGAGCCGCCGTATGCGGCGGCGGGCAGGCCGCCGCCCAGCACCTTGCCCATCACCGTGATGTCGGCGGGAACGCCGTAAAGCTCCTGCGCGCCGCCCCGCGCGACCCGGAAGCCCGTGATCACCTCGTCGAGGACGAGCAGGGCGCCATGCTCGTCAGCGAGCGCGCGCAGGTGGTCGAGAAAGCCGTCCGCGGGCGGGACCACCCCCATGTTGGCGGCGATCGGCTCGGCGAGGATCGCAGCGGGCGGGCGCTCGGCGACCGCTCGGCGCACGCCCTCGAAGTCGTTCCAAGCCACGACCACCGTGTCGGCGGCCTGCGCGGCGGTCACCCCGGGGCTCGCGGGGATGGTCCCGGTGGCGAGCCCCGAGCCGGCCTCGGCCAGGAGGCCGTCGGCATGGCCGTGATAGGCGCCCGCGAACTTGACGATCGCATCGCGCCCCGTCGCCGCCCGGGCGAGCCGCACAGCGCTCATGACGGCCTCCGTACCCGAGTTGACCATCCGCATCATCTCCACCGACCCGAAGCGCTCGGCGACCTCGGCCGCCAGCCGGACCTCGGCCTCCGTCGAAGCGCCGAAACTCATCCCGCGGCCGGCCGCGTCGCGCACCGCGGCGACGACATCCGGGTCCGCGTGGCCGAGGATCAGCGGGCCCCACGAACACACCCAGTCGACGTAGCGGTTGCCGTCGACGTCGATCAGCTCCCAGCCGTGCGCGCGCGTGACGAAAATCGGGTCACGGCCGATCGCGCGCATGGCACGCACCGGCGAGTTGACGCCTCCGGGCAGCAGTTCGGTGGCCCGGCGGTAGATCTCCTCCGAGCGCCGGGTATCCAGGCTCTGGGCGGGCGGCGCGTTCAGCGCCGCTTCGCCCCGTTGACGCCGCTGTGCTCCTCTTCCCAGCGCGCGTAGTCGTCGACGAAATAGTGCAGGCGTACCTTCTTGTACTCGGTCGAGGAGTAGAGGACAGCGCGGTCGTCGCCGTGCAAGCCGTGCTCGTCGGCGATCCTGTCGAGGATCGCGTCGCACTCCTGCTTCGACCGCCCGTGCGCCATCGTGAACACCGAGTACGGCCAGTCTGGATAGGTCGGGCGCTGGTAGCAGTGCGAGATCCCCCGCACCGCGGCCATCCGCCGCCCGACGGTCATCACCTCGTCCTCGGGAACCCTCCACACACCCATCCCGTTGGCCGAGAACCCGGCACGGCGGTGGTAGAGGATCGCCGCGACACGGCGGAGCAGCTTGCGATCCACCATCCCGCGGAGGTGGTCGAGGAAGCCGTCTGTCGTCATCCCGACCTGCTCGGCGGCAGCGTCGTAGGGGCGGTCGACGACCTCCATCGGCCCCTGGAGGGCGCGGATCACCGCGACGTCGGCCTCGTCGTAGGGCTGCGCCTCGAGCTCGCGCGGCGGCGCCGCCTCGATCGCGGCCGCGAGCGCGTCCGTGCCGCCCTCCATCTCGAGGTTCATGTTGATCTTGAACAGGGTCAGCGTCGGGAGCTGGCGGATCGACTCGGCGCCGGTCAGGCGCTGGAGCACCTCGAGCGTGCCCTCGAGCCCGAGCTTGGAGTCGGGCGGGGTGGCGATCGTGAACCAGAGGTTGAACTCGTGCGTGCGCAGGTAGTTGTGGGAGACGCCCGGGTGCGAGTTGACGATCTCGGCCGGCCGGTGGGGGTGCTCGGTATCGACCTTCGCGGCGACGAGCATCGAGCTGTAGCCGAGCGCTCGGGTGTCGAATATCGGCGTGATCTCACGGATGATGCGCTCGTCGAGCAGGCGCTGGGTGCGGGCCTTGACCTCGGCGGCGTCGAGGGCGGCCTCGGCGGCGACCGATGCGTAGGGCTCGGGCTCGAGCGCGAAGCTCGACTGCAACAGGTTCATCAGCCGCCGGTCGGCCTCGTCGAGCGGCACCGCGGCGCCGCCCTTGCGCGAGCGCAGCTTGGGCTGCGCTACAGCCACGCGCCCGCTCTCCCCGTCACCGCGCCTATTCCAGCCACCCCGCGGCCTCCTTGGCGTGGTAGGTGATCACGATGTCGGCCCCGGCGCGGCGGATCGCGGTCAGCGTCTCGAGCACCGCCTGGCGCTCGTCGAGCCAGCCGTTCGAGACCGCCGCCTTGAGCATCGAGTACTCGCCCGACACGTGGTAGGCGGCGACGGGGGCCCCGGTCTCCCGCTTGACGCGCGCGATCACGTCGAGGTAGGGAACCGCGGGCTTGACCATCACGACGTCAGCCCCCTCCTCGAGGTCGAGCTTCGCCTCGCGGAGCGCCTCGTCAGCGTTCGCGGGGTCCATCTGATAGCCGCGCCGGTCGCCGAACTCGGGCGTCGATTCGGCCGCGTCGCGAAACGGGCCGTAGAACGCCGACGCGTACTTGGCGCTGTAGGCGACGATCGGGACGTCGGGATGGCCCTCCTCGTCGAGCTGGGCGCGGATCGCGCCGACGCGCCCGTCCATCATGTCGCTCGGCGCGACGGCGTCGGCTCCCGCCTCGGCGTGCGAGATCGCCGTCTTGGCGAGCAGCTCGAGCGTGACGTCGTTGTCGACCTCGCCCTCGCGCACGAAGCCGCAGTGGCCGTGCGAGGTGTACTCACACAGGCACACGTCGGTGATCACGACGAGGTCGGGGTGGGCTTCCTTGAGCGCCCGGACCGCCATCTGCACGACGCCCTCGTCGTCGTAGGCGCCCGAGGCGAGCTCGTCCTTCTCGGCCGGGATCCCGAACAGGATCACGGCGCGAACCCCGGCGGCCAGAACGTCGCCCGCCTCGGCCACCAGCTCGGAGATCGAGAAGCGCTCGATGCCGGGCATCGACTCGACGGGGTCGCGCACGCCCTCGCCCGCGACGACGAACAGCGGCTGGACGAGGTGCGACGGCCGCAGCTCGGTCTCGCGGACCAGCTCGCGAAGCGCCCTGGTGCGGCGCAGGCGCCGCATGCGCGTGGCGGGAAAGCTCACGCAGGGGATTCTAGGGGCGCTTCCTCTTCTTCTTGACCTTCCAGTCGTCGCTCGCCGGGGAGCCGTCGACGTTTCCGGCGGCGTCGCGGGCGCGAAGCCCGAAGCCGTCGTTGTCGGCGTCGGGCTCGATGTCGGCATTGAGCGGTGCGCAGCTCGCGGGCGAGCCTCGCGGGCTCAGGCGAATCGACGCAGCGCGAGCCGCGCCAGGGCCCCGTATGCGACTACGAGGATCGCGAGGTGGCCGACCGCGGCCCAGATGCTGGGCCCTCCGGAGTCGAGGGCGCCCTCGAGTGCGCGAAGCGCGGGGTCGAACGGGAACAGCGCCGTGACGGCGTTGATCAGGTCGTAAGTGGTCGCGCTGACCGCCCCGGACGGGACGAGCGAAAGGAACGCAATCGGCAGCGAGACCATGAACGCCAGCAGCGAGCTGGCGCGCACCTCGCGCGCCGC
>DASPWW010000160.1:0-46577 GCA_035637595.1 Solirubrobacterales bacterium | reverse complement strand
GCCCAGGGTGTCGCCGTGGTAGGCGTCGGTCAGGCACAGGAACGAGGTCCGTCGTGCGTGCTGGCCGCCGCGCTGCTGCCAGTACTGGAACGCCATCTTGAGCGCCACCTCGACCGCGGCCGAGCCGGAGTCCGAGTAGAAGGCGCGGGTCAGTCCCGGCGGGGCGAGATCGACCAGGCGCGCGGCCAGCTCGGCGCCGCCCGGGTGCGTCAACCCGAGCATGGTCGAGTGAGCGACCCGCTCGAGCTGGTCGCGCACCGCCCGGTCGATGAGGGGGTGACGATGGCCGTGGACGTTGCACCACAGGGATGAGACCCCGTCGATGTAGCGCCGGCCCTCGGTGTCGATGAGGTCGGTGCCCTCGGCCGCCTCGATCACCAGAGGCGTCTCCCCGCACCAGTCCCGCATCTGCGTGAACGGGTGCCAGACGTGCCGGTGATCGAGGTCGGCGATCTCGTCCGCCATCGCTGCGAGCGAAGATAGAGAGCGAACCGGCCGGAACGAAAGCGGTGCGATTGCCCGTTCGCGGCGTCACGGGCGCCCGCGGGATAACCGCCGTCGGCGTCAGCCCAGCGGGCCGGGAACCTCGGGCGCCGGCTCCGTCTCACCCTTGCGCATCGCACGCTGGCGGATCCACCCGCCCAGCGCAGCGAAGCCGGCTGCGAACACGGTCGTGATCGCGATCAGCACGATCGCCGGATCGGGGAGGTCGGCCTTCGCGTCGGCGCCGAGAATCTCGTGCGCGATCAGTATCGAAGCGCCGAATACCGAGCCGGCGACGACCCCCCGCCTGGCGCCGGCCCAGGCGCCTTCGTGGTCGATGCCGGCGCCGATGGCGCCCACGATCCCGATCGTGGACAGCACCAGGTAAGTCGCCTCCGACGTGCCCAGGAAGTAGCCGGTGATCGCCCCATAGACGGCGGGCACGACGACGGCCAGGACGAACTGCACCGGCCGGGGGTGCTCGGAGAGAAGCGGCGGCAGCCTCACGCGCGCAGCCTATCGCCGCGGGAGGGCGGCTGTGGGGCCCATTACGTCGTGATCCCGCCGACCCCTCGCGGCCGCTCGCGGGCTCCGCCCGCTCGCAGGCCCCGGATCGATGCGAACAGTCCGGCGCCGAGCGTCAAGGGGGCGCCCGCGAGAAGCGCCAGCACCGGCCACTTGAGCGGATCCCATGTCCCGGCGTCGACGAAGCGCTCGACCGGGCGGCCGTGGGGGCCGACGTAGCGACACGTGCTGCCCGGCGGCCACAGGCTGTGACCCTGCGTGATCGTCGTCTGCTCACGGCCGGGCCGGTTGGTCATGCACGCGTCCTCGTCCCAGGCGGTCGAGAGCGGAAGCGACAGCAGGAAGGCCAGGAACAGCATCAGCATCGCGGCGACGATCGCCAGTCCGAGTGCTCCCCCGCTCCTCGCCCTGCCCGCCATGCTCAGATAACCCGACACCCCCTGTCCGAGTTGCGCCCCTCCGAGCCGAAGCGGCGAGTCTAGGTTCGCCGACCTGTCCATGCATCGACCGGTAGCACCGCGCCGTGGTCCGCGAGTTCACCCGGTGCGACCGTTGGGAGCATGCTGACGGTTACGGCCGCGAGCCGCTCGACCGTTTCGCGGTTCGATAGCTCGATCGCCTCGGGATGCTCGGGCCACGGCGTCATCACGACACCGGCCACGCGAAGGCCGGCGTTCCGGCCCGCCTCAACCGTGAGCAGGGTGTGGTTGATCGTGCCGAGTCCTGTTCGGGCCGCGATCACGAGGGGGAGCCCGAGGTCGACGGCGAGGTCGCGGACGAGGTAGCCGGTCGTGAGGGGAACCATCAGGCCGCCGACGCCCTCGACGACCAGCGCGTCGGCGGTGGAGCCCGCGCCGCGCGCCGCCGCTACGAGCCGGGCGGGCTCGATCCGCTCGCCCGCCAGCGCGGCGGCGAGATGGGGGGAAAGCGGCGGCCCGAAGAGATAGGGGGCGACGTCGTCGGGCGACTGTCCGGCGCTCGCGGCCGCGGCGAGCAGCTCATGGTCATGACCCCACTCGCCGGGGACCTCGTCGAGGCCCGTGACCGCGGGCTTGAACGCGGCGACGCGCTCGCCCCGCTCGGCGAGCGCGGCGCAGATCGCCGCGGCGAGCACCGACTTGCCGACGCCGGTGTCCGTCCCCGTGACGAAGGCGCCGCGCAAGGGCTCCCGGACGTGCGCTAGGCCGCTTCGTCGAGATCGATCGAGAGCGGCCCCGGCGGCATCTGGGATGCGAGCGACGGCGCCCCGACGGCGGGTGCGCGCGGTGTCTTGGCTGGGACGCGATCGGCCGGCGATGGCGCGCGCGGCAGCGGCTCCTCCCATTCCCACTCGCGTGCCTCGTGCGCGAGGCCGAGATCGCGAGCCGCGGTCCCGATGATGTTCGCGGCGTGGCGCAGCTCCGCCTCGCGATGGGTCGCCATCACGGTGAGCCGCAGCCGCGACGTGCCCTCGGGCACCGTCGGCGGGCGGATCGCCTGTGCGAAGACGCCGCGCTCGAGCGCACGCTCGCACAGCGCCACGCTGGCGTCGGCGTCGCCCACGACGAGGGGCACGATCTGGGTCCGCGAGCCGCCCGGATCGAGCCCGGCGGCGGCCAGCTCGCGCCGCAGCAGATCGGCGTTTCGCCGCAGCCGGTCGGCGCGCTCGGGCCTCGAGACGATCAGGTTCAGCGCCGCCATCGCCGCGGCGACGGTGGAGGGCGGAAGCGCGGTCGAGAAGATGAAGGGCCGCGCGGCGTTGACCAGCAGCTCGGTTATCTCGCGGCTCGCGCACACGTAGGCGCCGTAGCTGCCCAGCGCCTTGCCGAGCGTGCCGACGACGATGTCCACCTGCTCGTCGAGACCCGATTCGGCTACCGATCCGCGCCCGTCGGGGCCGATCGCCCCGGTCGCGTGCGCCTCGTCGACCAGCAGCCGGCAGTCGTAGCGCCGAGCCAGCTCGACCAGCTCCGCGATCGGCGCGACATCGCCGTCCATCGAGAACAGGCCGTCGGTCGCGATCAGCGAGCCGCGCCCTTCGGCGCGCTGCAGGCCCCAGGCGAGATGCTCGGTGTCGCGGTGGTGGTAGACGAACTTCTCGGCGCGCGACAGGCGGCAGCCGTCGACGATGCTGGCATGGTTGAGCTCGTCCGAGAACACGACCTCGCCGGCCTGGGTCAGGGCCGCGATCGTCCCGGTGTTGGCGAGGTAGCCCGAGCCGAACAGCAGTGCCGACTCGGTCTCATGGAACGCGGCGATCCGCTCCTCGAGCCGCCGGTGGAGCGTCATGTTGCCGCAGATCAGGCGCGACGCGCCCGCCCCGGTGCCCCAGCGCATCGCCGCCTCTGCGGCGGCTCGGCGCACGCTCGGATGGTCGGCGAGCCCGAGGTAGTTGTTGGAGCACAGCAGCAGGACCTCGCGCCCGTCGAGCAGCACACGCGGTCCCTGCGGTCCGCTGACCAGCCGGAGGCGACGGTAAAGGCCCGCCGCGCGCAGCTCCTCCAGCCGGTCGGCGATGTCGGTCATCGGACCTAGTCGCCCCAGCCGGCCGGCTGCGCCGCGCGATCCGGCTCGGGATAGGGCGGCGGCTTGGCCTTCTTCTTGACGACGCGAAGCTGGGTCGAGGGATCCCAGAAGTTCGCCTCGACCTGGCTGTCGATCAGCTCGTCCATCGGCGTCGTCGGTGTCTCCCCGTCGAGCCATCCGGATCGGTTGTCGGGTCGTGGGTTGGCTCCGTTGTCGGGCTGGCGCGCGACGTTCAGCCCCAGGTCCTCGAACATCGCCCTGTCCTCGGCCGGATCGACGCCGAGCGTGGTCAGGAAGTTGCCCATCATCACCCCGTTGAGGCCCGCCCGCACCGCGAGCGGCTGAAGCTCGTCGAGGTTCTCGACCCGTCCCCCGCAGAGCCGGAACAGCGCGTCCGGCAGGATGAGCCGGAATATCGCGATCCACTTGACGACCTCCCACGGGTCCATCAGCTCGCGGTCACCGAACTTCGTCCCCGTGCGCGGGTTGAGCAGGTTGATCGGCACCGAGGTGGGATCGACCTCGGCAAGCTCGAACGCCATCTCGACCCGCTGGCGCGGGGCCTCGCCGAGGTTGAGGATTCCGCCCACGCACGTCTCGAGTCCGGCCTCCTTGACCGCGTCGATCGTTCGAATGCGGCCCTCGTAGCGGACCGTGGTCGTGACCTCGTCGTAGTAGGAGCGCGCTGTCTCGACGTTGTGATGGACGCGCTGGACGCCCGCGTCGCTGAGCTCGCGGGCGCGGGCCGGCGACAGGTGACCCACCGAAACGCAGCGCTTGAGGTTCGTCCGCTCGGCGACCAGCCGTGCCCCGGCGAGGATCTTGACGAAGTCGCGCTTCGACAGGCCCTGGCCCTGGGTGACCATGCAGAAGCGGTGCGCGCCCGCGGCCTCCGCGGCCTTGGCGTGCTCGAGGATCTGCTCGGGCTCCATCATCGCGTGCATCGGGGTATCGGCTTCGGCGTAGCGAGACTGGGCGCAGAATCCGCAGTCCTCGGCGCAACCGCCCGACTTCGCGTTGACCAGCGAGCACATGTCGGTGGAGTCGCCGAAGCGCTCGCGCCGCACCTCCCAGGCGCGCTCGACGAGGTCGGCGATCCGGTCTCGGTCGGTGATACCACCGAGCTCGAGCGCTTCGTCGAAGGTGATCAGGGGAGGCATCCGGATCCGGTCCTGCCGCGCAAGGCTAGGAAGCGGGCCGGACGCCTCCGGGGGCCGCTAGCCGCATGAGCAGGTGTCCGGGATTTAAGATTGCCGGCTCAAGCTGGTGAGGGCTGATGGGCTGCTTCAAAATACGATGAAGGCGAAGACTGCGGTATTGCTGATTGGAGCGGCCGCGCTCGGAGGCTGCGGCGGGGAAGACGAGAGCTCGACCCCGGTCATAGTGGACCCGGCTCCACCGCATGAATCCGAGGCGCAGGAAGCCGAGGCCGCCATCGAAGATTCCAGGCCAGGCACCCAGGCGCAGTGCATGTATCTCGACGAACGGGCCTTCAGCTGCTACATCACCGCGCACGGCGTGACCGGCCTTGCAGCCGTTCAGCTCGTCGAGGATGAGCCCGAACCCACCCTGCTGAACTGCGTGCAGGACGCCCCGCTCGCCAAGGCCTGGAAGTGGGTGAAAGCGGTCAAGTGCGTCACTAGCGCCGGATTCCGCCCTAGGGATTGAGTGGTCGCTGCGCGGCTTTGATCGTCCCGACCGCCTGTGCGGCGATGTTTTTCAGCGGCTGTGTACGGGAGAATCCTGCCGGCGAGTCGATCGGCGCCATTGACGTCGAGTTGGGCGCCTCGGGCATCGCCGTGGGGGCCGGGTGGGTCTGGGTGGCCGAGGCGCAAGGCGACGAGACAGTCAGCCGAATCGACCCGGCCAAAGCGGAATTCGTGGGCACTCCGACCAAGCTGAAGGGGTACGTCGAGGAGCTCGCCGGAGACGACGAGGGGGTGTGGGTGCTCGGCCGCGACACGGTCACCCGCGTCGATTCCGATGGACGCGTGCTGGGGGAGCCGATCGATATCGGCGGCGGGTCAATCCGCATCGCTGCGGGAGACGAGGCGGCCTGGGTGGCGAATCCGAAGAGGGCGGAGGTCATCCGGATCGATGCCCAGTCGCGGCAGATACGACGGATCCCGCTGAGGGCGCGACCCAGGTCGGTTGCGGTGGGATACGGATCCGTGTGGATCGGCGGCAGCGACGGCAGGATCACCCGACTCGATTCGAAGAGCGGGCGCGTGCTCGGCACTACACGGCTTGAGGGATCGGTTCACGAGCTGGCCGTTGGGGCTGGCTTTGCGTGGGCCGTGACGAGCCTGGCGCCCGTTCGGCTCGACCCGGATACGGGTGAGATTGTGAGCGTGGTAGAGCAGAACGGCGACGAGACGACCTCGGAGGAGAACATCGTTCCGGGCGATGTCATCGACGCCGGGCTCGGGTCGCTGTGGGGCGGCGGGTTTCGCGAGTTGACCCGTATCGACGCCGATGAAGGGTCGGTGATCGGCTCGATCAGGATCGGAACGCAAGAGGACGCGTCGATCGCCGGCATCGCGATTACGCCGGAGACCGTCTGGGTGCTCAACCCTATTGACGCCGAGGTTGAGCGCATCGAGCCGTAGCGGAGCGAAGCGCTGGTCGGCCGCGCGACTACCGCGGGGGCGAGGTGTTGGATCTCGTGAGGGCGACGATGACCCCCGCACGACCCCGCATCGCGCAGACGAAGTTCCGGTCGCGCAGCGCGCTCGTGGGCGCGGCGCTGCTCGCCGGGTGCGCCGTCGCCGCCGTGATGTCCGCGGCGCCGGCCGCCGGAGGCAAGAAGGACGAAGAGGCCGACCGCCCCAACGTGGTCGTCGTGATGTCCGACGACCAGACTCAGGACTCGCTTCGCTTCATGCCCCGTGTCAACGCCCAGATCGGGGCCGCCGGAGCGACGTTCGCAAACAGCTTCGTCTCGTACTCGCTCTGCTGTCCGTCGCGCGCGACGTTCTTGACGGGGCAGTACGCGCACAACCACGGCGTGATGAGCAACAACGAGGAAGACGGCGGCTATCTGGCGCTCGACTCGACCAACACGCTCGCGGTGTGGCTCCAGCAGGCCGGCTACTACACGGGGCACATCGGCAAGTACCTCAACGGCTACGAGCAGGTCCCCGACACGATCCCGCCGGGGTGGACCGAGTGGCACGGCTCGACGAGGACGTACCAGTACTACGGCTTCCAGCTCAACGAGGACGGAGCCCTGGTCGACTACGGGACGACCCCCGACCAGTACTCGACCGACGTCTACACGCAGAAGGCGGTCGACTTCATCAACCGCCGCGCGCCCGAGTCGCGGCCGTTCTTCCTCTGGGTGGCCTACCTGGCGCCGCACTCGGGCGGCCCGAACCCGAGTCCCCAGCCGCCGGACAACTGCCTCAACACGGCGAAGCCGGCACCACGCCACGCGACCGCGTTCGAGGACGAGCCGCTCCCTCAGCCGCCGTCGTTCAACGAGGCCGACGTCTCTGACAAGCCGCAGGAGGTCCAGCAGCAGCCGCTGCTCGACGACGCCGACATCGCCAACATCCAGCGCAAGTACCGCTGCCGGCTCGAGTCGCTGCTGGCCGTGGACGAGGGCGTCGACAGCATCGTCGCGGCGCTTCGCGCCAGCGGCGAGCTCGACGACACCCTGTTCGTCTACACCTCCGACAACGGTTTCATGCAGGGCGAGCACCGCGACCCCGGCGGCAAGGTCGTCCTCTACGAGCCCTCGATTCGCGTCCCCCTGTTGATTCGCGGGCCCGGGATCCCAAAGGGCGTCACCGTCAACGACCCGTCGATCAACGCTGACCTCGCGCCGACCATCCTCGCCCTGACCGGCGCCGAGCCGGGGCGGACCATGGACGGGCTGTCGCTGCTTCCCGTGATGCAGAGCCCCGGCCTCGAGCGGGGCAGGGCGCTGTTGATCGAGACCCGGACCTACTCCGCGGTCAGGACCCAGCGCTACCTCTACGCCGAGCACACGACCGGCGAGCATGAGCTCTACGACCTCGAGAACGACCCCGACGAGCTCCAGAACCTGCAGGCCGACCCGGCGTTCGACACGGTCGAGGCGGCGCTCGCCGGACTGCTCGGCCGGGTGCGCGCCTGCTCGGGCGACGCCTGTCGCGCGACGCCGCTTCTGAAGCTCAAGCTCGACTACAGGGACGGACGGCCGGGCAAGCGCGATTGCGCGCTCGGCGCTGTGCGGGCGACCGTCAAGGGTGCGGACCGCGGCCTGCTCACGGAGGCCGGGTTCGCGGTCGGCGCCAGGCAGCTCGGAACCGACACCGCGGCCCCGTTCAAGCGGCGGATCCCGAGCGCCAAGCTCAAGCGCCACGGCAAGTCGAACGTCGTCGCGACCGTCGACTTGCTCGACGGCCGCGAGATGACGCTCGACGCGCAGGTCAGGCGCTGCGCCTAGCCTTCGTGCGCCGCGACGACGATGTCCTGGAACGAGCGACCGCCGTCGCGCCCACTCCACGTCCCGGGCCAGCTCCCGCGCAGCTCGAGCCCGAGCTCGGCGAGCCGGTCGATCACCCAGGCGCGGTCGTAGGCGATCGCCTCCTCCGGCGTTCCCTCGCTCATGACGGCGGTCTCGGCGTCGCGCCGCCTGAGGTCGAATGCCGCGGCCCCCGCCTCGATCCGCGCCCGGCTCTCGTCGTCGAGCAAGAACCACGTGCTCAGCAGCCGCCCGCCGGGCCTCAGCACCCGCGCCGCCTCGGCGAGATAGCGCGACGCGTCGGCCTGGACCAGGTGGGTGAAGACGCTGATCGCGAACGCGAAGTCGAAGCTCGCGCCCGCGTAGGGGAAGCGGTACTCGCTGGCCAGCTCGGCGCCGCCAGGGTTGTAGGTCGCGTTGACGACGTCGGCGTGCTCGAAGCGAAAGCTCTCGAAGTCCGCATAGTGGCGCCGGCACCACTCGATTCCCTCCCTGCTGACGTCGAAGCCGTCGTAGCTTCCGCCGGCGCCGAGGTAGGCGGTCAACGGCCGCGCCATGCGGCCGATGCCGCACCCGATGTCGAGCACCCTATCGGTGGGCCGCAGCTCGCCGAGCTCGACGAAGTGGCCCAGGAACTCGTCGCCGGTCGCGACGAAGTCGCCGGGGCCGACGAAGTTGAGCCGCCGCGGCGGCACGAGCGGCTCGTGGCGTCCGCGGACCCGGTCCGCGGCGTCGAGCGCCCTTAGCCGCAGCGAGGTGCGTGCGCGCGCCAGCACGCCGCGAAGCATCGCGCAAGCGCGAGGGTCAGCGTCCCCGCCAGCGCGGCTCGCGCTTCTCGGCGAAGGCGCGGATCCCCTCGCGGAAGTCCTCCGAGCCGAAGCACGAGGCGCGCAGCTCGACCAGCTCGGCCTCCTGCTCGGGCGTGAGGCGGGGAAACGACGCGAGCGTCTCGATCGCGCGCTTGTTGCCGCGCGCTGCGAGCGGGGCGTTGGCGGCGATCCGGCTCGCCAGCTCGACCGAGGCGGCGTCGACCTCGGCGGCGGGGACGACCTCGTTGACGAGCCCGATCCGCTCGGCCCGCGCGGCCTCGACGTTGCGCCCGACCAGGAACAGCTCCTTTGTGCGCGCGACGCCGATCACGTCGATGAACCGCCGCAGCCCCGTGTGGCCGTAGATCAGGCCGAGCCGCGCCGGCGGCATGCCGAGCTTCGCGGAGTCGGCCGCTATCCGCAGGTCGCAGCGCACGGCCAGCTCGAGCCCGCCGCCGAGGCAGTGGCCGTTGATCGCGGCGAGGACCGGAAACGGGTGCGCGCTCACCGCCTCCATTGCGGCCTGGAAGGGGTGCGCTACCAGCGCCTCGGCGTCGCGCTCAAAGCTCTCCTCGGGGATGTCGCCGATGTCGTAGCCGGCCGAGAACATCTCGCCGGCGCCCGTGACGATCACGCAGCGCACCGAGATCCCGTCGTCGAGCTCGGGGAGGACGGCCGCGAGCGCGTCGAGGACGTCGTGATCGAGCGCGTTTCGCTTCGGCGGGTTGTTGAGCCTCAGACGGGCGACGGCGTCAGCCGGGCGATCGAGCAGAAGCTTGCCGCCGGCGAGCTCCTCGGCGCTCATCGCTCGACCTATTCGAGGACGACGAGCACGTCGCCCTCGGAGACCGATTGACCCTCCTCGCAGCGGACCTCCGCCACCTTTCCGGCGTCCTCCGCCTCCACCGGCATCTCCATCTTCATCGACTCGAGGATCACGACAGTGTCGCCTTCGTCGACGTCGTCGCCCTCCTTGACCTCGATCTTCCACACGGTCCCGGTGATGTGGGCCTCGATGTCCGCCACGTGGCGCGGCACAATAACGGCGGTGGAAGCGGAGCCCGAGCGGCGACTCGCCGTGATCGTCGCGGCGCGCAACGAGGCGGAGCGGGTCGGCGCGACGCTCGAGGCGCTCGCGACGGCCTTTCCCGGAGCGCGGGTGTGGGTGGCCGACGACGCCTCGTCCGACGGCACCGCGGAGCTGGCTCTACGCCACGGGGCTCGGGTCGTCAGCCGCCGCCGCCCGCACGGAAAGGGGGCGAACGTGACCGCGGCCTGCGAGGCGATGTTGAGCGAGGGCCCCGACGATCCCGGGACGGTCCTGCTCTGCGACGCCGATCTCGGTGACACGGCGGGGCGGCTCGGACCGCTCGCCGAGGCGGTCGACAGCGGCGCCTGCGACCTCGCGATCGCCGCGTTCACGAGCCGCGTCGGCGGAGGCCTGGGGATCGCGGTGGGGTTCGCCGGGTGGGCGATCGAGCGCCGCAGCGGGATGCGAGCGCGGGCTCCGATCTCGGGCCAGCGGGCGATGCGCGCCGACGTCCTGCGCGCGGTCCTGCCGTTCGCGCCGGGCTTCGGGATGGAGGCCGGCATGACGATCGACGCGGTTCGTGCCGGCTACGCGGTCCGCGAGATCGAGCTCGACCTCGAGCACCGCGCCACGGGGCGCACGCTCGGCGGCTTCGTCCATCGCGGCCGGCAGCTGCGCGACATCGTGCGCGCCTACCTGGCGCGGCGGTAGCCTGGCGCGGCCATGGGATCGCTCATCCGCGCCGCATGATCCTCGCCATCGACCAGGGGACCACGGGCACGACCTGCCTGGTGTTCGACCGCGAGGGTCGGATCGCGGGGCGCTCCTACAGCGAGTTCGAGCAGCACTTTCCCCGCCCCGGCTGGGTCGAGCACGACGCGAGCGAGATCTGGGAGGTAACTCGGCGCGTTGCCGGCGAGGCGCTCGCCGACGCGGGCACGGAGGGCTCGAAGCTCGAGGGGATCGGGATCACCAACCAGCGCGAGACCGTCGTCGCCTGGGACCCGGACACGGGCGAGCCGGTCCACCGGGCGCTCGTCTGGCAGGACCGCCGCACCGCTGATCGCTGCGCGGAGCTCAAGCGGGCGGGACACGAGGACCTGGTCCGCGAGCGCACCGGGCTGGTAATCGATCCCTACTTCTCGGGCACCAAGATCGAGTGGCTGCTCCGCAACGTGGACGGCGCCGCCCGCGCGGTCTTCGGCACGGTCGACTCGTGGCTCGTCTTCAAGCTCACCGGGCGCCACGTCACCGACTTCACCAACGCCTCGCGCACCCTGCTGTTCGACATCCGCAAGCTCGCCTGGGACGGCGAGCTGTGCGAGCTGCTGGGAGTCGACCCGGACCGGCTCCCCGAGCCGCTCCCGTCCGCCCACGTCTACGGCACGACCTCCGAGTTCGGGGGCGATGTCCCCGTGGCCGGGATCGCGGGCGATCAGCAGGCGGCGCTGTTCGGGCAGGCGTGCCACCACTCCGGGATGGCGAAGAGCACCTACGGGACCGGCAGCTTCGTTCTGCTCAACACCGGTACGGACGCGCCCGAGCCAGCGGAGGGCCTGCTGACGACGGTGGCGTGGGGGCTCGGATCGGAGACCGACTACGCGCTCGAGGCCGCCGTGTTCGTCACCGGCGCGGCCGTGCAGTGGCTTCGCGACGAGCTCGGGATCATCGGCTCGGCAGCTGAGACCGAGGCGCTCGCGAGCTCGCTCGACTCGAACGATGGCGTGTACTTCGTCCCCGCGCTGACCGGACTCGGATCGCCGCACTGGGACCCCTACGCGCGCGGGACGATCGTCGGGCTGACCCGCGGCTCGGGCCGTGCCCAGCTCGCCCGCGCCGCGCTCGAGTCGATCGCCTACCAGACGGCGGACGCCGTGCGCGCTCAGGAGGCGGCGGCGGGCGAGCGGCTGGAGGTCCTCAAGGCCGATGGGGGCGCGGTCGCCAACCGCTGGCTGATGCAGTTTCAGGCCGATGTCCTCGGCGCGCCCGTGATCGTGCCCGAGATCTCGGAGACGACGGCGCTGGGAGCCGCGTATCTGGCGGGCATCGCGACCGGCCTTTGGGAGCTCGAGCAGGTCGAGTCGATGTGGCGCGAGGCGGCGCGCTACGAGCCCGAGATGGGCGATGCCGAGCGCGACCGCCTGCTCGCTGAGTGGCGCCGTGCGGTCGAGCGGGCGAAGGGCTGGGCGCCGAGCGGGCCGGCTACGGAGTCAACTCCCGAGTGAGCGCCGCCGCGGGGCGGATCTCCGCGATCCGGGCGACGCTCTCCCCCGCGTAGAGCGGCCCGGCGTCGAGCAGGTTCGGAGGCGAGTCGTCGGCCGGCGGTGCCGGCGAGAAGAGCGGCCGGTCCGCTCGCTGAGCCGCGGTCAAGCGCGCCTGGATCGGGTCGGGGAGACGGCTGGCGAGCGGGGCGAGCAGCGAGTTCAGGACGCGGAGCGGGCGCGGGCCGCGATGGTCGTCTCGCAACCAGCGCCGCGCGGCCTCGTTCCAGGCGACGCGGTGCGGGGCGCGCGGCCAGCCCATGCCGAACAGCTCGGTCAGCACGGTCTCCCGAGCGTCGAGCAACCGCCGCTTGTAATCGGGATGGGCGCGGCTCTCTTCGCTGAGCAGGAAGCGCGTCCCGAGCAGCGCCGCGGCGGCGCCCGCCTGGATCGCGCGGGCCACGTCGTCGCGCGCGGCGATGCCCCCGGCGACGGCGACCGGGTAGCCGGCGGGCAGCGCCGAGCCAACCCGGTCCAGCAGCTCGAGGGCGGGGATGGTCCCGCGCACGTGACCGCCCGCCTCCACCCCCTGGACGATCACGCCGTCGGCGCCGGAGCGGTGGGCGGCGAGGGCCTCGTCGACCGAACCGCACTGATGCAGCCACGCCCGCGGGGTGCGGCGCCGGGGCGCGCCCCAGAAGGTCACCACGACGTCGGCCTCCCGGGCGACCTCCCAGTGGGCGCGCGTCGCGAACGGCAGCAGCAGATTGATCGCGAGCGGCTTGCCGGTCAGCCGCCGGGCGGCGGCGAGCTCGCGCGCCAGAATGCCGGGTTCGAGGATCGCGATCGTCCCCAGCCCGCCCGCATCGGTGACCGCCACGGCCAGCTCGTGGCGGGCGATGCCCCCGCCCATTCCGGCCTGGAGGATCGGCAGCTCGATCCCGAGGCGCTCGCACAGCGAGGTCACCGGCGGGAAGGCGCAATTCGGTTGCCGGGCACCCCGCGAGCGCTCATGGTGATCCAGCGTAACCGCGCCACACGCAGGGGGTAGAAGAACCGATGCCGGCCTGTGCCGGCGTCATCCGTTATGGCAGAGATCAAGCCCCAGGTCTACAAGGACCCGCGTCCCGCGGAGTACTTCACGCGCTTTCACGACCGCGCCCGCAGCCGCCGACCCGACTGGGTCTACGAGCTGGCACGCATGGTCCTCACGCCCCCGTCGCTGCTCTTCTACCGCGCCGCTGCGATCGGTGTCGACAACGTCCCGCCCTCCGGCCCCGTGATCCTGGCGCCGAACCACTTCAGCCAGTGGGACCACTTCTTCACGGGCGTCTACCTGCGGCGGAAGATCCGCTTCATGGCCAAGTCACAGCTGTTCTCGAACCGGGCGATCGAGTTCATCTTCGCCCACGGCGGCGTCTTCCCGGTGCGTCGCGGCCATCGCGACGAGGAGGCGTTTCTCACCGCCCACACGATCCTCGACAACGGCGGCTGCCTGCTGATGTACGCCGAGGGCGGCCGCTCGCGCACCGGCCGGCTCGGCGAGCCGCGGCCCGGGGTGGGAAGGCTGGCGCTCGAATCCGGGGTGCCCGTCGTCCCGGTCGCGATCCACGGCTCGCAAGGTGTGCGCGGCTGGAAGCGGTTGCGCTTCCCCAAGGTCACCGTCCAGTACGGCGAGCCGATGAGCTTCGAAGTCGTCGAGCAGCCGACGCGCGAGCAGCAGCTCGAGGCCGCTCAGCGGATCTTCGACGGCGTGCGCGCGATGTACGTCG
Organism: Solirubrobacterales bacterium; assembly: GCA_035637595.1. Classification (GTDB taxonomy): domain Bacteria; phylum Actinomycetota; class Thermoleophilia; order Solirubrobacterales; family 70-9; genus DASPWW01. Next base: position 32,802 of record DASPWW010000160.1, on the reverse strand, counting down.
GGCTCGAGGAGCAGGGCCGCTGGGCCGTGATCAAGGCGCTGCGCAAGGGCCTTCCGGCTGGGTCTCCCGCCGACGCCTCGGCGCGGACCCAGTCCCACTGACGTCGCGCGGCCTAGAGCAGTCTCTTACTCGTAACGCTCGTCCAGCGACTCCCACAACGCGGCGTCGTGGCTCGGCACGATCATCGCGTCCGGGTAGTCGCGGCGGAAGAGCTGCAGCTCCTGGAGCGAGCGCTTCCAGTTGTGGCGGTCGAGCGGGCTCGCGGGCTCGGGGCCGCCCTCGAGCTGGCGCAACGTGTAGACGGCGTCCCCGGCGATCACGAAGTCGCGCTGGGCGAGGCGAGCGATCACGCACTGATGGCCTGCGGAGTGCCCCGGCGTGGACGCCAGCCGGACGCTGCCGTCGCCGAACAGGTCGAACGTGCGCCCGAAGCTGCCGTACGAGGAGATCTCGGGCGCGTCGTAGCTCACCGTGCGGTAGTCGAAGACGTAGTCGTAGTGCGCGGGCCTGTAGCCGCGCAGCAGAGGCCGCGAGTCGGTCGTGGCGGCTTCCCACTCAGCCTCGCTGAGCACGAAGAGGGCGTTGGGGAACTCCGAGATCGCCGAGGCGTGGTCGAAGTGCAGGTGCGTCATGACCACGGTTCCGATGCCCTTCGCGTCCAGCCCCATGGCGCGCAGCCGCGCCGGGACGTCGGCGCCCGGCTCGATGCGGGGCCGCGCCCAGCGGGCGAGCGCGCGGCCCATGTTGGCGCTCGGCTTCGCGTCCACGGACGGATGAAGGCCTGTGTCGACGAGCACCGGTCCGGCAACGGGGTGGCGGATCAGGTAGGCGGGGCAGGGCACCCGCCACCACCTCGAGCGCGGGACCCCGATCCCGTACATGGTCAGGCCCTCGAGCCTGCCGCCGGTGCGCTCGAGGAACCCGGGCGGTTGCTGAACCTCCCCGGTCCGCAACGGCTCGACCGAGACGGTGGCTCCCTGCTTGCCGCCCTCGAGCGGCCGGTCGAGCCGCTTTGCTTCCGCGTGAACCCTCATCGGCGGTCAGCCTACCTGGCGCCCCCGGCCGCAAAGCGGGGCCGCCGCCCTGCCCGACGGATAATCTCGCGGGCGATGGCTGAGCCCGACGCTGGTCTATCGCGGATCTTCGCTCCGGGGCTGCTCGACGGCCGGGTGTGCCTGGTCTCGGGCGCCGGCACGGGCCTGGGGCGCGCCACCGCGATCGAGCTTGCCGCGCTCGGCGCCGTAGTGATCGGCTGCGGCAGGCGCCACGAGCCGCTTGCCGAGACGGCTGACGCGATCGAGCGGGCGGGCGGCCGCGCCGAGGCCGTCGCGGCCGACATCCGCGACGAGGCCGCGGTCGACGCGCTCGTCGACGGGGTGCTGGAGCGCCACGGCCGCCTCGACGTGCTCGTCAACAACGCAGGCGGGCAGTTCATGAGCCCCGCCGAGGCGATCACCCCGAAGGGCTTTCGCACCGTGACCGAGCTCAACGTGCAGGGCACGTGGCAGATGACCCACGCCGCGGCGAGCAAGGCGTTCATCCCGCAGGGCGGGGGAAAGGTCATCAGCGTCACGCTCTCGCCCCATCACGGGATGCCCGGCATGGTTCATTCGGGCGCCGCGCGCGCCGCGGTCGAGAACATGATGCGCACGCTGTCGATCGAGTGGGCACGGTTTCAGATCAAGCTGTGCGCGGTCGCGGCGGGACAGTTCGACACCGAGGTCCTGCGCACCAAGTACCCCAAGGAGGTCAGCGAGAACGTCGCCCGCACGGTGCCGCTCGGCCGCCTCGGCACGCCCGAGGAGATGGCGTGGCTGATCGCGTTCCTCGCCTCCCCCGCGGGGGACTTCTTCTCCGGCGCGGTGCTGACGATCGACGGGGCGCGCGACAACTGGTTCGGCTCATGGCCTCCCCCCGGCGCCGCCGACGCGGCGGGCGCGCCGCTGGTCGAGGAGCGGCGGCCACGGGAGTGATGTCCTGGCGCGCGGCCGCGCCGGCGCTCGCCCTACTCGTCGCCGTTCTCGGGGGATGTGGAGGTGACGGTGGGGGGTCGGGCGGCGGTGCCAAGGGCAGCTCGTCCGCGCAGCGCCTGACGACCTCGGATCGACGCCTGATCGACGACTCCGAGCGGGCGATCGACCTCTACTGCCGCAGGCAGGCGCTGGGGCTTGTGGAGCCGCGCAAGCAGCCCACCGTGGGGCAGCACGCGCGTGCGTTCGAGGCCGTCGACGCGCTGGTCGAGCTGGCGCGCGACAAGCCCCGGGCACGGGTCCGGCGAGGGGAGGACGTCGAGCTCTTCGTCAGCGACCTCGCCGAGAACCTCGATGGCTCGAACTGCGATCCTGCGGTCGTCTCGCGCCTCAATCAGGGGCTCGCGGGCGCCGAGCCGGCCGGATAGCCCGCCTCCGCGCGACTACTCGCAGTCGCGCGCGCGGTCCCTGCCGGGCCCGCCCTTGCAGCGATCGTCGCCGCCTCCGCCCGACATCTTGTCGCGACCCCCGCCGCCTCCGAGATCGTCGTTGCCCGCGCCCCCGCCGAGCTCGTCATCCGCTCCGCCGCCTCGCAGGCGATCGTTGCCGCCGTTGCCGCGCAGGTCGTCAGACCCCTCGTTGCCGCAGATCCGGTCGTTGCCCTTGCCGCCCTTGACCCTGTCGTCTCCGCCGAGCGCGACGATCACGTCGTTGCCGTCGGTGCCCATCAGGTCGTCGTCGCCGTCGGTGCCGACGATGGTCGCGGCCTTGCCCCTGCAGGTCGCGTTCGCGTTCGAGCTCGGGTTCGGGGACGCCTGCCCGCCCGGCGGGTTAGGCGGCCCGTTGCGCGGGTCGTCGAGCAGCAACTCGGCGTTGCGGTCCTCCGGCTCGCCCTCACCGGTGCCGGCGCCGAGCTGGGGATCGTTGTACTCGAACGTGCGCCCGATCGAGGCGAGCTGATCAACCGTGAACGCCGACGCGTTGCCCGCCGCGGGCGCGGTCGAGTCCGAGGCGTGGTCGATCACGGAGGTGATGATCGACAGCGTCCCGTCGAGGTTGTCGAAGATCTCGATCAGCCGCGACTGGTTCGGGTTGTCCGCGGTCGCCGAGGTGTTGAGCTCCCACCAGGCCGTCCCGTCCTTGCGCGTGAACGGGGTGATCTTGTTCTCATGGGTGTGGCCGGGGACATAGGCGAGCACGTTGTCGTACTTGCTCAGCAGCGATACGAGGCTCTCTCCCGGGCCCGGGAGATCTCCGAAGTGAAGCGGCTGTGAGTTACGGGGGTCGAGGTCGCAGCCCGGGTTGACGTCATGGCCGAAGTCCGGGTTGTTCGTGGTGCACGGCGAGGCCTGCTCGTCGGCGATCGGGGCGATCAGGGTGCGCACGGGATGGTGGCCGAAGATCACGATCAGCTTGTTCGCCGCCTGGGCGGCGTCCAGCTCGCCCTTCAACCACTGGAACTGCGGGTCGTCGATGTTGCCGTCGGCGGACGCCGGGAACTGGCCGCCCTCCGAGTTGGTGTCGAGCGAGATGAAGCGGAAGCCCGGAACCTGGGGCGGGTCCCAGGCGTAGTAGGAGGCCGAGTTGTTCGAGGCGGCGGCCTCGGCTGGGTCGACGAACGCGAACCCGTGCCCCTCGGGATCGTTCGCCGAGAAGACGTTCTTGATCTGGGGCTTCGAGACGAACTGGCGCTGGGGATCGGGCGGGACCAGCATCGCGCCCGAGGCGGGGAAGAACAGCAGGTCCGGGTTCGGACCCTGGTCGGGGTCGCCGCCGGGGGAGCTGACCGTGCTCCCGAGCGCCTTGAAGCACCCAACGGCGATGTCCTCGAAGGCGGCGTTCGCGTCCTCGTTTCCCTGCACCAGGGTGTCGTGGTTGCCGTTCGTGACGTAGAAGGGGACGTCGAGGCCGGCGGGGGTGAACGTCAGCGTCTGGGCGCGGTCCATCAGCCCCGTGTAGGTGGGCCATCCGGCGGCCAGCCAGTCCCCCTGCACGTTGTCGGGGTCGTAGAAGTACGTGTCGCCGGCTACCGGGTAGTCGCTGTAGTCCTGCACGCCCGTGTAGAGGGCGCCCTCGGCCGCCGCGCCGGCTGCCCCGCCCTCCTGGACCACGAACGCCGGGCAGCTCGCGCCGAGGTCCGCCGGGTTCGCGTAGTCGGCGGCGTTGGACAGGCCGGAGTTGAAGTTCGTCGGCCCGTTGCCCTCGAGGATGTCGCGCACCCAGACCATCTCGTTTCGCTGCATGTTGTCGGCCTGATCGCCGGTGATCAGCGCAAGGTCCATCGAATTGTGCGTCCCGTCGCCCTGCGCCACCGGGCTCGCGGGCACGAACGCGTTGATCTGGCGGACCGTCGCGTCGATGATGAACGGGTTGAACGCCTCCGAGGGGCGCCAGGCCGCGTTAGCGCCCTGGTCGGCGAACTCGACCCGGGCGGGCGACTCCTCGTCGGCGAGCTGGAAGTCGGTCGTCTGGGAGAAATAGGCAAGCGACACTCGGCGCGTCTCGCGGCCCGCCTGGGCGTCCGGGATCGACTGATCGCCGTTCTCGAACGTCCGGTCGCGGACGATGTACGGCTCGCCCGGCGTCAGCACCAGCTGCTGGTAGCCGGTGTCCGGATCGCCGCCGTCGACGCGCTGCTCGGTCGTGTCGTGGCCCTCGGTGTCGATCGCCAGGTGGGTCGCCTGGGCGGTGCCGACGGCGAGCAGGAACGCCGCCAACGCAGCCACGACGGCGCCTGGGCGCCCCACGCGCGAATGCGCCAGGCCTCCCCTCTTGACATCCGTGCTCACGACCCCTCTCGCGGACGAACCTACCACGCGGCGCGGGGACGACAGTTATCCGAGGCTCACGTCGTCATGCCGCTGAACTGCCCGCCGGTGACGTTGATCACCTGGCCGTGGACGTAGTTCGAGAGCTGCGAGCAGAGGAAGAGCACGGGGCCGGCGGCCTCCCCGGGCTGCGCGGGCCGGCCGAGCGGGATGATCGCCGAGGCCATCGCGCGCATCTGCTCGGGCACGCCGATCTCGACCTGCTCCCCCCCGGGCGCCTCGATCTTCTCTCCCTTCTCCTTGGCCTGGGTGAGCCGGGTCTCGACGAACCCGAAGGCGACGGCGTTGCAGTTGATCTTGAAGCCGCCCCACTCCTTGGCGACGGTCTTGGTGAGACCGGTGACGCCGGCCTTGGCGGCCGAGTAGTTGGCCTGGCCCGCGTTGCCCATCGTGCCCGAGATCGAGGTCACGTTGACGATCTTGCGGAAGACCTCCTTGCCCTCGGCCATCTCCGCCTTCGCCGCCTCGCGCCATGCCGGGGCGAGCGCGCGGATGACGCGGAAGGGGACGATCGTGTGGATGTCGAGCATCGCCTGGAACTGCTCGTCGCTCATCTTGTGGACGACTCCGTCCCACGTGTAGCCGGCGTTGTTTACGACGATGTCCACGGAGCCGAACGCGTCGGTGGCCTGCGCGACGAGGTCGTCGGGAACGCCCGGCTTGGTGAGGTCGCCGGCGAACACCGCTGTCTCGCCGTCGATCTCGGAGGCGGACTGCTCGGCGACGTCGCCGTCGAGGTCGTTGATCAGGACCTTCGCCCCCTCGCTCGCAAACAGCTCCGCGGTGGCGCGGCCGATCCCCCGCGCCGAGCCGGTGACGATCGCGCTCTTTCCGTCAAGCAGTCCCATCTGTCTCCTCGGTCTCCTTTCTCGCCCCAGTCAGCGCGGGGAGTCTATTCGCGGACCGCGCGATCGCCGCGCTTCGCGGACACCCGACGGCAGTTCTCGCGATTCCTTGGACCTGGCCGACATTGACCGCGATATACGCGGCCAAAACAGGCCAGGTCTTCAAGAGGGTCGGACCGCATCATCGCCGCGCATCCGGTGTTCGTACTCCCAACAGGGCCGCTGAGGACGGGGGTCCACACGACCACGGGGGCGTGGGTTCGGGAAGGGCGGGAGAGTCAGCTCGACCAGGCGCAGCGCCCGGTCGAGCTGACCTCATGCCGGCTCGGCACCGTTTGCCTTAGAGCCCGTACTGCTTGCCGATGATCTCCTTCATGATCTCGTCGGTGCCGCCGCCGATCGGGCCGAGGCGGGCGTCGCGGACGGCGCGCTCGATGCCGTACTCGCGCATGTAGCCGTAGCCGCCGTGGATCTGCATGCACTCGTCGGCGATCTCGAGGATCGCGCGCTGGGTGAGCAGCTTCGCCATCGAGACCTCGCGGATGACGTCGTGCCCGGCGACGTACTCGCGCAAGCAGTGGTAGGTCAGCGCCCGTGAGGCATCGATCCGGGTCGCCATCTCGGCGAACTTGTGGCGGATCGCCTGGAAGTGGCCGATCGGGCGCCCGAACGCCTCGCGCTGCTTCGCGTAGTCGAGCGTCGTCTCGAACAGGCGCTGCATCCCGCCGACCGCCCCGAGCGCCATCGACAGGCGCTCCCAGGCGAAGTTCGCCATCACCAGATAGAAGCCCTCGTTCTCCTTGCCGAGCAGGTTCTCCTCCGGCACCTCGACGTCGGTGAACGACAGCTCGCCGGTATCCGAGGAGTGCCAACCCATCTTCTCGAGCTTGCGCGAGACCTCGTAGCCGGGCATGTCGCGCTCGAGCACCAGGAACGAGATCCCCTGGTGCCCCCCCGTCTCGGTCGTCCGCACGGCGCAGACGAGGAAGTCGGCGCGCACCCCGTTGGTGATGAACGTCTTGGCGCCGTTGACCACGTAGCCGCCGTCGACCTTGCGCGCCGTGGTCCTGATCGACGCGACATCCGATCCGGCACCCGGCTCGGTGATCCCCAGGGCGCAGATCTTCTCGCCGCGGATCGCGGGGACGAGGAAGCGCTGGTGCTGCTCGGGGGTGCCGAAGTTGAAGATCGGCGGCGTAGCGATGCCGATGTGGGCGCCGAGGCCGGCGGCGACCCCCCCGCTGCCGCCCGACCGCGACAGCTCCTCCGTCCAGACCGCGTCGTGGAGGTAGTCGCCGCCCTGCCCACCGAGCTCGACCGGGTATTTGAGCCCGAGGAAGCCGAGTTCGGCGCAGCGTTCGTAGAGCTCGCGCGGGAACTCGCGGGCTTCCTCCCACTCGTCGACGTGGGGGGCGATCTCGCTGCCGACGAAGCGCGCGACGGTCTCGCGCAGCTCCTCGTGCTCGGCGGTGAAGGGAGGCAGGATCGCGCGCTCGCCCGTGTCCCTGATGACGGTCACGGCGTCCCCGACACCCCGCGGCGCCCGCAGCCGGCGAATCCGTGGAAGCGGATCCGGCTTCCGTCGAGCATCACGGCGACCGCCTCGACGCGGGTCCCGCCGCGGCGCCGGATGCGCTCGCGCCGCACCCTGGCCTGGAACGGCGCGGCGCGGTCCACCCCCAGCCGGTGCCCGGCCGCCGAGAACCGCACCTTCGACACGCGGTCGCGATCCTCGCCGCGCAGTCTCACCCGGGCGCCGGAGCGCCCGCAGCTCCGGTTCGGGGACGCCCCCCCGCGGGCTCGCGACTTGACGACCAGTCTCAGCAGCAGGCCGCAGCGCGGGCTTTGGCGGGTGAGGTTCGAGTTCCCCTCGAGGAACCGCGTGCAGTCGAGGTCCGAGTCGAATGGGCCGTGGTAGCGCAGCACGTAGAGGCCGTTTCGCAGGTCGACCACGTAGATCAGACCGTCCTGGACGACCGGGTAGCTCCACATCACGACCTTCTCGGTGCCGGAGCTGAGCGCCGGGTCCTCCGTCTCGACGACCGGCACCGGCTCGGGCGAGAACGCGGCGAGCTGCTGGGGAGCGGCCGGGTCGTCGATCGAGACGAGCTGGAAGCCGCCCGAGTGCCAGGTCATCAGGGCGAGGTGGCGCGTGACCGTGGGGTTGTGCGGGGAGAAGCTCGACCCTGCGTCCTGAAGTGGGGGTGCGTCGGGGCAATACGAAGCATCGTTGTAGGGCAGCAGCTTGTATTCGCCGATGATCCTCGGGGTCCGTGGGTCCGCGATGTCGACCATGTGCGACCAGCCCCACGGACAGCCCTGGAGGACGTCGAAGCCCAGCGTGGGCCCGAGCCCGAACACGCTGCCGTAGACCTCGTCGCTGATCAGCGCCATCGGGAGGTCGGGGACCTTGAGCGCGCTGTGGACGCCGGGGCGCATCCTGTGCACGGTGTTGGCGGTCGGGGTGATCTCGTGGATCTGGGGCTGGTCCCGCGCCTCGGCGAGCTCCGAGGTGTCGAGGACGAGGAACCCGCCCTCCAGGTAGGCGACGTAGGCGGTTCGGCCGTCGGGCGAGAGGCTGAGCGAATGAAGCCCCGGGATCCCCGGGAGGTTCTGGCCGGTGAAATCCGCCGAGAACTGGGTCAGCTCCGCGAATTGGCCCTCGCGGGCGTCGGAGATGTCGACCACGGTCAGGTTGGGGCCGACGTCCTCCTCCTTCTCGGACGGCGAGGTGATGTAGAGCAGGGCGCGCTGGGGGCGCTCGGGGTCCTCCCAAAGGAAGAACTCGTGCGGGAGGACGGGGGGCCGGTAGGTGGAGACGAGCTGCGGGTCGGCGGCGTGATCTCCGGATATGTCGTAGAAGCGAAAGCTTGGCGGGATGTCGCCGGTGGCGCCGGCGCAGGCGTGGCCCACCTGCTCGCACTCGAAGTTCTCGACGATCAGGAGCTGCTGACGCGGCCACACCCGCAGCTCGCGCGAGCTCTCCCCGGGGTTTCCCTCCTCGGGGGCTCCGATCTGGGAGACCACGCGCGGGTCCGACGGGTCCGAGATGTCGACCACCAGCACTCCGGCGTTGGGATGGGTGCCGTCGGTGCGGCTTCCGACGTAGGCGAAATCGCCGTGGACGGCGAGCGCTGCGTTCATCCCGCGGTCCAGCAGCGGGTTCGATCCCACCAGCTCGAGCGAGCCGGGCGTCGGGTCGGCGCCGGCGCCTGGCGGGGCTGCGGCGAGGGCGGCGAACGCCGCGGCGAGGGCGGCCAGCGCCGCGAGCCGGGCCGACGGCCGCAAGGCGCCAGGCGGCGGAGCGCCGCGCTCAGCTCGCAGTCTCACCGCCACCGGGCGGCTTCCAGTCCTCGAGCGTCGTGTAGCCGCGCCCCGCGTGGTCGAAGCCGAGCAGGTCGCCGGTCGGGTTCTTGCGGTCGCCGTGGTGATAGGCGCGGATCTCGGCGATCTTGCCGTCCCGCATCCGGAACCACTCCGTCCCCCTGTTCAGGCGCCGATCGCCGGACTTGGGGTCGCGCCACGTCATCGTCCACTCGATCACCGCCTCGTCGCCCTGCTCGATGCCGTGCTCGATCCACCACTGGCCGTCGAGGTTGTCGACCCCCCAGCTCGCGTTCTCGCCGATCGTGCGCGCGCCGGTGTGCGGGCCGAGCCGCGTGTAGTAGTGGACCGCGTCGTCGGTGAAGTGGGCGGCGACCCGATCGCGATCGCCCGTGTTGAGGGCCTCGTAATAGGAGCGGATGTGGTCGAGGTGGCCCACCGGGTGCGAAGGCTACGGCGTCGCCACTCGCAGCGCCGGTTTTCGATCGCAGTTTCCGAGCTTCTACTGCGGCGGTCCGCCTTCGCATCGGATAGCTTTTGTAACAGTGCGCACGGAAGCGGCAGCCGAGTACGCCCGTATCGAGATGGCCCAGGACGACCTGGCCAAGGCCTGGCTGGTCCGGATAATCGAGCGCACTCCCCCGTCCGAGCTCGGCGACCTGCCCGTTTCGTGGATCGCCAACGAGGCGCCGCCGCTGATCGCCGAGATCCTGCGCGAGCTGGCGAGCGGGGCGGCCCCGGACGACCTCGCGCCCGAGCGTCGCCGCCGGGCCCGCGAGCTCGGCAAGATGCGGCGCGGCGCCGGGGGCCCGGCGCAGATCCCGGAGGACCTGGCGTCGCTCCAGACGCTGCTGATCGAAGCCCTGCAGCGCGAGGTCCCCGAGCGCCAGTCCGGCAGCTTCGCCGAGTCGGTGGGGCGTCTGGCGGAGATCTTCGGCTCGATCCAGTCCGGCGTCGCCGAGGCGCTGGTCGACGAGCGCAGCGGCTGGGCGAAGCGCGACGACGCAACCGGGCTTCCGGGGAGCGCGCAGCTGCATGAGTGGCTGCGCATCCTCGTCGCGGAGTACCGTCGCTACGCGCATCCGTTCGCCCTCCTGCTGGTCGACATCGACGGCCTGGGGAGGATCAACGAGGCATACGGGCGCCAGGTCGGTGACCGGATGATCGGCGCCGTCGCGTCGGCGATCGACCATCAGGTCCGTACCGTCGACCGGGCCTTCCGGCTCGCCGAGGACGAGTTCTGCATCCTGGCGCCGCACCAGGTGGCGTCGCGCGTCCAGCCGCTCGCCGACCGGCTCACCTCGACGGTCAACGGATGGCAGCATCAGGAGGGGCCGCGGATGACGGTCACCGTGGGCGTGGCCTCGTGCCCCGAGCACGGCGACAACGAGCAGCGCCTGCTCGAGGCCGCCGAGGAGGCGACCTACGCGGCCAAGGCCTCCGGGCGCAGGTTCGCTGTCGGTTCCGGCGGGGCAAAATCTTTCGTGCAGGAACCGGACTCGACGTAACAAAACCCCTCACGGGCGATAAAACCTTGATGAGGGTTGCGCGCTACGTCGCACCCGGTTGAGTTCGAGAGGGTTTTTCTTTGAGCGGAATCCGCACCAGCGCCGCCGCCGAGCTGCTCGGCGTGAGCCCCAGCACGCTTCGCACCTGGGAGCGGCGTCTCGGCTACCCGCAGCCGCGGCGCACGTCGGGCAATCACCGCCAGTACGAGCTGACCGAGATCGAGGCGCTGCGCGAGGCGCTGCACGAGACCGGCAGCATCTCGGCCGCCGTCGAGATCGCTCAGCAGCGCGGCCGCGGTCCGACCTCGCCTGCGCGCCTGCTGCGCGCCTTCGACCGCTTCGACGAGGCCGCCGCCGACCGCGAGCTCGAGGAGAGCCTCGCGGTTCGCTCCCTGGAGCGCACCGTCGAGGAGGTCCTGCTTCCGGCGCTCGAGATGGCGGCCCAGCGCCCCGAAAACGCCGCCGAGCTCGAGCATGCCTGCCGCTGGGCGACGGGCTGGCTGCACTCGGCGCGTCGCCTGACACCGCCCGCCGCCCGCTCGGAAGGGGTCCTGCTGCTCGATTCGGGCTCGCCGCTCGGCCTCGAAGCCGTATACGTCCAGGCGCTGGAGCTGTTCGTGCGCCGCGCCGCGCTGCGGGTGCTGCTGCTGTCGGCAGATCTCGCCGAGAGCCGCTTCCTCAACGCGATGCGGGCGCTGCGCCCCGTCGCCGTGGTGCTGTGCGGCGGGGGGGCTCGCCTCGATGTGGTCGGCGGACCGCTGCGGCGGATCCTCGGCGAGCCCGGCGGAGCGCGGCTGTACGGGTACCGGACTGCGCGGCTCGTCGAGGGTCGCCGCGGCATCCCGGTGCTCGGCGCCACGCCCGGCCAGGCCGTCGAGGCGCTCGTCGGCGCGCTCGACGCCTCCTAGCCGGACCCAACCTCCGGCACTCGTGAGCTTCGCCTCGGGCGGATGCAATTCCGAGCCCAGGGCGGTGCGAGTGCACAGGCTCGACCCCTGAACCTGCGCACTTCTTGCGCCACGGATGCCCAGCCATTGCCAGGGTCTCTCAAGTAACCGAAAAAGGTCGCAGGCGCGCGGGTACTTCTCGCCGCCATTCGGAGCAAAACCCAACATGGAGGGGGTTATGCCAAGGAGTTCCAGGTTCATGAACGTCGGCCAGGCCGCCAGCTATCTAGGCGTGAGCGCCGCGTCGCTGCGCAACTGGTCCAACCGAGGCCTCGTCCCCGTCTACCGCACGCCGGGCGGCCAGCGCCGTTACGACGCAAGCGATCTCGACGACTTCATGCACTCGATGCGCGAGCCGGTCGAGGGCGGCAAGAGCTCGACGGACGACGAGTCGCCGGCTGGCGAACGCCAGCCGATCTCCACCCGGGGCTAGCGACCCGAACCGCACCAGAATGACCGCAAGGCCGTCGCATCGCATCATCGGCATCGAGGTCGTGGCGCTCATCGGCGCCGTGGCGCTCGCCGCGTGGCGTGCGGCCACGGGTCACGCGGACTGGGATCCCGCACCGCTGCTCATCCTGCTGACCGTCGCGATCGCCGGCGACGTCACTGCCCTCGAGTCGGCGGCGAACCGGGTCAAGATCTCGAGCAGCTTCCTGGCGATCGTCACCGCGACCGTCCTGCTCGGCGAGACGCCGGCGGCGGTGATCGGCGTCGTGACGATCCTGGGCGGCTGGGCCCTGTCGCGCTACGCCGCCCACGACCTGCTGATCAACCTCGTCACCTATGCGTGGTTTCCGCTGATCGGCGGGATTGCGTTCCACGAGATCCTCGAGGCGATGGGCGCCGGAAGCGACGACTCGGTCTACTACGCGCTGGTCTTCGGGCTGTTCGTGGTCGCGCTGGGGATCAACTTCGTCCTGATCGCGGGCTACTCGTGCTACGTCGAGCGGAGCCGGCTGTGGACGAAGGTCCAGCGCGCGCTGGTGCCGATCCTGCCGTCGGAGCTCTTCACGGCGCTGCTTGCAGTCGGCGTCGCGTACCTCTACGTCCAGGTGGGCGACGCCGCGCTCGTCCTGTTCGGCGTGGTGCTGCTCGTCTTTCAGTACCTGCTCGGCGCGCTGCTGCTCTCCCAGCAGCGCGGCGACGAGCTCGAGGTGCGCGCCAGGCAGCTCGCCGGCTTCCAGGTCGCCGTGCTGAGCGCCCTGCTGCGCACGCTGGACCTCCGCGATCGGATGACCGCCCGCCACAGCGCGGCCGTCGCACGCTACGCGCGCGAGATCGCGTCGGCGGCGGGCCTCTCCGAGCAGGACCAGGAGCTTGCCCACACCGCGGGGCTGCTTCACGACATCGGCAAGTTCATCCTCTCGGACCGCATCCTCAAGGGCGACGAGAAGCTCACCGAGGCGGACTGGGAGGAGATCCGCCGCCACCCCTACGAGGGTGCCCGGATCGTTTCCGAGATCGACGGCTATCAGCCCGTCGGCGACATCATCCTCGCCCATCACGAGCGTGCCGACGGACTCGGCTACCCGCGTGGTCTCCAGGGCGACCAGATCCCCGTGATCTCGCGGATCCTCGCCGTCGCCGACACATATGACGTGATGACCGCGCGCGACTCCTACCGCGACCCGATCAGCTCGTTCGAGGCGATCGAGGAGCTGCGCCGCGTCGCCGGCTCGCAGCTCGACCAGCGCTGCGTCGAGGTGTTCGTCCGGATGCTCGAGCAGAAGGAGCTCAGCTACCGCCACGGCGAGGACGCGGACTTCGAGGCCGAGCTGGCCCTCGATCGGCGGATCCGCGAGTACGTGGGCATCGGTGAAACCCCGGCCCGCGCGACGCTCGGGCTCAGCCGGGCCTCCAGCGGCTCCGGCGCCGGCTGAACGCCCCCTGAACCGCCAAAACCCGCCGGTCGCCATCTGCGCGCCTCAACGGGTTGCCTGCCTCCCTGGCAACTTCGTGCTCGCCGCGGTCGTCGTGCTGGCGGCGGTCGACGGAGCGCTCGCTTCGGCGGCGCGCGCTCTGACGCGCGGCTCGGCGGGGGAGATGCTCGCCTCGAGGGACCTTCTGCGCGAAGGAAACGCGCTGCTCGGGACGTCTGGCCCCGACGCTGCCCGTAGCCTGCCTCGCCTCGGTGGTCGGGGGGGCCGGCAACGGCGTGCAGTGGGTGGCGCTCGTCAGAGCCGTCCAGGAGCTGACGAGCCAGAGCTACCAGGCACGCGTGATCGCGATGCTCGAGTCGCTCGCTAGCGCGATGCCCGGCATCGGCTTCGTGATCGGGGGAGTCGTCGCGGCGACGCTCTCGCCGCGGGCCAGCTACGCGGTCGCCGGCGCGGGGGTCGTCGCCGTCCTGGGGGTCGCCGCGATTGCGTTGCGCGGGGCTGGGTGGAGGGGGGAGAGCCCGCTCAAGGCGGTTCAGCCCGAGGCGGAGATCCCGTCGGTTCCAATTGAGGCCTAGCCGCGCCCCCGAAACCCGCGCGATGGCGCCTTCTTAGTGCTATGGCGACAAGAAGGCGCCATCGCCGGCACCGGCCTGCACGGCGCCTGCCCGCCCCGCCGCCTTACCTGCCCAATGCGGGAACGCCCCTACAGCCCGTACGAGCGCCCGATCACCTCGAGCATGATCTCGTCGGTGCCGGCGCCGATGCGGTTGAGGCGCACGTCGCGGTAGGCGCGCTCGATCTCGTACTCCTTCATGTAGCCGTAGCCGCCGAAGATCTGCACGCACTCGTCGGCGACCTCGCAGGCGACGCGGGAGGTGTAGAGCTTGACCTCGGAGATCTCGCGCACCGGGTATTCGCCGTTTGCGAAGCGCCACGCGGTCGCGTAGTTGAACTGCTTGGCGGCCTCGATCTTGGTCGCCATCTCGGCGAACTTGTGGCGGATCGCCTGGAAGCGGCCGATCGGCCGCCCGAACGCCTCGCGCTCCTTGGCGTACTCCAGCGTCTTCTCGAACATCCGCTCGCACGACGCGACGCAGCCCGCCGCCGTGACCAGCCGCTCTCCCTGGAGCTCCCAGGAGATGTGGTAGAAGCCCTTGCCGACCTGGCCGAGCACGCTCTCCGCCGGGACGCGGACGTCCTCGAACGACAGCTCGCCGGTGTCCGAGGCGTGCATGCCCATCTTCTCGAGCCGGCGCGAGACCGAGAAGCCCGGGACGTGGTTTCCGTCCCCGTCGCGCAGGTCGACCACGAACAGGGTGATCCCGTCGTGGCCCGCGTCGGGATCGGTCTTGGCGACCAGGACGATGAAATCGGCGCGGGGGCCGTTGGTGATGAACGTCTTCGACCCGTTGATCACGTACTCGTCGCCGTCGCGGACCGCCGTCGTGCGGATGCCCGCGACGTCCGAGCCCGCCCCCGGCTCGGTGATCCCGAGGCACCCGATCTTCGTGCCCTGGATGCCCGGAACCAGGTAGCGCTGCTTCTGCTCCTCGGTGCCGAGCAGGTGGATCGGGGGCAGGACCATGTCGGTCTGGACGGCGAACCCCATGACCGTCCCTCCCGAGCCCGAGTAGCTCATGCACTCGGCGCGGACCAGCGAGTAGTAGTAGTCGCCGCCCTGCCCGCCGTACTCCTCCGGAAAGCACAGGCCGAGATACCCGAGCTCGCCCGCCCGCCTGAGGATCTCGTTCGGCCAAAGGGTCTCCTCCCACTCGTTGCGGCGGGGAGTCATCTCCTTGATCACCCACGCCTTCATCGACTCGCGCAGGTCCTCGTGCTCGTCGGTGAAGATCAGGTGCTTGCGGGTCCCCTCATGATCGGGCTTGATCACCGTGCCGGTCGCGGTCGCCAAGTGAGCCTCCTGGTTCGGGGTGAAGGTGGCGGAGCGGGTGGAGCCCGTCCGCTACGCGTACCCTAGCGAAAAGTACGCAGTCGTACTTCATACTTTGCAAATTGCGCCGCGCGCGCTATCTTCCAGCCGAGGGTTATTCGAAGGGGGTTCCGTTGGTGGAGAAAGCCGGCCCGGGGGATCGTTCGAGCATCCCCGGACTGATCGAGCATTGGCCGGGCGCCGAAGAGGCTCCCGATGACGCCGAGCTTGCGGTTCGCCGGCGACCGCGGTTCTCCGATGCGGTCAGCGTCGAGGAGGCGGCCGAGCGGCTGGTCGAGCGCGTCGAGCCCGACGCCGCGCTTTCGCTGCCGCCCGGCCCGCGCCGGCCCGCCCAGGCGCAGGCGATGGCGTGGCTGCTGCGGCCGGTCCCGTTCATGGAGCAGGCTCGCCGCCGCTACGGGAAGGTCTTCCTGGCCCGGCTCGGCCCCGAGCACAACGTGGTGTTCCTGTCCGATCCCGCTCTCGCGGAGGCGGTGCTCACCGGCGACTCGGACCTCCTCCGCACCGGCGACATCAACGGCATCTTCAGGCGCATCATCGGGCCGAACTCGATCCTGCTTCAGGACGGAGAGGAGCACATGAGGCGCCGGCGCCTGCTCCTGCCGGCCTTCCACGGCGCGAGCCTGCGCCGTTTCGAGAGCGCGATGGAGCGCGCGGCGGAGGACGAGATCGCGACCTGGCCGGTGGGCCGTCCGTTCTCGGCGCTGCCCCGCATCCACAGGATCTCGACCGAGGTCGTGATGCGGGCGATCTTCGGCGACCGCGACGAGGATGCGCCGGAAGCGGTGCGGGAGGTCCTGCCTCGCTTTCTGGAGCTCTGCCGCACCCCCGCCGTCTTCATCCCCTGGCTGAGGCGCGAGCTGCGCGGCCGCAGCCCGTGGGGCCGGCTGCTGAGCTCGATCCGCGAGCTCGACGAGGTCCTCCTCGAGCAGATCCGCCGCCGGCGCATGATCGAGGAGCTCGACACTCGGCCCGAGCGGTTTCGCCAGCGCCGCACCAGCGACGACCTCGATTCCCGCCCCGACCTGCTCTCCCAGCTCGTCCTGGCCCGTGACGAGGAGGGCGAGGGGCTGTCGGATGGAGAGATCCGCGACGAGCTGGTGACGCTCCTCGTCGCGGGGCACGAGACGACGTCGGGGGCGATCGCGTTCGCGATCGAGCAGATCGTGCAGCACCCCCGCGTGCTCGACCGCCTCGAGGCCGCGATCAGCGGCCGTGAGGAGCCCTACCTCGACGCCGTGGTCAAGGAGAGCCTCCGGCGGCGCCCCGTTCTGCCCATCGTCGGCCGCAAGCTGACCGCCCGGGCGCGGCTCGGCGACTACGTGCTCCCCGAGGGCACGGTGCTGATGCCGTGCGTCTACCTCATGCACCACGAGCCCGACATCTACCCCAACCCCGACGAGTTCGATCCCGAGCGCTTCCTCAGCGGCTCGGTCGGCACGTACTCGTGGATTCCGTTCGGCGGCGGGATCCGACGCTGCGCCGGGGCCGCCTTCGCGACGCTCGAGATGAAGGTCGTGCTGCGAACGGTCTTCGGACGGCTCAGCGTACGAGCCGCTGCCGGGCCAGAGTCGCCCGTGCGCCGCAGCGTCTCGCTGGCGCCTCGGCGTGGCGCCGAGATCATCGTCGAGCCCCTCCAGGGCGTGGTCGCCCCCTGACGGTCTCGCCGGCGAACCCGACCCTTGCCCGGATCGCGGAACGGGCGGTGAGCTCGCCGCCCCGGTCGCTGGCCGCAACCCTGGTGGTGGAATCCGCACGCCGGCGCGATGGCGCGAAGGCCGCTCGGGTGAGCGAGGCAGCGAGCGCGGTCGAGATGCTCGACGGGGCGCTGCACCTGCACGACGGCCTTCTCGGCGCCGGTCCCCACGGTGTCGAGCAGGGCGACGGGCGAGAGCCCGAGCGCGACGGAGGACCGGTGGCCACCGCCCTCGCGGGTGCCTGGCTGCTGGGGCGGGCCGGCGAGATCATCTCGACCTGCGGCGACGAGGCCGCCGAAATATGGGGGGCGGCGGCATCGCGGCTCGTCCGCGCACGAACGCTCGAGCTCGAGGACCTCTACGACGCCGCCCGCCCACCCGCCCGATGCCTCGCCGTAGCCGAGATGCGGTCCGGGTCGCTGCTCTCGCTCGCGCTGCGACTCGGCGAGCTGCTGACCGCCCCTGGGCAGGAGGCCACCGAGGCGCTCGACGCGTTCGGGCGCCAGCTCGGCGTCGCCACCGAGATCCGCGCCGACGTGGCGGCGCTTCACGGAGACGGCGAGCGCGGCCCGAAGACCGGGCGCCTTGCGGGGGGGAGCTATCCGCTTCCGCTCCTGTACTCGCTCGAGTCCGATCCCGAGCTCGCCGGGTCGCTCGGCAAGCCGCTGGACGCCGAGGCCCTGAGCGCGGTGGTGGAGCGCGTCGGGGCGACGGGAGGACTCGAGCGCGCCGCCGAGGAATGCCGCCGGCGCCTCGTCGCCGCCAAGGATGCGCTGGCGGGAACGGAGGCGGTCGAGCCTCTCCTGGAGATTGCGGATCGGGTCGTCGCCGATCGGGAGGATGAGCCGGCGTGAACGATCCGCCGCCGCTGATCGACGAGGCCGAGGTCGTGGTCGTGGGGGGCGGCCCCGCCGGGTCGGTTGCGGCGGCCAGCCTCGCGGAGCTCGGCCGCGACGTGCTCATCGCAGACCAGAGCTCCTTTCCGCGCGACAAGCCATGCGGCGACGGGCTGACGCACTCGGCGGTCCAGGTGCTCGAGGAGCTCGGGCTCGAATCGATCGCCGCGGAGAGTCAGCAGGTCGAGGACTGCCGCATCGTGATCGCACACGCCACGGAGACGAAGGGCTGGTACAGGCCTCCCCGCCGGCTGCCGCGTTCACGCTTCATGCGCACCGTCCCGCGGCGCGCGCTCGACCTGGCGCTTCTCGACGCCGCGATCGAGCGCGGCGCGCGGTTCCTGCGGGCGCGGGTGGATGGGCCCCTTATGGACGACGGCGAGGCTCGCGGGGTGCTGCTTTCGCAAGCCGGCGAGCACTACCGCATCGACGCTCGATGCGTCATCGCGGCCGACGGCGCCACTTCCCGGATGCGGCGGACCTGCGGGATCGGAGGCGCGACGGTTGGCACCCAGGTCTACGCGCTGCGGCGGTACTTCACCACCCAGCAGCAGCTCGATCCGGTCTTCGACGTGTACGTGCCCCTGCTCTACGAAGGCGGGCTTCTTGCCGGCTACGGGTGGGTGTTTCCGATCGCCGAGCGGCGGGCCAACGTCGGCGTCGCCTACTACGGCCCACCGGCAGGGCGGCCTCGCGCTCGCATCCGGAGCGTGCTGTCCTCGTTCGTCCGCGAGCTCCAGGAGCAGGAGGGCGAGCGCTTCGGGCAGCTCACCCATCCCAGCGACCTGCTCGGGGCTCCGATCGCCGTCCAGTTCTCGCCCGACCGCTGCCAGCTCGGAAACGTCCTGTTCGCTGGCGAGGCCGCCCGGGCCGCGGATCCGCTGACGGGCGAGGGGATCAGCTTCGCCCTGAGATCCGGTCGCACCGCCGCGACCGCGGCGGATCGCCTGCTGACCTCCGGAAGGGCGCCTGACCTGGGGAGGGAGCTTGGCCGGCAGTTCCCACGGCTGGGGCAGAACCTCGCGCTGCTTACGCGCGTCGCGGCTGGAGCGACCGAGGGCTTCAGGCTCAGCGAGGCCGAGCATCAGGCCTTCGTGCTGGCGATCCGGCGGGTGACGGGCAGCGCGCCCGACGATCCCGGCATCGAACCCACGCAGGTGCGACGGCTGCTCGCCTCCGACGATGCCCTCGCGGGCGCGCTGGATCGCGTCAACGAGCGGCTGCTCGACTCGCTGCGCACGGGGCTTCCCTTCGGGCTCGAGACGCTGCATCGAGAGGTGCGCGCGCGCGGCGGCCCGATGGCGGCGGCGTGCGCGCTGTTGGCGACGGTCGCCTCGGACGGCGAGCTCGGTGAAGCCGCGATTACGGCTGCGCAGGCCGCGGAGCTCGTGGCGCTGCTGGACCGCTGCTTCCCGCGCATGAGTGCGCGCGT
This sequence comes from Solirubrobacterales bacterium, assembly GCA_035637595.1. Classification (GTDB taxonomy): domain Bacteria; phylum Actinomycetota; class Thermoleophilia; order Solirubrobacterales; family 70-9; genus DASPWW01. The sequence continues at coordinate 13,521 of DASPWW010000160.1, read as the reverse complement.
CGGGTCGGACGTCGCGTGGCTGAACAACGCGCTCGCGGCGCTGCTCGGCGACCTCGCGTTGACCGCTGCGCTCGACGCCCCCGCCCGGTCCAAGGCGCGCTGCGTGGGCGAGATCGGAGCGGGGGTCCGCCGGATCAGCGAGGGCCAGATGAACGACGCGGAGGACCGCTACGACGCCGACCGATCGCTCGAGCGCTGCTCGGCGGCCCTGGACGCAAGGGCGGGCACCCCGCTTTGCCTCGCCGCGAGGCTGGGAGCGATCGCCGCAGGCCAGACCGATGTCGAGGAGGTCGGGAGCTACGGGCGCCACGTAGGGATCGCGTACCAGATCAGCGAGGACATCCGGGAGCTCACAGTGGGTGAGGAGCTGACGCGTAGGCGGCCCGGAAGCGATCTTCGCGAAGGCATCTACCCGCTCCCCGTCGCCTACGCCCTGGCGGCCGATCCAGAGTTGCGCGAGCTGCTCTCAGGGCCGGTCGCGGGCGAGGCGGTGGAAGGGGTTCGCGCCCGGATCCGCGACTCCGGCGCCCTCGATGAGGCCGCCGCCGATTGCTTTAGGCATATCGAACACGCGTCCAGAATCGCGGCGCATGCGCCACCAGGCAGCCGCGAGCTCCTGATCGCCCTCGCGGAGCTGCCGATTCGCCGCCTGGAAGGCGTCGTAGGCACGCAGGCCGGCGCGGTGGCCACGGCGTCCGGCTAGCTCACCAACCGGGGCTTCTTTTTCGGCTGCTGCGACGGGCGCGTCGCGCGCTCAGGTCGGGCTGCCCAGCGGCCGATAGGGATAGGCATGAAGAAAGTGCTGGAAATTCAGGCTGAAGTCCAAGAAGGACGCGTGGCGCATGGCGCGTGAGGCCGGCATCGGGGGGCGGTCTTCCTCGTGGAAGGCCTCGGCGGGCCTCGAACCCGCGGCCGGGCCGCTCGCGATGACGCGCATCCAGGCGCTGCTTCTGTTCAGCGCCGGGGCCCTCGGCTTCCTCGTGGTGCTGCTGCCCCACCCGGCGTCGTTCGACGAGCTCGGCCTGATCGTCATCCAGTCGTTCGCGGCGATCGCCGGGGTCGCGCTCTACTTCGGCGCCACCCGGGTCCCGCCGTGGCTGGTTCGCTTCAATCCGCCGCTGTCCATCGTCTCGACTTCGCTCGCGCTCTACTTCAGCAACGACGTGACGAGCGCCTTCGCGCTCTTCTACCTGTGGCCGGCCGTCTTCGCCTTCTACTTCTTCAGCCGGTTCGAGGCGATATCCACCGTCTTGTTCGCGGCCCTCAACTACGTGGCCGTGATCGCGCTGATGGGCGGGTCGGACGAGAGCGGCTCGGGGGCGATTCACCATCTCGTCCTCACGGCGGGGACGCTCGCCGTTGTCGGCGGGTCGCTGATCGGTCTGCGCGAGCGGGTCGAGACCCTGATCGCTCGGGTCGCCGAGGCCGCGCGAACCGACCCGCTCACCGGGCTGCGAAGCCGGCGCGGCCTTCAGGAGGACCTCGCCGGAGAGCTGGAACGTGCTCGTCTCGGCGGTCGCAACGTGAGCCTGCTGCTTGCCGACCTCGACCACTTCAAGCGAGTCAACGAGCGCTTCGGACAGGGGGCCGGCGACCGGGTCCTGCGCCGTGTCGCGGCCCTGATCCAGCAGCTCAGGCGCAGCCTCGACGTCCCCGCCCGCACGGGTGGCGGGGAGTTCGCCCTGCTGCTGCCCGAGATGGAGAAGAACGAGGCGTACATGGTCGCCGAGGGGCTGCTGCGGCGAGTGCGAGAGACGTTTGCCGGCGAGCGTGCCCCGCTCACGGTCAGCATCGGGGTGGTCGGCTACCCCCAGGACGCGACGGCGGCCGACGAGCTGCTGCAGCTTGCCGACGAGGCGCTCTATGCCGCCAAGACCCTGGGCCGGGACCGCGCCGTCATGTACAGCCGTGAGGTCACCTCGATCATCGGAGGCGCCGCCGAGAGCACGCGCGGCGTGGCATCCCAGGCCCATCTCGCGACGATGCTCAGCCTCGCCGAAGCGCTCGACCTCCGCGACAGCGGGACGGCCCGCCATTCCCAGACGGTGGGGCGCCTGTGCGAGCAGATGGCGCGCGAGCTGGGTCTGCCCAAGGATCGGGTGGAGCGGGTGCGGCTGGCCGGGATCCTCCACGACATCGGCAAGATTGGCGTCCCCGACTCGATCCTGCGCAAGCCGGGACCCCTCACGGATGAGGAGTTCGTCCAGATGAAGCGGCACCCGGAGGTGGGCGCGCGCCTGCTCGGCGCCGGCGAGCTGGAGGACATCCGCAGCTGGGTGATCGCGCACCACGAGCGCGTCGACGGCCGCGGCTATCCGGCCGGCCTGAAGGGCGACGAGATTCCGCTCGAAGCCGCGATCCTCGCCGTCGGCGACGCCTTCGAGGCGATGACCGCCGACCGTGTCTATCGTCCCGCCATCGGGGAGAAGGCGGCCCGCCGGGAGCTCCATGCATGCGCCGGCGCGCAGTTCGATCCCCGCGTCGTGGACGCCTTCGAGTCGGTGCTCGACCGAGCGGGGCTGCAGCAACTTCTCATCCAAGAGTAGTAAGTAGGACTTCTCACTTCACGCCGGCCCCGAAAGCCGCTAGGCTGGCGAAGGGTTGAGCTACGAACAGCTGCTCTATGACGTCGCGGACGGCGTGGCCACCGTCACCCTGAACCGGCCCGAGCAGAGAAACGCGCTCTCCGGCCAGCTGCTCGCCGAGCTCGTCGACGCGACGCGGCACGCCCGCGACGACGACGAGGTGCGGTGCGTCGTGCTGACGGGCGCCGGGGACAAGGTCTTCTGCGCCGGTGCCGACCTCGGCGGGTTCGCGGCCGACGTCCCGCTGGTCGAAAAGCACTACGGCTCCGACCTGTTTCTCGAGCTCTTCCGCCTCATGCCGCGGCTCGGCAAGCCGTCGCTGTGCGCCGCCAACGGCCACGTACTCGCCGGGGGGTTGGGGCTGGCGCTGTCATGCGACCTCGTGATCGCCAAGCAGGGCGCGACTTTCGGCACGCCCGAGATCAACGTCGGCGCGTTCCCGTACATGATCATGTCGCTGATCTACCGCAACGTGCCGCGCAAGAAGGTCAACGAGATGATCCTGCTCGGCGAGCGGCTGTCCGCCGAGCAGGCCGTGGCCCATGGGCTCGCCAACAAGGTCGCCTCCGCGGAGGAGTTCGATGACGCCGTGGCCGAGTGGGCGGGCAAGCTCGCTTCCAAGAGCCCGGTGTTGATGCGGCTCGGCCACGACGCGATGTATCGCCAGCAGGACATGGCGCTCGACGACGCGCTGGAGTACCTGCGCTCGCAGCTCTCGCTCACCTTCACGACCGAGGACATACTTGAGGGCGTGCAAGCGTTCTTCGACAAGCGCGATCCGAACTGGAAGGGGCGCTGATGGCGACCGAGGCACAGAGACCCGCCCAGGGAGCCGAAGGCGAGCGGCCGTCCGGCGAAGCCGGACGCGGACGCGAAGCGGAGGATTCCGGCGGAATTGTTCACGAGGGCGAGAGCCCCGAGGCGCCGGCCGAGACCGAGCACGGCGAGGAGACCGGGATGCAGCGCCTGGTCGACGATCTGCATGGGCGCCGCGAGAGCGCGAAGCTCGGCGGGGGAGAGGAGAAGATCGCGCTCCAGCACGAGCGCGGCAAGCTCACCGCGCGCGAGCGGCTCGACCTGCTGGTCGACCCCGGGACCTTCGTCGAGCTCGGCATCCACGGCGGCCCACACTTCTCGCAGCGCTCCATGGAGGGCCGCGAGGCCCCCGCCGACGGCGTCATAACGGGGTGGGGGGACGTCGACGGCCGCCCGTGCTGCATCGCCGCCTACGACTTCACGGTGATGGCGGGCTCGATGGGGATGACCGGGGAGATGAAGGTCGGCCGCCTGCGCGAGATGGCGCTGCAGAAGCGGATGCCGTTCATCTGGCTGCTCGACTCGGCGGGGGCGCGGATCCAGGAGGCGGCGGGATCGCTGTTCGCGGGATCGGGCAACCTGTTCCGCGAGGAGGTGACGATGTCGGGGGTTGTCCCGCTCGTCGCCGCGATGCTCGGCCCCTGCGCGGCCGGGACCGCCTACATCCCCGGGCTCTCCGACTTCGTCCCGATGGTCGTCGGCCAGGGCGCGATGGCGCTCGCCGGGCCCCACCTGACCAAGGCGGTCACCGGCGAGGACATCTCGATGGAGGAGCTCGGCGGCGCCAAGGTCCACTGCCGCAAGTCGGGCGTCGGGGACCTCGAGGTCGCCGACGACCCCGAATGCATCCAGGCGGTCAAGGACTACCTGTCCTACTTCCCGTCGAACTGCGAGCAGCGGCCGCCCGCGCGCGAGACCGCAGATCCCGAGGACCGGATGTCGGAGAAGCTGCTCGACATCGTCCCCGAGTCGCCGCGCCAGCCGTACGACATGTACGACGTGATTCGCGAGATAACGGACGACGGCGAGTTCTTCGACATCAAGCCGAAGTTCGCGCGCACGCTGATCACCTGCCTGGCGCGCTTCGGCGGCCGGCCTGCCGGAATCGTCGCCAACCAGCCCAAGCACCTCGGGGGGATCCTCGAGAACGACTCGGCGGACAAGGCGGCGCGCTTCATCAACCTCTGCGACGCCTTCAACATCCCGCTCGTCTTCCTCCAGGACGTGCCCGGGTTCATGGTCGGCTCGAAGGTCGAGCACGCGGGGATCATTCGCCACGGCGCCAAGATGCTCTACGCGGTGTCGCGCGCCACCGTCCCCAAGGTCACCGTCGTGGTGCGCAAGGCGTACGGAGCCGGCTACTACGTGATGTGCGGCAAGGCGTATGAGCCCGATCTGATCGTGGCGTGGCCGTCCGCGGAGATCTCGGTGATGGGGCCCGAGGGCGCCGTCAACATCATCGGCCGCTCGGCGATCGAGGCCTCGGACGACCCCGAGGCGACGCGCCAGAAGATGCTCGAGGAGGTAAAGGCGATCATCGATCCCTACATCGCCGCCAAGAACGCATTGATCGACGACGTCATCGACCCGCGCGAGACCCGCCCGACGATCGTCCGCGGGCTGCGGATGGCCGCGGGCAAGCGGATCGACCGCCCGCACCGCAAGCACGGAGTGATGCCGGTCTGAGCGTCGGCGAGAAGGTCACGGACGGCTGGAACGGCTGTTTGAACCGCATCCGCCATCCCGCGGCGAAGCGAGTGACCACGGCGGAGGTCGGCAACTTCGGCGAGCTCGAAGGGCGCAAGTACTGTCTCGTCGTGACCTTCCGGCGCTCGGGCGAGACGGTCCCGACCCCGGTCTGGGCCGGAGTCGCCGACGGCAAGCTGTACTTCCGCAGCGAGAAGCGGGTCGGCAAGATCAAGCGGATCTGCGCCAACCCGCGCGTGCTCGTCGCGCCCTGCAGTTCGCGCGGCAAGCCGCTCGGCGATGCGGTCGAGGGTCGCGGCCGGATCCTCCCAGCGGACGAGGAGCCACGAGCCGAGGCCGCGATCCAGTCCAACTTCGGGCTCGGGCGGCGAATGTACGAGGGCGTCGCGATGAACCTCGGCCCCGAGGGCGTCTACGTCGAGGTCTCGCCGGCGGCCGACACGAATCCGGGAGGCGGGACGTGAGCCGCTTCGAGGACCCGGTGATCCTCAGCTGCTCGATCTCGGGCGCGGTCGCGAATCGCGACCAGTGCCCCGCGATTCCCTACACCCCCGAGGAGTACGCGGCCGAGGCGCGGCGGATCGTCGACGAGGGCGGATCGCAGATCCACATCCACGCCCGCACTCCCGAGGGCGTCCCGAGCTACGAGATCGAGGACTTCAGCGCGATCACCGAGGCGATCCTGGCCGAGGTCGACGACGTGATCGTCAACTACTCGACCGGCGCCATCGGGGTCCCGATCGCCAAGCGCATCGAGTACCTGCGTGAGCTTCGGCCCGACGTCGCGGCTCTGAACATGAGCTCGATGAACTACGCCAAGTACTCGCGGCGCCGCAAGGAATTCGTCTTTGCGGCGGTATTCGAGAACAGCTTCGACACGATCATCGAGTTCTTGGGTGCGATGCGCGAGCTAGGGATCCGTCCCGAGCACGAGTGCTTCGACGCGGGGCACATCGCCAACCTGGACCCCCTGCTTGACATGGGGCTTCTCGAGCCTCCGCTCCAGGTCTCCCTCGTCATGGGGGTGAACGGCGGGATCCGGCCCACGGCGCGCAACGTCGCGTTCATGTCGGAGCAGATTCCGGGCGGGGCGGAGGGGCCCAACCACTGGCAGGTGATCGGGATCTCGCGCGACCAGTGGAAGCTGATCGGGGCGGCGCTGGCGCTGGGGGGAAACGTGCGCGCCGGCCTCGAGGACAACTTCTACCTGCCGAATGGCGAGATGGTGAGATCCAACGGCGAGCTGGTCGCCAAGGCGCGCCAGATGGCCGAGGACATGGGTCGGCGCGCCGCGACCGTCACGGAGGCGCGCGAGATGCTCGGGCTTCCGCGGCGCGAGCGCCCCACCCGGCGCGAGGTCATCTCGCACCCGATCGAGGCCTCGGAGGCGTCGGAGCGGTGAGCGGGGCGCTCTCCGACGTCCGCGTCCTCGACCTGACGCGCCTCCTGCCTGGAGGGTTCTGCTCGCTGCTGCTCGCCGACTTTGGGGCCGAGGTGCTCAAGATCGAGGACACGGGCGGCGGCGACTACGTGCGCTGGGCGCCTCCGTACTACGGCGACGAGGAGCACCAGGAGCTCGGAACGCGCTCGGCGCTTTACCTGGCGCTCAACCGCGGCAAGCGCTCGATCCGGCTCGACCTCAAGCAGGAAGGGGGGCGCGAGGCCTTCCTGCGCCTGGCCCGCGACTACGACGTCGTTATCGAGAGCTTTCGCCCCGGCGTGCTCGACCGCCTCGGCGTCGGGTACGAGCGCCTGCGCCAGGAGAACGCCGGCCTCGTGTACTGCGCGATCACGGGCTACGGCCAGACCGGGCCGAACACCCAGCGCGCCGGCCACGACATGAACTACCTGGGCCTCAACGGCCTGCTCGGGCTCACCGGCGAGCCCGGTGGCCGCCCCATCCAGTCGGCGGGGCAGATAGCCGACATCGGCGGCGGGGCCCTGATGGCCGCGTTCGGGGTGATGGCGGCGCTCCACGAGCGGGCGCGTTCCGGCGAAGGCCAGCTCGTCGACGTCTCGATGACCGATGGCTCGCTGGCCTGGCTGGCCATGGAGGCGGCGCGCCACTTCTGCGACGGGCAGGTTCAGCGGCGCGGAGAGCTGATGCTCGCGGGACGGCTCGTCTGCTACCTGCCCTACGAGGCCGCCGACGGCTGGGTGACCTGCGGGGCGCTGGAGCCGAAGTTCTGGGCCGCGTTCTGCCGCGGGGTGGGCCGCGAGGACTTGATCGAAAAGCAGCTCGAGGCGCCCGGCTCGGAGGCCCACGAGCAGATCGCCGAGATCTTCCGCTCGCGCACCCGCGACGAGTGGCGAGCCTTCAACGACGAGCACGACGCGATGATCGAGCCGGTACTCGACCTCGACGAGGCGCTCGACTCCGAGCTCGTGCGCGCCCGCGAGATGGTGGTCGAGCTCGATCAGCCGCACATGGGTGCGGTGCGCCAGCTCGGCGTCCCGATCAAGCTCGACCGGACTCCCGGAAAGGTCGACGCGCCGGCCCCGGCGCTTGGAGAGCACACGATCGAGGTGCTGAGCGAGGCGGGCTACTCCGGGGACGAGATCGAGGCGCTCGTCGAGCGGGGGGCCGTCGGCGGCCCGACCGCGGGCTCGGAGGCGGTGTTCAGGGCATGAGCCGGGCGATTTCCAACCCCGCCGCCCCCGGAGGCGGAGCCGAGGAGGCGGCGGGCAGTGGTGGCTTGCTCAAGATCTCCGAGCTCGCCGAGGCGTCCGGCGTGCCGGTGGCGACGGTGCGCCACTACCTGCGCGAGGGCCTGCTTCCCGAGCCCGTCAAGACGAGCCGAAACATGGCCTACTACCCGCCCGAGTTCGCCGACCGGATCCGGCTCATCAAGCAGCTCCAGGAGGAGCGCTTCATGCCGCTGAAGGTGATCCGCGAGCTGCTCGACTCCGGCGACGGCGACCCGGACCGGCTGCGCGCCCTGATCGATCTCGAGGACCGGATCCTCGACCGGGCGCTGGCCGGGGAGCGCGAGCGAGTCCCGGCGGCCGAGGTGCGGGAGCGCTACGAGGTGCCCAAGGAGGTGCTCGACCGGCTCGCCGAGCTCGGGGTGCTCGCCGGCGGGCGCGGCGGCTACTCGCCATCCGACGTGCGCATCGTCGAGGCGATCAGCCGCTTTCGCGCCGGCGGCTACGACGAGCGCATCGGGTTCACCGTCTACGACACCTTGCGCTACAAGCGCGCCCTCGAGGACCTCGTGCGCGAGGAGGTCGAGGTGTTGATGGAGCGGCTCGCCGGCGAGATGGACCCCGACCGCGCCGTCGAGCTGATCCAGGCCGGGGCCGAGCCGCTCCAGGACCTGATCGCGGCGCTTCACACCAAGCTGCTGGTCGCCGAGCTGGAGCGCCACCGGGCGGCGCGGCGCCGCTGACTCGTTCGAGGCCCCTGACCTAGACGGTTGGGGGTTGCATTCGCCCTCGCGGGTGGGGGAATATTGGCCGGGGGTAGCGGGGCTTGACGTTGAGGGTCCGACTTGAGTCCGACCAACTGCATCTCGAGCGAACACGGCACGAGGCGACTCGTGCGGACGCTTGTCCTGACCGGGGCGCTGCTCGTGAGCGCCGTCCTGACGGCGCCGATCGCCGGGGCCGCGACGCCGGCCATGGGGACGATCTCCCCCGGCGATCCGCCGCTGATGTGGACGGGGGACCTCGTGCCGGTCGGAGCCAACGTGTCGAACACGGCGGGCGACCAGCTCTGCTTCCCCTCCTATCCCGGTGGCCCGCCCGACCCCGGCGCGGCCCCGGTCGTCAACGCGTGCGACGTCTTCGAGCTGACAGTCAACGTCCCGCCCGGCTACTGGGATGCCAACAACGGCGGTATCGCGGTGTCGATCGACTGGGCGAACTCGCCGAACCCCGGCGACGAGGACGACGACTTCGACATGTACATCTACAAGAAGCCGCCGCTCGGCGAGCCGGTGGGCAATGACATCGCCTCGTCCGCGTCGGGCGGAACGACATTCGAGCGCACGCTCGTCTTCGAGCCCGACGGGACCTACCTGATCCGGGTCAACCCGTTCACCGTGGACAACGCCGATTTCGTGGGGAAGATCGACTTCTTCACCCTGGATCCCCGGCCGACGAACGTTCCCGGCGGCGTCGACCAGTCGCGCGCCGCGCACACTGGCTACCTGTCCTACTCGGAGCCGCATATCTCCGTGGATCCGCTCGATCCGGCGCACCTCGTTGCGGGTTCGAAGATGTACCAGAACCTCGCCGAATACAAGTTCAAGATCGGTACGAACTTCTCATTCGACGCCGGTCAGAACTGGGGGGACAACGGCCACCTCCCGGGCTACCCGGTCCAGAACGGCGACGAGGGCGACGGCTACCACATCACCAGTGACGTCTGGACGGCCTTCGACGACGAGGGCAATGCGTACGCCATGGTGCTGGACAGCCCGCCCGACCAGACCCCCCAACTCCCGAGCGGCTGGGGCATGAACGTGCACAAATCGACCGACGGCGGCAAGACCTGGAGCGACCCGATCCCGATCGAGAAGAAGAGCGACCCGGTGACGCGAGAGCTCCTGCTCGCCGACAAGAACACGATCACGGTCGACAACTACGGCGCCGATGGCGACGGCAAGACCGGAAACATCTACGCCTGCTGGGGAGAGGACGCCCCCGTCTCGAACCTCTCGATCCGCGTGAGCCGCTCCACCGACGCTGGCCAGACCTGGTTTCCCGGAATCCCGGTCTCGGGCGCCGACCAATCCGTGATCGGCTGCTACGTCCTCGTCGGACCTCCGGACAAGCCAGGCGAGCCGGGGCCCTTGTATGTGTTCTGGCTCGACTTCGGCGGTGATGGCGCGATCAGGATGGCGAAGTCGACCAATGGTGGGCAGACCTTCTCGCCGCCCAGCACGGTGGCGGAAATCCAACAGCAGCCGAGGCAGCTCCCCACCTCCGCCTTCCGCAACCTCTCGATTCCGTACGCGGCCGTCGACCCGGTCAACGGGACGGTCTACGTGACCTGGGGCGACTATCACAAGACGGTCGAGGGCGAGGAGTGCTTCCCCGACCCGCGCGCTCCGGCGGATCAGGTGTGCGACGGTGACATCGTGCTCGTGAAGTCCACGGACGGAGGCGATACCTGGAGCGATCCGATCCGGGTCAACCAGGACCCGGTCGGCAACGGCGCGGACCAGTTCCAGCCCGCCCTCGCGGTGACCGACCACGGTCAGCTCAACGTGATGTGGTTCGACCGCCGTAACGATCCGCAGAACTTCTACATCGACACCTATGCCGCGCGGTCGAACGACGGGGGCCAGACGTGGACCGAGACGCGCGTCACCACAGATATGTGGGATCCGTCGGTCAATCCGCCGATCTCCCCGTCCGGCCAGTTCATCGGCGACTACCAGGGCATGGCCGCGAACGACTGCTTCGCTTACCCCTTCTGGCAGGACACGACGCTCGCGAACCTCGACCCGGCCGATCCGCGCTACTCGCCCTACCAGCAGACCTTCTCGGCCACGATCCCCAACACCGAGGAGTTCGGCGGCAAGCCTGTGCAGGGTGTGAAGTGCCCGAGCCTCGAGGGTGGCCGCCACGACAAGTGCGTGAAGGTCCGCAACGGCACCGAGGCCAAGGACAAGATGAAGGGCAGCAACGACAGCGAGACGATGAGGGGCTTCGGTGGCGGCGACCGCCTCAAGGCGCTCGGCGACGACGACTGCGTATTCGGCAACAAGGGCAGGGACCGGATCCGCGACGGCAAGGGCAAGGACAAGGTCCGCGGCGGCAAGGGCAGAGATCGCCTCTTCGGCGGGCCCGGCAAGGACCTGCTGGTCGGAGGCGGCGCCCACGACGTGATCAAGGCGCGCGACCACGACGAGGACGAGATCCGCTGCGGCAAGGGCAGGGACAAGGTCGTCGCCGACAAGAAGGACGACCTCCAGAACTGCGAGCGGGTGCGGCTGCCTAAGTAGCGGACGCGACCCGGCCGGGATAGCCTGACCGCATGCCGGCGGGCGACGCGCGTGCCGCGAGTGCTTCCGCGACCGATCGCGGGCCGGTAATCGTCACCGGGGCGTCATCCGGGATCGGCCGGGCGACCGCACTTCGCCTCGATTCGCTTGGCTTCCGAGTGCTGGCGGGGGTTCGAAAGGACGAGGACGCCGAGTCCCTGCGCGCGGCCGGGTCGGGCCTGCTCGAGCCGCTGATGCTCGATGTCGCCGATGAGGAATCGGTCGCTGCGGCGGCGGAGCAGGTGGCGGGCGACGTCGGCGAGGCAGGGCTGGCGGGCCTCGTCAACAACGCCGGCATCGGGCTCGGTGGCCCGGTCGAGCTGCTCGACCTCGACGACCTGCGCCGCCAGCTCGAGGTCAACCTCGTCGGGCAGGTCGCGGTCACCCAGTCGCTGATCCCGCTGCTGAGGCGCGCCGGCGGGCGGATCGTGTTCATGAGCTCGGTCGGAGGGCGGCTCGCGATCCCGTTCATGTCCCCGTACCACGTCTCCAAGTGGGGGCTGGAGGCGCTCGCCGACGCGCTGCGGGTCGAGCTGAGCCCATGGGGGATCGAGGTCGTCCTGATCGAGCCGGGGAGCATCGCCACGCCGATGTGGGACAAGGCCCAGGGCGAGGCCGCCGGCGTGATCGAGCGGATGGACGCCGAAGGCCGCGCCCTCTACGGCGAGCAGGTCGCCGCGCTTCAGGCGACCGCGGTGGAGGAGGCGGCGAGGGGCATCCCTCCGGAGCGCGTCGCCGAGGTCGTCGCCACGGCGCTGACCGCGCGGCGGCCGCGCACGCGCTATCTGGTGGGCCGCGACGCGAAGATCAACGCCCGCGTTCGCATGCTCGTCCCGGACCGCGTCTTCGACCGCCTGATCGCGCGTCAGATCGGCCTCTGAGAGGGTCCGTGCGGACGCCGGCGCTCGCCGTCGCCGTGGGGCTCGGGGTCGCCGTCTCGGCGCTGCTGCTCGCCGCGGTCAGCGGCGGCCCGTACCTGACGGCCGGCGACGTCAACGGCTGGATCGTCGTCTTCGCGGTCGGCCTGTTCGCGGCGCTGTTCGCGAGCCCGTTCCTGATCGAGCGCACCCTGGCGGCGTCGCGCGGGGACGCCGACTCGCGCTGGGACTACGCGCTGCCGCTGTGGGGCGCGGTCGCGCTGGGCCTCGGCGGCCTCGGGCTGCTGGTCGGCCTGGGCAGCGGCTTCGGCGGCGACTCGCTCGCCGGCAGCGCCGCGCTGATCACCGCCATCGAGGCGGGCATGGTCGTTCTCGCGGTCGCCGCGGTCATGCTGTCGAGCTGACGTGCAGAACTCGCCGGGGGCCGGACCTATACTCGCCCGAGCCGTCGATTGACTGGCCAATCAACCGAAACCCGAACGAGATACCGATGCGAGCCGCAGCCGTCCAGGTCAACTCCACAGCGGACAAGGACCGCAACCTCGAGGTCGCCGAGCGTCTCGTGCGCGCCGCCGCGGCCGACGGCGCCGAGCTGGTGGCGCTGCCGGAGAAGTGGAACGTGCTCGGCGCGGCCGCGGACCTGTTCGCCGGGGCCGAGCCGCTCGACGGCCCGACGGTCGCGGCGGCCCGATCCTGGGCGCGCGAGCTTGGGATCAACCTCGTCGCCGGCAGCGTCGTCGAGCGCGTCGAGGGCAACGAGAAGCTCTCCAACACGTCGGTGCTGATCGACGCTGACGGTGAGATCGAGGCGGTCTACCGAAAGATCCACATGTTCGACGTCGACGTCGGGGGAGTCGCCTACCGCGAGTCCGCGCACGAGGAGCCAGGCACCGAGATCGTCATCGGGCACGCGGGCGACGTCCCGGTCGGGCTGACCGTCTGCTACGACGTGCGCTTCCCCGAGCTCTACCGGATACTCACCGTGCGCGGGGCGCGCGTCATCACGGTCCCCGCCGCGTTCACCCTGCACACCGGCAAGGACCACTGGGAGCTGCTGCTGCGCGCTCGCGCGGTCGAGAACCAGGTCTTCGTGATCGCGCCCGGGCAGATCGGCGAGGCCCCGCCGCACTACCACAGCTACGGGCGCTCGATGATCGTCGATCCCTGGGGCCTGGTCCTCGCCACCGCACCCGACGAGGAGTGCTTCATCGTCGCGGAGCTCGACTTCGAGCTTCAGGACCGCGTCCGCACCACGCTGCCCGCGCTCGCCAACCGCATGCCCGGCACGTACCAGTGGCCGGAGCTCGAGGAGGCGCGCTCCTGACGATGGCCAAGGCACCCCCGCTCGACAAGCGACGGCTGATCCTCGACGCGGCGATCCGAGTTCTCGCCCGCCAGGGCTTTCACTCCACCCGGGTCTCGGACATCGCCGACGAGGCGGGGGTGGCGTACGGGCTCGTCTACCACTACTTCAAGTCCAAGGACGAGGTGCTCAACGAGCTGTTCAGCGAGCGCTGGTCGCTGCTGCTGGCGGCGATCGAC
>DASPWW010000159.1:0-4103 GCA_035637595.1 Solirubrobacterales bacterium | reverse complement strand
GCGCGATCATGCTGCGCAGCTGACCGAGGCAGCCGGAGTACTGGGCGGCGAACTCGCTGGGAGAAATCCCCGACGGCGGCGACTCGACCGCTTGGGCGGGCGCCACGAGCGCCAGTGCCCCGAGACTGGTGGCTGCGAGCGTCTTGAACGTCATCACGGGCTCCTTTCGCTTCCCTGGTCGGCAGATCATCTCAAGCTGACTGCCCTCACCGCGTTCACGCGGCCAGATCCGTAGTGGTCGTCGAGGCCGGGTTTGCCGAGGTCGTCGGCGGAGGCGCGCAGGATTGCCTCGACGGTGTCGGGGTTCATGTGGCCGCCGTGGGCGCCGATCACGAGTGCGGCGACGCCGGCGACGTGGGGTGCAGAGGCGCTGGTGCCGAAGCTGACCGTCCAGCCGTTGATGGTGGGGCCGACGACGGTGTCGAATGCGAAGCAGGGGAGGGCGATCACGACCTTGCAGAAGGTGTAGGGGGGCGGCGGCGGGAAGGGTTGGTTGCAGTCGACGTTGCCGCCGGGGGCGGCGAGGTCGACGACCGATTGGCCGTAGTTGCTGTAGCAGGCCGGCAGGTCGAGGTTGGTGGTCGGGTCCGACCCCCAGCCGCGCGGGCCGGTCGCGGCAACCGCGATCACATGCGGCAATTGCGCGGAGAGCTGCACCCCGTCTTTGTCGGCGTCGAGGTCGCGGGCCTGGTTGTGCGTGGCCGCGACGATCGTCGCTCCCCGGTGGTGAGCGAAATCGAGCGCGCGCGTTCTCGCGACGATCAGCTCGGCGACGTCGGCGGCGGTGACGTAGGTCCCGTTCGCGTCGACGAACCCGCGCCGCGGCAGCCACCCACCGAGGCTGAGGTTGATCACGTCGGCGTCGATCTCGCCCGCGTAGACGAGCGCGGGAAGGATCGCCGAGTCGGGGCAGCCACGGCCGCTGTCGGGGCAGACGCGGAGGGCGACCAGTTCGGCCTCGGGGGCGACGCCGATCGTGCCGATCCCGTTGTCGGCGGCGGCGATGATCCCGGCGACCCAGGTGCCGTGGTGCGGCGGCGCGGTGAACGAGGGCGGCCCGGTCGGCGGGGCGGCGACCGGCAGGCCGGGAATGAACGAGCGGCTGAGGGCGAGGTTGAGGTTTGGGGCGAGGTCGGGGTGGTCGACGTCGATGCCGGTGTCGAGGACGGCAACCCGCGCGCCGGCGCCGCGCGCGCCGGCCGCCCACGCTTCGGGGGCGTCGATCGCATCGAGCGCCCACTGCATGTCGAAGAAGCGGTCGTCGTCGCCGCTCGTCGGCGGGTTTCCAACTACGGCCGTGGTCTCTGGCTCCTGCCCGATCGTGACGTCCGGGACCACCGAGCGCAGCCCCGCGATCGACGACGCGTCCGCGGCGAAGCTGGCGTCGGCGGAGGTTGCGATCGCGACCCCGATCTCGGGCAGCGCGTAGATGATCGAGCCGTCGCGCGCCGCGACCTGCTGCGCGAGCTCGGCGGGCAGCGCCTCGTCGGCAGCGATGAGGATGTACGTCGAGGGCGTGCCTTCGCCGCTCGCAGGCGCGGAAGCTCCGAGCAGACAGAACAGCCCGATGGCAAGGGCGATAGGGGCGAGTTGGCGCGAAAGGTTCATGGCGAGTCTCCTTGGGTCTCGAGGTGCTCGGTCCCGATCAGGACGACCTGGCTGATGCGCTGACACCGCAGTTCCGCGCGCATGGTCGCCTCCCGGACGACCTCTGCCGACGGCCCGTCGAAGAGGTGCAGGCAGATGTCTTCGTCGGGCAGGAGGAGCGACCATCGGTGTCGGGCGGTCGCGCTCATTGCTCTTCCTCGTTGTCAGGTCCACGGGTCATCTCAGGTCGACCGCCCTCGCGGCGTTGACGCGGCCGTGGCCACAGCGCGGGTCGAAGCCGGGTGCGCCCAGGTCGTCGGCCGAGGCGCGGAGGATGGCCTCGACGGCGTCGGGGTCCATCTGGCCGCCGTGGCCGCCGATCACGAGCGCGGCGACGCCGGCGACGTGGGGTGCGGCTGCGCTGGTGCCGAAGTTGAATGACCAGCCGTCGACGGTCGGCCCGACGACGGAAATCGCGTGGCCGAGATTGGTGCGCCTAGGTGTCCTCGGCCATGGCGAGGATGTCTTCGCGCGACATCTTTCCGACCAGCTCGGGATGCGCTTCGCGGACGTGCCGCTCGACCTTGCGGACGAGCTCGTCGTCGCTCTCGGCCTTAATGACCTCGCCGCATTCACAGTCGATGATCTTCGACACGGCTCCTCCTTGCGGTCGCCTCCGACGATTCTCATGCTGGCACAATCGTCGGGTGCACTTGTCCTAACCTTGGCGGAACCTTGGCGACCCGAATCCAGCTTTGCGGCCGCCTCGTCGCAACGATCGACGGTGAACGGGTCGAGCGGGCGCTGGCGGGCGCGCAAGCCCGCCTGCTCTTCGCCTATCTCGTCCTGCATCGCTTGCGGGCGAGCTCTCACCACGAGTTGATCGACGCGCTCTGGCCCGAGCCGCCGCGCGCCGCCGACTCCGCCCTGTACGCGCTGGTGTCCAGGCTTCGTCGCGTCGTCGGCGCCCAGCGAATCGAGGGCAGAAGCGAGTTGCGCGTCGTGCTCGCGGAGGACGCCTGGGTTGACGTCGAGGCGGCGCACGCCGCGGTTCACCGCGCCGAGTCGGCCGCAGGCCACGAGGACTGGCCGAGCGCGTGGGTGGCCGCGCGCATCGCCCAGCACATCGCTGTGCGACCGCTCGTCCCGGGAGCCGATGCGCCCTGGCTCGAGGAGCGCCGCCGCGACCTCGAGGGCACCTATCTCCGCGCTCTTGAGTTGGCTACGCAGGCGAGCCTCCGGATCGGGGGCGGCGAGCTCAACACCGCGGAGCGGACCGCGCGAGTCCTCATCCAGCAGGCTCCCTTCCGGGAGAGCGGCTACCGGTATCTGATGGAGGCGCTCGCGGCACGCGGCAACGCGGCTGAGGCGCTGAACGCCTACGAGACGCTGCGGGCGCTCCTCCGCGAGGAGCTCGGTGCCGCACCGTCGCCTGCGACGCAAGACGTTCACCGCGCCCTCCTCCGCTGAAGGAGACGCGCTCGTCAAGCCATGTTCGGCCCGTACGGCTCGAAGGAGAGCCTCCTCGCGCCTCTCCGCCGGTTCCTCGACAAACACGAGGCGAAGCAGCAGCAGTTGGCGGGAGCAGCTCATGGTCTACACCGCAGAACCCGACTCGCCCTCCGAACAGGCACTGCGCATCCTTGCCTCCTCGGCCGCGAACGAGCACGAGCCGGCGCGCTCGTTGACGGACTAACCACCGCTCCCGTCGCTTGCGGCGAGGTCACGCTCCGACAGCACGCCAATGAAAATGGGTGCGACTCGGTGAGCGTCAGGCGCCGGGCGAAGCGCTCCGCGCGCGCCTGGCGGAGCACTACTCGGGCAAGGGAGGAGGGGAGTGAGGGAGCGCGTCCTTACGGCGGACGCGAGAAGGGGCCCGTCTCTAGGCGCCGCTCTCCAGTCGCTGTTTCAGTTTCTCCATGTTCCGCGGTGTCCCGCGTTGTGCCTGCCTCTTCGCGACGAGCGGGACGAGCAGCCTGCCGATCCCGTGACCGCGAAGGTCGAGCTCGTAGGTGACGCGCGACCGGCGACCGTCGTCGAGCGGCTCGATGGTGCCTCTGTTTTCTCCTCGGACGGGGCCGTCGAGGCTGCGAACGGCGAAGCTTCGTGGAGGGTCGAGCTCCGCAATCTCGACGGTCATGTCCAGCTCGCGCCGACCTATGCGACGCGTCACGACCGCGCGCGTCCCGACCGCGACGGGGCCTTCGCCGATCCTCTCGGCGCGGACGACACCGCCCTGCCATTCGGGCAGATGCGAAGGGTCCGTGACGTACGCGAATACATCTTCGGGGCTTCGCGAGATCTCGATGCTCGCAACGATGGGTGCCATCGCTTGCCTCCTTCCGGGCGACGAACCATCGATGATTCCGCATCTAGGGACGGCGCGCTATGAGCGGCCGCGGCGTAGGCCTGTGGGGTGCAAATATTCGGTCCGCACTCCGAGAGATCCGCAATTTGCAGGCGGAACCCTCATTTTGTCACCCCGCAGAGGCGAACACGTTCGGACAACTGATCGC
>DASPWW010000158.1:0-20072 GCA_035637595.1 Solirubrobacterales bacterium | reverse complement strand
CTCAGCGACTCGCAGTGCGAGCGCGTCCCGCCGCTCGCCACCGATGCCGCCAAGAGCGCCTGGAAGCAGTTCCTGGCGACCCTGGTCGGCCGTTACGGGCCGGGCGGAGTGTTCTGGCAGCAGAACCCGGGCATCCCTGCGCAACCGATCCGCGAGTGGCAGATCTGGAACGAGCCCAGCTCCCCCACCTACTGGCAGCCCGAGCCCTCGACGAGCGCCTACGCGCAGCTCGTCAAGCTCTCCCACGAGGCGATTACAGGCGTCGATCCCGACGCCAGGATCGTCCTCGCCGGGCTGTTCGGCACGCCTCAGGGCGACCTCGCGTCGAAGAACGTGATGTGGAAGTACCTCGGCCGGCTCTACAAGTCGCCCGGCATCAAGTCGGCGTTCGACGCGGTCGCGCTTCACCCCTATTCGCCGAACCTCGAGGGGATCGAGTTCCAGCTCGACAAGGCGCTCAAGAAGGTCGAGAAGAACCACGACTCCAAGACCGAGATCATGATCACCGAGATAGGCTGGGGATCCGACCCGCCGCCCGGCGACAAGCCGCTCATCAAGGGCGTCGACGGCCAGCGAAATCTCCTCGAGAAGTCGTTCCGCCTGTTGCGGTCGAAGCGCAAGAGATGGAACATCGGGGGCCTCGTCTGGTACGCGTGGCGGGACCCCGGATTCGCGATCGAGAGCTGCTCGTTCTGCAGCTCGGCCGGACTCTTCGAAGAGGACGGCACGGCGAAGCCGTCGTGGAGCAGCTTCGTCAAGTTCACCGGCGGCACGCCGTAGATCAGACCGAGACCTAGACAGCTACAAAGCGTTAGAGAGGACAAACCCATGCGCCGGCTTTCCCTGTTCGCAGCACTCCTGGCAACCCTGACGCTCGCGTCCAGCGCCGCCGCTCCGGCGCAGAACCCGAACGTTCCGGCGAGCTTCTTCGGGGTGATCCCGATCCAGCTCATGCAGTTCTCGGAGTTCCAGAAGATGCAGCAGGGCGGCATCGGGACGCTGCGCATCCCGGTGATCTGGCGCCAGGTCGAGCCGAAGAAGGACGACGCATACGACTGGAGCCGGATCGACTACCAGGTCTTCAACGCCTCGCTCGTCGGCGCACAGGTGATGCCGTTCCTCTACTCGTCGCCGAAGTGGGCCGTGGGCGGGTGCAAGACGGCGACGAAGTGCCAGAGCATCCCGCCGCTGGGCTCCCAGAAGGCGGTCGACGCGTGGCAGGACTTCCTGCGCGACTTCGTGCAGCGCTATGGCGTCAACGGGACGTTCTGGACCGACACGACCGACCAGCTCGACCCGCCGTACAACCCGATCACCGTCTACCAGATCTGGAACGAGCCCAGCTCGCCGACCTACTGGGCCAAGCCGTCGGCCACGAAGTACGCACAGCTCGTCAAGATCTCGCACGACACGATCACGGCCGAGGACCCCGACGCCAGGATCCTGCTCGCCGGGCTGTTCGGGACCCCGCAGGGTGACGCCGCGTCGAAGAACGTGATGTGGAAGTACCTGGCGCGCTTTTACAAGGTGTCGGGCGTCTCAGACAGCTTCGACGCCGTGGCCCTGCACCCGTACTCGCCCGACATCCACGGGCTCCAGTTCCAGCTCAACAAGGCGCGGGCGATCCTCGATCAGCACGGGGATTCGGGGAAGGAGATCCTCGTCACCGAGATCGGCTGGGGGTCGGCCAGGCCCCATAACGACAAGCCGCTGATCAAGGGCAAGTCCGGGCAGGCAAACCTGCTGAGGGACTCGTACAACTTCCTGCTCGACAACCGCACGAAGTACAACATCGGCGCGATCATCTGGTACGCGTGGGCCGACGCCGACCACACGATCGCGGGCTGCGAGTTCTGCCGCTCTTCCGGCCTCTTCACCCTGAAGGGGAAGCCGAAGCCCGCCTGGGACGAGCTCGTGAAGATCGCGGGCGGGACGCCGTAGCGAGATGACCCGGTCGGCCTCGCCGCGGAGCCGTTCGCGAGGCCTGGCCGCGCGTGTCGCCGTGCTCGCCGTGCTCGCCGTGGCGGCGGGCGCGGCCGCGCCCGCGTCAGCATCCGCCGAGGTCCCGCGCGACTTCTGGGGCGTGATCCCGATCAACGACCTCTCGTCGTCGGAGATCGACCAGATGGGCAGCGGCAACGTCGGCACGCTGCGGCTGATGTTCCTGTGGCCGGCGATCGAGCCGAAGCGCGACAGCTACGACTGGAGCTATCTCGACTTCGTGGTCGCCAACGCGGCGCGAAACGGCATCGAGATGCTGCCGTTTCCCTACGGGACGCCGGATTGGGTCAAGGTCGACTGCCACGGACTGGACGAGGGCCTGTGCCAGCGCGTCCCGCCGCTCGGCTCGCAGGAGGCCAAGCAGGCGTGGTCCGATTTCCTCGCCGACGCCGTGAGCCGCTACGGGCCGGAGGGGACGTTCTGGAGCGACACCTCCGACGCCTACAACCCGCCATACCTCCCGATCAGGCGGTGGCAGATCTGGAACGAGCCCAGCTCGCAGACCTATTACCGCCCGCGCCCCGACCCGAAGGGCTACGCCAACCTCGTCAAGCTGTCGGACGAGGCGATCCATTCCGTCGATCCCGAAGGCGAGATTGTCCTCGCCGGGATCTTTCCGGCGCCCGAGGGCGGCAAGAAGTTCCGGATCGCGCCGTACCTCGACGCCTTCTACGACGTGCACGGGATCGGAAAGCACTTCGACGCCGCGGCGCTGCACCCCTACGCGCGCACCCTCAACGGGCTGCGCAAGCAGATCAAGAACGTGCGGCGTCAGATGCGCCGCGGGGGCTCGGGCAGCAAGCCGCTGTGGATCAGCGAGGTGGGCTGGGGATCCGACCCGCCGGTCGCCAACCGGCCGCTGATCAAGGGGCTCGACGGCCAGCGCGAGCTGCTCGAGCGATCCTTCCATCTGCTCGCGAGCAAACACGCGGCATGGAAGATCGCCGGGGTGATCTGGTACGCGTGGCGCGACCCCGGGTTCGGGTTCGAGAACTGCCCCTTCTGCTCCTCAGCGGGGCTGCTGAAGGAGAACGGAAACCCCAAGCCCGCCTGGGACTCATACGTGGAGATCACCGGCGGCGAGCCAAACCCGCCCTCGCAGCCGACACCGACGCCGCCTCCGACCTCACCGCCCCCGCCGACCTCGCCGATCCCGCCGATCCTTCCCTGAGTCCGGGGAAGTCCACCGGCATCCGTAAGCTCACCGGCGACCGAAGCCGCGGACAAGAGCATGACTTCGCCAAAGTCGACATGGCGGCGCCCGGTGGTGAGTTGCGCTGCGCTCGCCGTCCTGGCGTGCACGATCGCCGTGCCCGCACAGGCCCAGGTCTCGCGCAGTTTCTGGGGGGTCATCCCCATCAACAACCTCAACGGATCGGAGGTCGACCAGCTCGGGGCGGCCAACGTCGGCACGCTGCGCTTGCTCGTGCTGTGGCCGAAGATCGAACCGCAGCCGGACGCTTATGACTGGAGCTATCTCGACTTCGTCGTCGCGAAGGCGGCGAGCAACGGGATCGAGATCCTGCCCTTCCCCTACGGCACGCCCCCCTGGGCGGGGGTCGACTGTCACGGCCTCGACGAGCACGGCTGCGAGGCGGTGCCGCCGCTCTCGGGCTCGGCGAAGGCAGCGTGGACGGACTTCCTCGTCACGTTGGTCGGCCGCTACGGTCCGCAGGGCACCTTTTGGTCGGACGACTCGGATGGCTACGACCCTCCCTACGTCCCGATCAACCAGTGGCAGATCTGGAACGAGCCCAGCTCCCAGACGTACTACCAGCCCAAGCGCAGGCCAAAGGGATACGCGAAGCTGCTCCAGATCTCTCACGACGCGATCGCGAGCGCGGACCCGAGCGCCAAGATCGTGCTCGCGGGCGTCTTCCCCACCCCCGAGGGTGGCAAGAAGGTCGAGTACACGCATTACCTCGCCGACCTGTTCGACGTCCGACGGATCGGCAGCTACTTCGACTCGGCGGCGCTGCATCCGTACGCGCGCACGCTCGGCCAGCTCAAGAAGCAGATCAAGCGCTACCGCCGGTTGCTCCGGCACGCCCACCTTTCAGACAAGCCGTTGTGGATCAGCGAGGTGGGCTGGGGCTCCGACCCGCCGGTCGCCAACCGGCCGCTGATCAAGGGGCTCGAGGGACAGCGAGATCTGCTCCAGAGCTCGTTCGAGCTGATGGCGAACAACGCCGCCGCCTGGAAGCTCGCGGGGGTGATCTGGTACGCGTTCCGCGATCCCGGCATCGGCTACGAGGACTGCCCCTTCTGCTCATCCGCGGGGCTGCTGGAGGAAGGCGGCGAGCCAAAACCGGCCTGGTTTGCCTATCTCGGCTTCACCGGCGGCACCGAGTCACCGCCGCCGCCGCCCGAACAGCCGGCGCCCGGTCCCTGTCCGCTGCCGCCGCTTCCCTGCTAGTTCCTGCCGCGCGTCAGGCCCCGCCCGCCATCGCCGGCAGGATCACGACGGTGTCCGCGCCGGAGACGCGCGTGTCGAGCCCGTCTAGAACCCGTACGTCCTCGTCGTTGAGATAGACGTTGACGTAGCGGTTCAGGGCCCCGTCGCTCGCGAACAGCTGGTGCTCGGTGCCGGGATGAGTCGCGACCAGCGCGCGTAGGACGTCGCCGACGTTCTCACCACTGACGTCGACCTCGGCCTCGCCGCCGGTCTCGGCGCGCAGGACGGGCGGGATCTTCACGGTGGGCATCGGCGGGAGGGTATCCGCCCGACTAGCCGACCGCGGTTCCTGCGCAAAACGCTTCGTAGTCCGGGAACTTGCCGAGCTCGGACTCCGGGATCTCCTCCGCGTCCGGGCCGCAGATCGGGCATTCGGGGTCGCGCCTCACCTTGAGCTCGGTGAAACGCGTCCCGAGCGAGTCGTAGATCAGCAGGCGACCGATCAGCGGCTCGCCGATTCCGACGACGAGCTTGATGACCTCGTTGGCCTGGAGCAGCCCCATTACGCCCGCCATCACCCCGAGCACACCCGCCGCGCCGCAGCTCGGCGCCAGCTCGGCCGGGGGCGGGACCGGATAAAGGCAGCGGTAGCACGGGCCCTCGAAAGGGGCGAAGGTCGAGATCTGGCCCTCGAAGCCGAGGATCGAGGCGGAGACGACGGGCTTTCTGAGCCGCACCGATGCGTCGTTGAGCAGGTAGCGCGTCGGGAAGTTGTCGGCGCCGTCGACGATCACGTCGTAGTCGCGCAGAACCTCGATCACGTTGGAGGAATCGAGCCGCGTGCGGTGCTCGATCACGTCCACGTCGGGGTTCAGGCCCTCGATCGTGATCCGCGCCGACTCGGTCTTGGGGGTGCCAACGCGGTCCGTCGAGTGGATCACCTGGCGCTGGAGGTTGGACGCGTCCACCTCGTCGTCATCCACGAGGCCAAGCGTGCCGACGCCGGCGGCGGCGAGGTAGAGGGCTGCCGGAGAGCCGAGGCCTCCGGCCCCGACCAGCAGCACCTTCGAGTTGAGCAGCTTGAGCTGGCCCTCGACTCCGACCTCGGGCAGCAGGGTGTGGCGCGAGTAGCGAATCCGCTGCTCGCGGGTCATCCCCTCCGGGGCGACGACGGGCAGCCCCAGCTCCTGCCAGGTCTCGATCCCGCCGGCGATGTTCGCGACGTTCTCGTACCCGAGCTCGCTCTGCATCGCGTCGGCGGCGCGGGCCGAACGGTTGCCGGTCGCGCAGTAGAGCAGCACGCGCTGCGAGCGGTCGGGTATCACCTCGCCGATCCGCTCGGTCACCTCGGCCGGGGGAACCAGGGTCGCGCCCTCGAGGTGAGCCTCCTCCCACTCGTGCGGCTCACGTGTGTCGATCAGGACAGCGTCCCCGGCCGCGATCTCGTCGCGCGCCTCGGCGACGTCGACCTCCTCGATCCTGTTCCTGATCACGTCGAGCGGCTCTGCGGCCATCCGCATGCGAACAACGCCTCCGTCAGCCGGTTTCTAATACTTCAGAAAGTATAGCTAGCTCAGACCAGCGCCGGGCGCATCTGGCGCAGGCGCCGGACGCGCTCCTCGATCGGCGGATGGGTCGAGAACAGGCGGGCCATGCCGCCGCCCGAGAATGGCTTGACGATGTACAGCGGCTCGGATGCCTGGTTGACCTGCATCGGAATCGCCTTGGCGCCCTCCTCGAGTCGCAGCAGGGCGCTCGCCAGCGACTCGGGGTTGCCGCTGATCTCGGCGCCCGTGGCGTCGGCCGAGAACTCGCGCTGACGCGAGATTGCGAGCTGGATGATCGTCGCGGCGATCGGGGCGAGCAGCACGAGCGCCAGCGAGGCCACGAGGCTGAGCGGAGACTCATCGTCGCCTCCGAACCACAGCAGCATGTAGCCGAGGTAGGTGATCGCGCCACCGATCGTCGACGCGACCGAGGTGATCAGGATGTCGTGATTGCGGATGTGCGCCAGCTCGTGCGCCAGCACGCCGCGCAACTCGTCCTCGGAGAGCAGCTTGACGATCCCGCGCGTCACGGCGACGGCGGAGTTCTTGGGGTTGCGGCCCGTCGCGAAGGCGTTGGGCTGGTCCTGGGGAATCACGTAGATGCGCGGCATCGGCAGCCCGGCGCGCGTCGTCAGATCGCGGACGATCTCGTACAGCTTCGGCGCCTCGGACTCGGAGACCGGCTTTGCCCTCGCCATCGCGAGCGCGATGCGGTCGCTGAACCAGTAGGCCCCGAGGTTGAGCAGGGCGGCCATGACGAGGAACACCAGCGCCGTGTCGGGGCCGCCGATCAGCGCCCCGATGACCACGAACAGGCCGGTGAGGGAGGCGAGCAGGACGGTCGTCCTGAGCGTCGCGGCGAAGTTGGATCGTCTCGTTGTCGTCATCGAAAGCGCTCTCCTGTGGGTAGGTCGCGACGAAAATTATGGCACCCGGTCCCCCCCGACTAAGCCATCCCCCCTCCGGATGCCGATACTTAGGTGACTGATGCGTCGCCGAACGCTCCTCACCCGAGTCTTGATCGCCAACCTGCTGCTGGTATCGGTCGCCGTGGTCGCGGCCGGGGTGTCCGCCAACCCGAACAGCAGCTTTCGCGACGACCCCGCGGTCGGCCTCATCCTCGGGTTCGCGATCGCCCTGACGGTCCTCGTCAACCTGTTCATGATCCAGAAGCGCTTCGAGCCGCTGGAGCGACTCATCGAGGCGATGGAGAAGGCCGACCTGGCGCGCTCCGGCGTCGACTTCGGCGGACTGGTGGACGGTCGAGCGGAGACCGAGGAGGTCGAGCGCCTCGAGGTCGCGTTCCGGCGCATGCTGGAGCGGCTCGACGCGGAGCGCCGGCGTACCTCGAGCGCGGCGCTCCAGGCGATGGAGGAGGAGCGCGCCCGGGTGGCGCGCGACCTCCACGACGAGGTCAACCAGTCGCTGACCGGCGTGCTGCTGCACCTCGAGGCGGCGCGCGACAAGGCGCCTCCGGAGCTCGACCGGGAGCTCGTCGAAACCAAGGTGATGGCCAACCAGGCGATGCGGGAGCTGCTCGACCTGGCTCGCGCCCTGCGCCCCACGGCGCTCGACGACATGGGGCTGAAGGCGGCGCTCGCCGGAGCGGTCAAGGAGCTCGGACACCAGACCAGCATCGAGACGAGCTTCGACTCCGAGGGCGATTTCTCGGATGTCGGGTCGGAGATCCAGCTCGTCGCCTATCGGGTCGCTCAGGAGTCGCTCTCGAACGTGGTCCGCCATTCGGGCGCCGAGCACGTCCGGGTGCGCCTGCGCCGCAACGGCGACGGCCTGGAGCTGAGCGTGAGCGACGACGGGCACGGCTTCGTGCTCGGCGAGTCGGACGGCGGGCTCGGGATCCCCGGGATGAGGGAGCGGGCGCTGCTGGTCGGCGGCGAGCTCGAGGTCGAGTCCAAACCGCCCGTCGGGACGCGCATCCGCCTGCGAGTATGAGTCCATGCGTGTACTGATCGCCGACGACCACGGGATCGTGCGCTCGGGGCTACGCATGCTGCTCGAGCGCCAAGACGACATCGAGGTGATCGCGGAGGCCTCGGACGGAATCGAGGCGCGAGACATGGCGATCAAGGAACAGCCGGACCTGGCGATCCTCGACGTCAAGATGCCGCGTCTCACAGGTCTCGAAGCCACGCGGGCGATCCGCGAGGCGGCCCCCGACATCTCGGTGCTGATCCTCTCGATGCACGACGACGAGCGCTACCTGTTCGAGGCGCTGAAGGCCGGCGCCTCGGGCTACGTGCTCAAGAGCCAGGCGGACCAGGACATAATCGAGGCGATCCACGCCGTGCAGCGCGGCGAGCCGTTCCTCACGCCCGACGCCCAGCGCGCCCTGATCAAGGACGTCCTGGAACGCGGCGAGGAGCCCGGCGACGAGCTGACCCCACGCGAGCAGCAGGTCGTCAAGCTGGCGGCCGAGGCGCACACCAACCGCGAGATCGCCGAGATCCTCGGGCTCTCCGATAAGACGGTCGAGAATCACCGCGCCAACGCCATGCGCAAGCTCGGGATGCGCGATCGCGTCGAGTTGGTGCGATATGCCATCCGCAGAGGCCTGATCGAGCCGTAGCCGAGACCTCGAGGCCATAACCGACCGTTCAGCTAGGATTTGGCCGAGATGCTGTTCTCGACCAAAGCTGAGTACGGGGTCCGCCTGATGGTCGAGCTTGGCCGCAGCGCCGACTCGGGCCCGGTCTCGCTGAGCGCGATCGCCGAGGCGGAGATGCTGCCGCTGTCCTACCTCGAGCACCTGGTCGCGAAGCTGCGCGCCGCCGAGCTGGTGACCTCGACCCGCGGCGCTCACGGCGGCTACCGCCTCGCGCGGCCCGCCGAGAAGATCGATATGCGCGAGGTCGTCGAGGCGCTGGAGGGCCCGATCGCGCCAATGGAGTGCTTCCACGTCGAGCGCGAGGGCCGCGTGCTGTGCTCGCACGAGACCGACGAGGGCCGTACCTGCGCCACGAAGCTGCTGTGGACGAGGGTCCAGGGAGGCGTGACCAAGGCGCTCACCGGGACGACGGTCGCCGACCTCGTCGCGTTCACCGAGCAGAGCGAGTCCAGGAACGCGGTCGCCGGACGCGCGGCCTAGAGCGAAGGGAAACCGATGGCGGAGCTCGAGATCAGAGACCTGCACGTCAGCGCCGAGGGCAAGGAGATCCTCAAGGGGCTAGACCTGACGGTCGAGGCCGGCAGGGTCCACGCCTTGATGGGCCCGAACGGGTCCGGCAAGTCGACGCTCGCGAACGCGATCATGGGCCACCCCGGATTCGACGTCACGAGCGGGACGATCACGTTCCGGGGCGAGGACATCACCGAGGCCGACCCCGATGAGCGCGCGCGCATGGGGCTGTTCATGGCCTTCCAGTACCCGGTGGCGATCCCCGGCGTGACCGTCTCGAAGTACCTGCGCATGATCGTCAACGCCCAGCGCGAGGGGCGCGGCGAGGACCAGATCAAGCTCAAGGACTTCCGCCGTCAGGCGGAGGAGGCGATGGAGCTCGTGAACATCCCCACGGAGTTCTCGAGTCGGTACCTGAACGACGGGTTCTCAGGCGGCGAGAAGAAACGCATGGAGATCCTCCAGCTCGCGATGCTGCGCCCCCGCGTCGCGGTCCTCGACGAGACCGACTCGGGACTCGACATCGACGCACTGCGAACGGTCGCCAACGGCGTCAACTCCCTCGCGGGGCCCGAGATCGGGACGCTGATCATCACCCACTACCAGCGCATCCTGCACCTCGTGCGCCCCGACTCCGTTCACGTGATGTACGACGGCAGGATCGTCAAGGAGGGGACGGACGAGCTGGTCGAGCTGCTCGAGCAGAAGGGCTACGGCTGGATCCGCGAAGAGGTCGAGGCCGCGGCCTGATGGCCGTCACCGCCGCCACGACCCCGTCCCTGGCGCGCACGGTCGACGAGATCCGGGACGAGTTCCCGATCCTCGCCCGCGAGGTGCACGGCCACCCGATCGCCTACCTGGACAACGGCGCCACCGCCCAGAAGCCGCTCGCGGTGATCGAGACCCTGGACCGCTACTGGCGCGAGCAGAACGCCAACGTCCACCGCGGCGTCTACAGGCTCTCGGAGGAGGCGACGGCGCTTTATGAGCGCGCGCGCCACGTCGTCGCGCGCCACCTCGGCGCCGAGCCGCGCGAGGTGATCTTCGTCCGCAATGCCACCGAGGCGATCAATCTCGTCGCGTACTCGTGGGGCCGCGCGAACCTCGGGAAGGGCGACCGCATCCTCGTCACCGAGATGGAGCACCACTCGAACGTGGTGCCCTGGTACATGCTTGCTCGCGAGCGTGGAGCCGAGCTCGACTGGGCGCCGATAACCGACGAGGGCCGGCTCGACATGGACGCCCTGCGCGGCCTGCTCGAGCGCGAGCCGAAGCTCGTCGCAGTCACCCACGTATCCAACGTACTCGGGACCGTCAATCCCGTCG
This sequence comes from Solirubrobacterales bacterium, assembly GCA_035637595.1. GTDB lineage: Bacteria > Actinomycetota > Thermoleophilia > Solirubrobacterales > 70-9 > DASPWW01. The sequence continues at coordinate 9,667 of DASPWW010000158.1, read as the reverse complement.
AGGACATCGCGGCCCTGGCCCACGACGCCGGAGCCACGGTCGTCGTCGACGGGGCGCAGGCGGCGCCGAAGATGGCGCTCGACGCGCGCGCCCTGGGCGCGGACTTCTACGCGTTCACCGGCCACAAGGCCTACGGCCCGACGGGCGTCGGGGTCCTGTGGGGCCGTCGCGAGCTGCTCGAGCAGATGCCCCCGTTCATCGGCGGCGGCTCGATGATCCGCACGGTCCGCAAGCAGGACATCACCTGGGCGAGCCTGCCCGCCCGCTTCGAGGCCGGCACCCCGGCGATCGGCGAGGCGATCGGGCTCGCTGCCGCAATCGAGTGGCTCGAGGACCTGGGGCTCGAGGGAGTCGCCGCGAGGGACTCGGAGCTCGCGGGCGTCCTGCTCGAGGGGCTGTCGGAGGTTCCAGGTCTTCGCATCTTCGGCCCGACCGAGAACGTGGGGCGCAGCGCGATCGTCTCGTTCGAGCTCGAGGGGATCCACGCCCACGACGTCTCGGAGATCCTCGACCGCCACGCCGTCTGCGTGCGGGCGGGCCATCACTGCGCTCAGCCGCTGATGGAGCGCCTCGGGGTCGCGGCGACGACCCGCGCCAGCCTCGCGCCCTACAACACGCCCGAGGAGATCGATCGGCTCGTCGAGGCCCTGCACGACGCCCGCCGCGTGTTCAAGCTCGCCTGAGGATGGACCAGCTCTACCGCGACCAGATCCTCGAGCACTACAAGCGGCCCCAGAACTTCGGGCGGCTCGACGACTTCGACCTCGACTTCGAGGACAACAACCCGTTCTGCGGCGACGAGCAGCACGTCTGGATAAGGCTCGACCAGGATGACCGCGTCGCCGAGGTCGGCTTCGAGGGGAAGGGGTGCGCAATCTCGACGGCGGCCACCTCGCTGCTGACCGACGAGCTCGAGGGCATGACCCGCGACGAGCTGCTGCGGCTGCCGAAGGAGTTCGTGCTCGAGCTGCTCGGGATCGACATCTCGGCGACGCGGATGAAGTGCGCCCTGCTCGGGCTCAAGGTGATCAAGAGCGCGAGCCTCGGCGCGACCGCCGACTGGGAGGACGAGGGCGAGGCGGGCGACCCCGCCGAGGCCGCGACGATCTAGCAGCCGGCCTCACGTGTGCCGGTATCGACCGTGCAGCCCGCGACGCTGACCGCACAGCAGTCGCTGAGCGTCGCGATGAAAGCGCGCTCGGAGGGCGTGGAATCGCGATCGTCGGGCAGAAGCAGGTGGACGGAGCGCCGCATCGACCCCGCTCCATCGACACGAAAGGCGACCAGCTCCCCCCGCTCCAGCTCCTCCTCGACCGCGAGGCGCGACACGAAACCCACTCCCAGGCCGGCCTGGACCGAGCGCTTGATCGCCTCGTTGGAATCCAGCTCCCAGCGCTTGGCGGGGCGGTAGCCGGTTCTGGCCAGGGATCGCTCGGCGATTCCCTGGCTGCTCGAGCCCGGCTCACGGGTCAGCAGGGTGTGGTCGGCGAGCTCGCTCGCCGACGCCTTGCCGCGGCGCAGCCGGAGCTGCCCCGGGGCCGAGATCCCCACGACCTCGTCCTCGAGGAAGGGCTCCGGCCGGACGCCGTCGGGCCAGTCCACCTCCCCCGCCAGGGCCAGCGAGACCTCGCGCCGTGCGACCCGCTCCGCGACCCAGGTGCTCGAGCCGATCATCACCTCCACCTCCACCCTCGGGTGGCGGTCGGCGAAGCACTGCAGGATCGACGGCAGCACGTACGTCCCGGGGGTCGTCGAGGCGGCCAGCGCTAGCCGGCCCCGTTCGGCCCCGCGCAGCGCGTCGAGCTCTTCGGACATCCCGTCGAGCGTGTCGAGGGCGCGCGCCGCGTGCGCGGCGACGATCCTCCCGGCGTCGGTGAGGGCGCTGGCGCGCCCGTTGCGCTCGACGAGCTTCTCGCCGAGCGCCGCCTCGACCGTCTTGAGGTGCTTGGTGGCGGACGGCTGGCTGACCCGGCACGCCTCCGCGGCGGCCGAGATCGAGCCGCGTCGCTGCACCTCGACGAGGAGCCGCAGGCGAAGCGGATCGAGCGCGTCAACTATTCCAGTCTGGAAAGCCATCTATAGCGAACTTAGCCTGGAAGAATAGCTACCGGATCGGTAGCTTGTGCTGTGTTGTGGGGCTGGCGAAGGAGGAGAAGCGATGAGCCCAAGCGGATTTCGAACCTGGAGCCGAAGCTGCCTGACGATGCAGGGCTACGGCCCGCTGAGCGGCGACCAGCGCCGACAGCTGTGGCTCGGGCTGCGCTTCGCTCCGATCCTGTGCTTCACCGGAGTCGCGGTCGGGACGATCCTGGGCTCGCCCGCCGTGCTGCTCGCGATCGCCGCCACCGCGCTGCTCGGCGGGTTCGTGACCCGCAAGCACCCGTTCGACTGGGTCTATGACGGCACCGTGCGCCGCGCGCTCGGGGGCCCGCCCGTCCCCGACAGCCCGCCGCCGCGGCGCTTCGCGTGCCAGCTCGCGACGCCGTGGATCGTCGCCGTGGCGATCGCGTTCGCTGCCGGAGCGCCGACGCTCGCCTGGGGTCTGGCGGTTCCCTTCCTCCTCGTGTCGGCGACGGTCGCCACGACCAACTTCTGCATTCCATCCCTGATCTACGGGCTGATCCACCGCCGTAGCGAGGCGACGGCATGATCCTGCGCAGCTACCTCGTCGAGGAGACCGGCTGCGTCTCGTACCTGTTCGGCTGCACGAGCAAGGGCAAGCTGGGCGTCGTCGACCCGCACGCCGATCTCGTCGACGAGTACCTGAAGTCCGCGGCGGGCGTCGATGCCGCGATCACCCAGGTCTTCGACACGCACGTGCACGCGGACCATCCGAGCGGCGCCGCGGAGCTCGCCGAGCGGGCGGGGGCCGCGCTCCGCCTTCCCGCGGGCGCCCCGGTCGAGTTCGAGTTCGAGCCGCTGCGCGACGGCGAGATCATCGAGCTGGGCAACACGCGTGCCGAGGCGATGTCGACCCCCGGGCACGCGTGGGCTCACTCGTCCCTGCTGGTCACCGACACGATCCGGGGCGAGCAGCCGTGGCTCGTCTTCACGGGCGACACCCTGTTCGTCGGCGCGGTCGGCCGGCCGGACCTGCACGGCGAGGAGCGCGAGCTGGCTGAGGCGCTCGGGCGAACCCTGCGCGAGCGCCTGATGACCCTCCCCGACTGGATCGAGCTTCGCCCCGGCCACGTCGGCGGGTCGGCGTGCGGGGCGGGGATCAGCTCGAATCCCAGCTCGACGATCGGGTTCGAGCGCCGCAACAACCCGCTCGCCACCGGCGAGCCTCCCGACTTTGTCGATCGGGTGCTCGCCGAGCTCAGCCCACCGCCAACCCAGTTCGAGGAGATCTACCGCCGCAACAGGCTCGGGGGCAGCCGAGCGGGAGTCGCGGAGAGCGCGTGACCGAGCCCCGGTTGGGGCTGCGACCGAACGCCGCCCAGTTCTCGATCCTCGTCGCGATCACCCTGTTCGTCGGCGGCATGGTGGGGCTCGAGCGATCGACGCTGCCGCTGGTCGGCGAGTCGGAGTTCGGGCTCGGCTCCACCGTCGCGGTGCTCTCCTTCATCGCGAGCTTCGGCGCGGCGAAGGCGCTGACCAACCTCGCAGCCGGGCCGCTGGCCGCGCGCGCCGGGCGCAAGCGGCTGCTCGTCGCCGGATGGATCGTCGCCGTCCCGGTCCCGATCCTGATCCTCGACGCTCCTTCGTGGGCCTGGGTCGTCGGCGCGAATGCGCTGCTGGGGCTCAACCAGGGCCTCACCTGGTCGATGGCCGTAGTGATGAAGGTGGACCTCGCCGGCCCGAGGCGCCGGGGGCTGGCGCTCGGCCTCAACGAGGCCGCGGGCTACGGGGGCGTCGCCATCGGCGCGGCCGTCGCCGGGATCGCGGCCGCGGAGCTGGCCCCTCGCGACGTGATCGCGGTCGGGGGCCTGACCGTCGCGCTCACCGCCCTGCTGGCCTCGCTGCTGCTCGTACGAGACACGGCCGGTCACGTCGCGGCCGAGCAGGGAACGCCGCGCGAGTTGCTGGGCCTCCGGGCGTCGTTTCGACGCGTGACGATCGCCGACCGCACGCTTCGCTCGTGCTCCCAGGCGGGATTCGTCAACAACCTCAACGACGGGCTGATGTGGGGGATCGGCCCCCTGTTCCTGGCCGCGCACGGGGCCGGATACGGCGAGATCGGGCTCGTCGCCGGCCTCTACCCGGCGGTGTGGGGAGTCGGGCAGATAGCGACCGGGTGGCTCTCCGACGAGGTCGGGCGCAAGGCGCCGATCGTCGCCGGGATGCTGCTTCAGGCGGCGGCGCTGGTCCTGCTGGCGACGAGCGGCGGGGCGGTGGCGATCGCTGCCTGCGCGGCCGTGCTGCTGGGGATCGGGACCGCGCTCGTCTATCCGACCCTGCTGGCGACGATCTCCGACCGCGTCGAGCCCGTGGACCGACCGACGAGCCTGGGCGTGTATCGCTTCTGGCGCGACACCGGATACGTCGCCGGCGCCATCGTCGCCGGGACCGTAGCCGAGGCCTGGGGCCTTCCCGCTGCGATCGCGGTGGTGGCCGGCCTGACGGCGCTGTCCGGGCTCGTAGTCGCGCTGGAGATGGGCGACGTGGGCGACCGGGGAAGGGTCGGCGCCGACGAGCAGGCGCTGACCGGGGGTCGGGCCTCGGCGGCAGCAGCTTCGAAGTAGAAACTAGACCGATTCGACAGGAGGAACGCAAATGCCAACCCAGCTCAACACCACAGAACTCGAGGCGAAGGTCAAGGACATGTACCGCCATGTCGCCGAGCAGCCGGAGCGCGACTACCACTTCGAGCTCGGGCGCCCGCTGGCGCGCAGGCTCGGCTACCCGGAGGACGACCTCAACCGGATCCCGGACGGAGCGATCGAGTCGTTCGCCGGGGTGGGGTACTTCTTCGACCTCGCCGCGCTAGAGCGAGGCGAGAGCGTCCTCGACCTCGGCAGCGGCTCGGGGATGGACGCCTTCTTCGCCGCCGGGAAGGTGGGCGACCCCGGCCGTGTGGTCGGCGTCGACATGACCGACGAGCAGCTCGCCAAGGCGCGGCGGCTCGCCGGCGTGGCCGGCCTCGACCAGGTGGAGTTCGTCGCGGCGCGGATCGAGGAGCTGCCGCTAGAGGACGCCGCGTTCGACATCGTGATCTCCAACGGCGTGATCAACCTCTCGCCCGAGAAGGAGCGCGTCTTCGCCGAGGTGGCGCGGGTGCTTCGTCCGGGCGGCAGGCTCGCGGTCGCCGACATCGTCAGCGAGAAGCAGCTCACCGAGAGCATCGTCTGCGACGCGAGCCTGTGGGCATCTTGCATCGGCGGCGCCGCCCAGCAAGACGACTACCAGCAGGCAATCGGCGACGCCGGCCTCGCGATCGACGAGGTCCGCGAGAACCCGTACGAGTTCATCTCCGACCAGGCGCGCAACGCGAGCGCCAAGTACGGCGTCAAGAGCGTCTCGCTGCTGGCGAGGAAGCCGGCGCCCTGATGGCACAGGAGGTCCGGCATCCGATCTTCGCGCGGCTCTACGCGCGGCTGTCGCCCGATGCCGAGAGGAAGGGGGCGGCGGAGCACCGGCGAGAGCTGCTCTCGGGCCTCGAGGGCCGGGTGATCGAGGTCGGCGCCGGCAACGGCCTCAACTTCCGCCATTACCCGAGCACGGTGTCGGAGGTGATCGCCGTCGAGCCCGAGGACTACCTGCGACCGCTCGCCGAGCAGGCCGCGGGCGAGGCATCGGTCCCGATCCGGGTCGTGGACGGGCTCGCCGACCAACTGCCGGCCGGCGACGGGGAGTTCGACTCGGCCGTCGCCTCCCTGGTTCTGTGCTCGGTTCCCGACCAGGCATCGGCGCTGGGCGAGCTGCACCGCGTCATCCGACCGGGCGGGGAGCTTCGCTTCTACGAGCACGTGCTGGCCAGCGATCCCGGTTTCGCGCGCATGCAGCGCGTCGTCGGGCGGGTCTGGCCGCTGTTCGCGGGCGGTTGCCATTGCGACCGCGAGACCGTGGCCGCGATCGCGGCCGGCGGGTTCGAGGTCGAGTCCTGCCGCCGGTTCCCGTTCCGCCCCTCACCGATCATCCTGCCCGCGACGCCGCACGTCCTCGGGGTCGCGACGCGGTCGTAGGCCGTCCCGCCCCATCGCTACAATTCCTAGCTCGGAAGTAGGAATAACGTAACCAGGATCACAATCGCAGCGACGACGACAAAACGCATGAGCGAGATGACCGTGTGCAGAGCCGAGGAGCTCGCCGAGGGCGAGATGCGCCTGATCGAGGTCGAGGGCGAGAAGTTCGGCGTCTTCAAGTGCGGCGGGGAGATCCTCGCGATCGAGGATCGCTGCTCGCACGACGACGGTCCGCTCGCCGAGGGCGAGCTCGATGCCGAGACCTGTACGGTGGAGTGCCCCAGGCACGGATCGCTGTTCGATCTGCGCACGGGAAAGCCCAAGACCCTTCCCGCCTATGTTCCGGTGCGGGCCTTTGCGGGCAGGATCGAGGACGGCGAAGTCAAGCTGGAGATCGAATAACCATGGCAACGCCCGAGATAAAGGTCCCACCGCTCGACCCGAAAGTCGCCGAGCAGGACTCGCTGCGCGACATCGGCGCCGACTACAAGGAGAAGTTCGGCTTCCACGATTCCGAGTCGGGCTACGTCTACAAGGCGCCGAAGGGCCTGTCGCGCGAGGTCGTCGAGTCGATCTCCGAGTACAAGGACGAGCCCGCGTGGATGCGCGAGTTCCGCCTCAAGGCGCTCGATCACTTCCTCGACCGTCCCACCCCCACGTGGGGCGGCAACCTCGCCCAGATCGACTTCGAGAACATCCACTACTTCGTGCGCGCCTCCGAAAAGGCGCAGCGCAGCTGGGACGACGTCCCCGAGGACATCAAGAACACCTTCGACCGCCTCGGCATCCCCGAGGCGGAGCGCAAGTTCCTCGCGGGAGTTGGAGCTCAGTACGAAAGTGAGGTGGTCTACCACCAGATCCGCGAGGACCTCGAGAAGCAGGGCGTGATCTTCATGGACATGGACTCCGGCCTGCGCGAGCACGAGGACATCGTGCGCGAGCACTGGGCGACGGTCATCCCGCCCAACGACAACAAGCTCGCCGCGCTCAACTCGGCCGTGTGGTCGGGCGGCTCGTTCGTCTACGTGCCGTCCGGCGTCAAGGTCGAGATGCCGCTTCAGGCCTACTTCCGGATCAACACCGAGAACATGGGGCAGTTCGAGCGCACCCTGATCATCGCCGAGGAGGGCTCGGACGTGACGTATATCGAGGGTTGTTTCATTAGCGGCTCGATGGTGCGAGTGCGCGACGGTGAGATGCCGATCGAAGAGCTGGAGGAGGGCGACGAGGTCCTCACCCACGAGGGCCGCTTCCGGCCCGTCTACCGGGTGATGCGCCGCCCGTTCAGCGGGCCGCTGCATCACATCCGCTTCCAGAGCGAGGGCTATCGCTCGCTTGCGGTCACTCCGGGGCATCCGTTCCTCGTCGCTAGACGCAAGAACGTCCGCGAGCACAACCGTCACTTCGAGCCGCAATGGCTCACCGCGCAGGAGCTCAACAAGGGCGACTATGTCGCCGTGCCTACGAACATCGACCCTGAAGAGCGACCGGAGCTCACCTGGAGCGAGGACATCGAGATCAAGCCTGGTGGCGGGGCACCAGTTGCTGAGCGTGTTGAGGTAGCCGTCAACGCATCGACGTGCCGCTTGATGGGCCTGTACCTCGCCGAGGGCTCGGTGAGCCCGAACACGTCGTACGTCAGCTTCGACAGCCATCGCGATGAGACCGAGATCAGGGAGTTCACCCGCGAGGCGATGGCTGATGCATTCGGGATCGAGCCGTGGGAGTACTCGTACGAGGAGCGAGCCGGCGTGTCACTTCGCTACAGCTCAGTTCGTGCGGCCAGGTTTTTCTCTCAGGCATTCGGCCGAACGATCGACGAGCTTCGTATCCCCGACTGGGTCCTCGCCCTTACCGAGGGTGAGCGAGCTGCCCTGGTACGCGGGCTCTACGACGGCGAGGGGTCCTACGACAAGGGCCTCGACCTGTACCGGATCAATCAGACCAGGCGCGACGTGGCCCAGCGGCTTCGGGAGCTTCTGCTCTCGATCGGAATCCGGGCTTCGCTGAGCCGCTCCGATCGCGCCGAGCCACGGCGGCCGATGTGGCAGATCGCGATCTGCAAGGTCGACCATCCGCGCTTCGAGGAGCTGGTTCTGAACCGCGATCCGCGTCCCGTTCGCGCGACCCACGCCGGAGCGGTGATGGCAGGCGGGTATCTGTGGATGCCGATCTCCTCAATCGAGAAGGTGGATGCCGAGTGCGAGGTCTTCAACCTGAGCGTCGAGGAGGATGAAAGCTACGTGTGCGAGGGAGTCGTCTCGCACAACTGCACGGCCCCCGTCTACTCCACCGACTCACTGCATTCCGCGGTCGTCGAGATCATCTGCAAGCCGGGCTCGAAGGTCCGCTACACGACGGTCCAGAACTGGTCGACCAACGTCTACAACCTGGTCACCAAGCGGGCCGTGGCGCAGGAGGCCGCGACGATGGAGTGGGTGGACTGCAACCTCGGCTCGAAGCTGACAATGAAGTACCCGTCGGTTTACCTGCTCGGCCCCGAGGCCCACGGCGAGATCCTCTCGATCGCGTTCGCGGGGAACGGCCAGCACCAGGACGCCGGCGGCAAGATCATCCACGGGGCTCCCAAGACGACCTCCTCGATCTTCGCCAAGTCGATCTCCAAGGACGGAGGGCGCGGCACCTACCGCGGCCTGCTCGAGGTCGCGAAGGGCGCCAAGGAAGCGCGCTCGAAGGTCGTCTGCGACGCGCTGCTGCTCGACGAGGAGTCGCGCTCGGACACCTATCCGACGATCCGCATCGACGAGAACGACGCCAACGTCGGACACGAGGCCTCGGTCTCGAAGATCGGCGAGGAGCAGCTCTTCTACCTCCAGGCCCACGGGCTCGACGAGGAGGAGGCCTCGAAGATGATCGTCAACGGCTTCATCGAGCCGATCACCAAGGAGCTTCCGATGGAGTACGCGGTCGAGATGAATCGTCTGATCGAGCTCCAGATGGAAGGCAGCATTGGCTGACGGCGCTGCGGCGCCGCTCGATACAGCCGAGCCGGATTGGTTGACCGAGCGCCGGCGGCGCGGCGCCGAACTGGCGGCGGAGCTCGAGCTTCCGACCCAGAAGGCGAAGGGCTGGGAGTTCACCGACCTCTCCGAGCTCGACCTCGACGCCTACCCTGAGCCCGACGGCGCCGATCCCGACGCAGCGGAGCGCGCCGTCGAGCTGGTCACCGCGCCCGAGGGCGCGGCGCGGGTGCGGCAGGTCGACGGGACGCCACTCGACATGGACGCGGGCGAGGTCTCCGGCGAGCGCACCGCCGAGCCGCCGTCCGAGCCGGTGGTGGTGCCGCTATCGACTGCGGTCGAGCGCTTTCCGGACCTGCTGTCGGCCCACCTCGGGTCGATCGTGCCGCCGGACGATCCGTTCGTAGCCCGCAACGACGCGGGGTGGCGCGGGGGCGCGTTCGTCTACGTGCCGCGCGGCGCGCGTCTGAGCGTTCCGGTCGCCCTGACCGCTATCCACGACGCCGCCGGAACAGCGCTGCAGTGGCGCAGCCTGATCGTGCTGGACGAGGGCGCCGAGGC